>JAAUSC010000023.1 GCA_012031965.1 Scytonema sp. RU_4_4
ATCTGTTTTAGGCGATAGCTAGCCCCTAAGGGGGCGCTGCGCAAACGCTGCTGCGCGGAGCGCAGATCGCCAACAGTCTGGAACGACCAAATCTCGTTATTCACATGATGGTCAATTTGTGAGCGTGTGTAAGTCCTAGTGACGTGGAAGTCCCCACCCTCAGGCTTTGCCAGGGTGGGGTAGTTCACCGCTTTTTCTTGGGATAAGTAGGAAAAGCAATGCCCAAAGACTGATGAAAATCTTCCTGCACCTTGCGAGTTAAGCGGCGGGAAACTTGGCGGACAACTTGGTTCAGTAGACGTTCACCTGTAGATAGAACCAAAGACTTGGGTACTCGTTGAATAAACTTGGGAAAGTGAATATAAACACTGAGATCCAATTCCCACTCCACCTGTGTCATTTCACTTAAGCAGGCGGAAGAATCGTTTGCTACATTTTCTTGTAATCGCAGCGCAGCACGATAATCCACATTGTAACCAGGAGTATGGTAGTCAGGAATCGGGATAGTGCAGATTCGATAAACTCCTTCCTCTGGTGGTAATAGTTCCAAACCAATTTTTGGTTCTACTTCGTAACCAAAAGAACCAAAACGACCAATGACTAAGGCATATCCATTTTTCCCCAAGGGTTCCACCTTCATGGGATCAGCACAGCGCGAAAACCATGAGGCGTGATTATTGAGGTATTCAGCAACAGTTCCAGGTGTGGCATACATTTCCATATGGTCGTTATAACGACCGTAAAACCGTGTTGGTGTTCCTACTGCTTCTTGGGTGATGTCTCCAGTTTCTTGGGTCGATGTCATAGATAAAATTGCTTCAGTTGTGTCAAAGGATTGATAATCCGGCTGGTTTGAAAGCATAGAAACGTTCTTCAAGAGTTAGAACGTTTATGTAAATGAATAATTTCCGTGGTAAGTAAAAAGTTTCATACCAAATTTCATTTTGGCGGAATCTCAATCATCTGTCATGTGGTTCATCTAAATCTCTTGTAAAATCTCTAAAATAGGAAACTGAAAAACAGATACTAGGTTTCCAGGATAGCGTTTCTCATGAAAGCATTAGTAGCAGGGGCAACAGGTGAAACAGGTCGCCGGATAGTGCAAGAACTCATAGCGCGGAATATTCCCGTTCGTGCATTAGTCAGGGATTTAGAAAAAGCAAGGAGTATTCTAGGCACTGATGCCGAATTGGTCATGGGGGATGTGTTCAACCCAGAAAGCCTGTCTGCTGCTTTGGAAGATTGTACAGTACTACTATGTGCCACTGGCGCAAAACCAAGTTTTGATCCAACTGGACCTTATAAGGTAGATTGTGAAGGAACTAAAAATTTGGTAGATGCAGCAAAAGCTAAAGGAATTGAGCATTTTGTCTTGGTTTCTTCGTTGGCGGCTTCCCAGTTTTTTCACCCCTTGAACTTGTTCTGGCTGATTTTGTATTGGAAAAAGCAAGCTGAAGAGTACATCCAGAAAAGCGGTCTGAACTATACAATTGTGCGACCTGGTGGTTTAAAAAATGAAGATAACTCTAACCAAGTTGTGATGCAAAGTGCTGATACATTGTTCGAGGGTAGCATTCCCCGACAGAAAGTCGCTCAGGTTTGTGTTGAGGCGCTGTTTGAATCAGCAGCAAAAAATAAAATTGTGGAGATTGTTGCTAAGGAAAACGCTCCCACAAAAAGTTTTGGAGAACTCTTTGCTAACGTCGCCTAAGTTTCAGTACTGAGTCTTGAACTATGAGTAACAAGTATTTTCACTCATAGCTCAAGACTTAAGACTCAGGAATTCTTTGGTGGATTTTCCGCAATGAGTGCGTTGGAAACTGTTGTTATATTTTGATAAGCATAACAGGTAATTTTTAAGGAGTTGAACTCTGAAGAAAGGCTTAGAACGCAAAGGCGGCGTTGAGCAACTCATAGGACCAATAGCCGCGCTTCTTGGCTTCGTATGTTTGTTGCAGTGGTACATATTTGGAGATTTGCGATCAGGTCCCGATCCTACCTTTCGCAACAAACAGCCTCCCTTAGTCATGAAAGGAGGTGATCCCTATATCCGTGCTTTAATGCGAACCATTTCAGCAAGTGAAGCCAGTAGCAACCGTCCTTATTCAGTGTTGTATGGTGGACAGCACGTTAACAACCTTAACCGCCATCCTGAGATATGCGTCACTATTGTTACAGGTCCCAACAAAGGCAATTGTTCTACAGCTGCTGGTAGATATCAAATTATTAATAAAACATGGTATAACCTCGTGCCTCGCTATCATCCAAACCCAGGACGATTTATGTTTTGGGTTTCTTATAGTTTTGAACCAGAGTATCAAGACGTAGTGGTTTATCGTTGGTTAAGTGACTCTCGTTTTTGGAGAACTGATATTTCAGGACAGCTACGTCAAGGAAAGTTACCAGAAGTTTTGCGGCGGTTGTCTCCTACTTGGACAAGTTTAGGATATGGTATAGAGACTAATTCTGTCAGTCAGTATCTACCACAAATTTATCAAAAGATTTTACAAGAGGAATTAAAGGCATCTGGAAAAAAAGTGTAAGAAAAAGTTTTTGCAACACAACTTTTGCAACACAACCTTTCTACTTTAGGTTTCTGTGAGCAGCCCAAATAATTTCTTCTGTTTCCTCCCAACTAATACACCCATCTGTTACAGAAACACCATATTTTAATTGATCTCGTTCGCTAGGAATCAGCTGATGACCTTCATACAAATTGGATTCCAACATCATGCCAACTATTGATGTATTGCCATCCCTTACTTGTTGAATAATATTTTCTAGAACAGAGCCCTGTAATTTATATTGTTTATTTGAATTGCCGTGGCTACAGTCGATAACAATTCTTGGTGGTAAATTTGCCTCTTTTAATTTTTCTTCCACCTGTTTTACATTCGCTGCATCAAAGTTAGGCTGACCATTACCACCTCGTAAAATAACATGACCGTAAGCATTTCCTCTTGTTTGAAAGATGCTCACCTGCCCCATTTTATTAATTCCTAAAAAGTGGTGAGGTTTTTCAGATGATTGGAGAGCATTCAAAGCGACATTAATATTACCATCGGTACCATTTTTAAAACCTACAGGCATCGAAAGTCCGCTCGCCATTTCGCGATGGGTTTGTGATTCAGTTGTGCGTGCTCCAATTGCAGACCACGTAATCAGTTCACTAATGTACTGAGGTATTATAGGATCGAGTGCTTCTGTGCCGACGGGTAATCCCAATTCAGCAATTTTTAGCAGTAAGCTACGTGCTATTAATAAACCTTTTTCTATGTGGAAAGAATCATCCATATCAGGATCATTAATTAATCCTTTCCATCCTACTGTTGTTCTTGGTTTTTCAAAATATACTCTCATGATCAGCAGCAGTTTATCCTTGACTTGCTCAGCAAGAATTTTTAGTTTTTCTGAATATTCAACCGCTGCTTTTGTATCGTGGATAGAACATGGACCAACTATTATGAATTTTCTTCTGTCTTTAAAATTTAGAATGTTTTCTATTTCTTGTCTATATTTCAAAACTGTTTCTTTTGCCAAAGATGTTAAAGGTAATCTTGATTTTAAATCATCTGGAGTTAACAAAGGCTGAAAACTTTCAATATGAGTGTTAAATAATTGATTGGCTTCCATAGAATGCACTGTCTGATGTTTGTTACACTTTACTATTGATTTTCATTAGATAGTATAACTCAATCATCTGAAAACATTTCATTTTTTCATATTTTATTTTTTTATCAAAGAATCATTCTTGCATCATGTTTAAAGGTATATGTTTTAGGTTAAAATATTATTTTTAAGATTCTGCTTTCATAAGAATGTTTGAACATTCTCAACCCAAACCTTCAGATTTTCAAAATGAATATTGTGCCCTGAACTATGAATAACTTTTAGCTGGCAAGCTGTACAAACTTTCGTCATCTCTGTATTGAAATGTAGAAATTTTTCATCATATTCTCCTGCTAATAAAAGTAAAGGTTTTGTATTTTCTTTGAGTTTCTCCCACAAAGAAGGTTGACATCCAGTCCCCATGAATCGAAGTGATTTAGCTAACTCGATTGGGTTGTTTTGTAAACGAACTTCTATAAGGCGCTGAAATTGGGGATGATGTTTGATATAACCAAAAATTGTTTGACTATACCAATTCCAGAGAAAAACAGAAAAATCATTTCTATCAACGCTTCTTTCTAATTTCCTCGCTATTTGCTCATCGCGTTTGACTCGTTCTACTCGCTCTGCTTCTGTTGTTAAACCAGGAGAAGCTGATTCTAAAATTACTTTAAGAAAACGTTGGGGAAAAGTGAGGGTGAGGTATAAAGCTAATCTCCCTCCCATTGAATAACCAACCAAAAAGCATTTGTCAATTTTTAAATTATCCAGTAAGTTGATGACTGCATGAGCAGTATTTGGCATTGTATAGTATTCGTCACCACCTAGAACTTTCGTTTCTCCATGTCCAGGAAGGTCAACAACTAAACAGTAAAATTCATCAGACAGTAATGAGATTGCTTCATCAAATTCATGAGTGTTACCCATGAATCCGTGCAAAAAAAGAATCAGTGTTTTATCTGGATTACCACTGAAACAATAGTGAAATTGATAATTTTCAAGTGTCATATTTTTACCTTTATGCTCACAAATTGTCATGGCGAATAGAATTCGCCAAGGCATTTTTATCAAAAACCTTAAGGCAAAAACCTATCTAAAGCCGCTTTCAGTTGTTCGAGTTCAACTTCAATATCGCCCTCTTTTGCTGCTCTAGCAATACACTCTGTTAAATGCTCATCCAGAACAATTCTTGCTACCCGGTCTAGTGCTCCCCGCACTGCAGCAATTTGTAGTAATACATCAGGACAAGGACTACTTTGCTGCACCATTGTCTTTATACCACGAACGTGCCCTTCTATACGCGAAAGCCGATTGACGATTCGTCGCAGAGATTCTTCGCTATGAACGTGAGAATGAACCGACTGTTCATGTTTGTGAATATGCGGTGTCTTATCTTTGTCTGTATTGTCAAAGAGTAAATCCTCATCCTGCTCAGATGTGGGTGAGGATTGCTTTGTTAATCGGTTCGATCCATTCATAGGTTTCTACAAAGGTGCTCTGCCAGTAAATAAGATCCTAGCCTAGAGGAAAGACGAGGGGGTAGAGGGAATTGGGAGTGGGGGGAGAACGATTCATATTGTCTAAGAATTGAGTCAATTGAATGATAAGACCTGTAAAAATAGCTATAGAGAGATTTTGTACTATATAAACAACAACTAGGCTGAAATATTAGGTTGTGGTTATGCGATTTTCCAAACTACCCCGGTCAATACGCCAACTAAGTACTCATGTGTTAGCGGTAATTTTGGGAGTTTTGCTAACTGTTGGTACCTTGCAAGTCTCACCATCCCAAGCAGAACCAGCACCAAGTTCTGTGACTGCTGATTCACCACAACTTGTTGCTCAAAGACAATCACCAGCCACTGCTGCTATTGGTAGTAGTAGCTTTGTGACAGCAGCAGTAAATCGTGTTGGATCAGCTGTCGTTAGGATAGACACCGAACGTACAATTACCCGACGTGTTGCCGATCCGTTTTTTGATGACCCCTTTTTCCGGCAGTTTTTTGGTAACAATTTTTCACAGCAGTTACCACCTCAACAGTTACGTGGTCTTGGCTCTGGCTTCATTATTGATAAAAGTGGGTTAATTCTGACCAATGCGCATGTGGTGGACAAGGCTGATAAGGTGACAGTCCGCCTCAAAGATGGACGCAGTTTTGAAGGAAAAGTACAAGGCGTTGATGAAGTGACTGATTTAGCAGTCGTTAGAATCAATGCTGGCGGTAATTTACCAGTAGCATCCTTGGGTTCTTCAACGAGTGTACAAGTGGGTGACTGGGCGATCGCCGTTGGTAATCCCTTAGGATTAGATAACACTGTGACTCTAGGAATTGTCAGCACCCTCAGACGTTCCAGTAGTGCTGTTGGCATTGGTAACAAGCGCATAGATTTTATTCAAACTGACGCCGCTATCAACCCTGGTAACTCGGGTGGACCACTCTTGAACGCTCAAGGTGAAGTCATTGGTATCAACACAGCTATTCGTGGTGACGCGATGGGTATTGGGTTTGCCATTCCTATCGATAAAGCTAAAACAGTTGCAGCCAAACTGGAACGAGGAGAAACAATTTCTCACCCATTTATAGGTGTGCAAATGGAAGAGATAACGCCAGAACTAGCAAGGCAATTTAACTCTAACCCTAATTCTCCGATTCGATTACCAGAAGTTAATGGCGTTTTAGTCAGACAAGTGGTACCCAACTCACCAGCTGCTTCTGCAGGAATACGTCCAGGAGATGTGATTGTTCAAATTGATGGACAGCGCATTACTAAGGGCGAACAACTACTGAACATTGTAGAAAACAGTCGTGTTGGTCAGGAATTACAGTTGAAAGTGCAAAGGGGTAACCAGACACAACAACTCTCAGTACGTACTGCTCAAATGCAAAATGCCTCATAAAAATTTTAGACTGTGATCAAAACCTGGCTTCTTCAAAAAGCCGGGTTTCTTTTTGGTCAAGGTTCTTTTCGCATCAGAAACTGACGCAAACTCAACAAATTTACAGTTTGTCCCAAAGAAAGCGGTAGAACTGTCACCCCCTCTAGGCGAGACTGCACCCAACCTTCTCCCCAATACCATTCGTGAAAGCCATCTATGCCTTGACTGAGCAACAAACGTAAGCAGTTAGGATGTGCGACATCGACTTGATGGTGAATCGAGACTGGTCCAATCTGGGTCGTAAACTCGAATCCAGAATGCAGTTCTTCTGGCATTCCAGTCGCGAAGCGACCTGTGGGGAGCCATTTTTCTAGTTCCGTAGGACGCAGCAGACTGTCGCGAATTGCACTGAAGGATGCATCCACTTCTATACGTAGTTGGCTTTGTTGATAATTACCTAGCATTTTTCGAGGATTACGGGAAGCACGAGAGAGTGTTTTTTCAGTATAACGAACCGCATTGACGCCTCTTGATGGCGCGAAGTCCAGGATTTCCAAAAGATTTTTACTTTTACTCTTAAGATGCACATTTTATAACGCTTACATAGCAAGGCTTTCAGTCAGTGAAGAAAAATGTGCTTCTTTCAAAAGTTGCGAGGAGGTTTCATACTTTTGACTTCCCCCTCGTGGGGCGCTTACATCTTGCACCTGAAAGAATGAATGTTATTTAAAAACCAAGTATTCAGTGTTCAATGCCTAATTTGCGATATAAATCCCATTTAGATATGTATTTTTATTGACGCATTTATTAGTAAATAATGGTTTATACGGCTAGGTGCCAGATATCAGTTTAGAAAAATTGCCATTGTATATAGCTAATCATTTCTTTCAAACTGCATAAGCACTTTTCAACAACATCTATTAACAAAAGGAACGGCATCAAGGCTCAATTGTGCCCCGTAATATGGATTCTTCTACTTACAACAAAAGTCCACAAATCTTTCCGAAAGCCAACTTCTCATGAAATATGGTTCACTTGATGCGGTGAATGATGACTGAACATCTTTGCACCAAACTTAGGTGTACAAAAACTTTGGTTTTCGTGACAACAAAGCAATCATGATTAAGGAGAATTTTCATGACCCTAAACAGACTCGTTGATTCAGGACAGCCCTTGCCAATACCCGATGTGCAAAGAACGACTTTCTCATTAGATGCAGTTGCTCGTTTCATTTGCAATACCTGGGAAGAAATCCTAGCAGCACAGGCGGGTGGTCAATTCGACGCGGTAGTGATTGGCTCAGGGATGTATGGTGCATACACCGCTACCAAGCTATTCGAGTTTGGTCGCCGGACGGCAAATCCAGACCAAGCCCCACGAGTTTTGGTTTTAGAGTCTGGTCCATTTCTGATTAGCGAACATGTTCAAAACCTAACTCGTGTAGGCAATATTGATTCGCTTGTGGCAGAAGATTTGGTTGATCCAGGTCAAGTGCGGGGTTCTTCTTTTGTCCCACATCATCGTTGTATAGGTGGCAAATCACTCTTCTGGGGAGGATGGACACCACGTTTAGTCGATGCTGATGTTGAGAAAGTCGATGAAAATGGCGATAAGCTGTGGCCTAAGGATGTTCAGGAGTATCTATTCCGCAAAACTCAGCCAGATGGGTCTGTATCTGATGGATATGAGTTTATTGAGCGAGAAATCGGTGCCTATCCTGTCCAAGACTTTATCAATGGCTCTTTGTATGATGGCTTGTTCAAAAGCAGCAAGGACATTATCGAAAAGCAGCGTGTCCCATCTCTCAAAGCAGTACTACCACCGCCAATCGCCGTGCAGGGTGAGTCACCAGTTTCTGGCTTGTTCAGCATCGATAAGTTCAGCAGCCTGCCCTTATTACTTGACTCCATCCGCGAAGCCAAAGAGAAACCGGATCAATCAAGTAAGCTATTCCTGGTTCCTTACGCTGAGGTTCTCAAACTAGAAACAGTCAATGGCGTTGTAACCCAGGTTGTGGTTGCTCTGGTCGATCCCTCTGCGCCAAAGGATAAGAGCAAAGCTCGTGTGGTGAGGTTGAATCTCAAGCCCAGTGCTATGGTGATCATCGCTGGCAATACCATCAACTCGACACGTCTAGCTTTAAATTCCTTCCCGCGTCCCCGTCAGTTAGCGCCTGGTGGAGAGTTGATGGGACGAAACCTGATGTCCCACGTTCGCGGTAATTTTGTCTGGAGAGTCTCCCGAAATGCCCTAGGAGTCTCAGCAACCGATACCACGTTGAGGACTGCTGCGTTGCATGTTCAAGGTTCAACCGAGACATCAGAAGGACTAGGGCAATTCCATTTTCAATTTTATGCTGCTCCCAACGTGAATACAGGATTCTTCCCCGGTGCCGCTAACAATCCAGAAGAGTTTCTGTACCGGATGGTACCCAATTTAGATGATGTGCAGTCGATTCTCGAAGCCCAGAAAGGGTTGGGGGACAGAGTTGTTATCGGCATTCGCACCTGTGGGGAGACTTTTGGCAACAGAACCAGCCCCATTGCTAGCAATAACAACGTCAGTTGGATGAATGTTAATACTTTTGGCGGTACTGGCGATGATGTGTACTTTGAGAACGGTCAGCCTCTGCGGATACCTAAAGCCTTTGTAAATTTAGTTGAAACCCCTGATGACAGAACTGTTCGAGTGGCTCAGGCTCAAGCAGCTTTTGCTTTCATCGAAGCATTAGCTAATCAGCCCCCAGGCAGTTCAACCAGTGGCGATCCTAACGCTCCGATTCATTTCTTTCGTGGAGGTGAAGATCCATCTGGAACTACTTATCATGAATCTGGCACCCTCTGGATGGGGACTGACTATACAAAATCAGTCACGGATGCTAATGGTCGTTTCCACCATGTATCCAATGCCTACTGTGTAGATCAGTCGATTTTCCCCACTGTTGGTTCAGCCAATCCAGTGCCCACAGGACTAACCCTATCTCGTAAGATTGCTCGCTCAATTATTGAACGCTACACCGAAGTTCCAAATATCAGCGACGAACAAGGCTTTGAAAACCTTTATAAGGGCAACTTCAAGGCAGATGGTTGGGAAATTGCGGCATCAGGTAGTCAAAACTTCTTCGATGTCCTAAATCAGAGTGTCCCTGTGCTGGGTGCAGGTGTTGGTGATAAGAACGTCGGCCTGGGCGTTCTCTGGTTTACTCGCAAAAAATTCAAAAACTTCATTTTGAAGTTGGACTGGAAAGCCTTCGACATCGAAGCCAACTCTGGTATCTTCCTGCGAACACCAGAACCCAAGGCTCTTGATGATAGCTTCTATCACTCCAGCACCGAAATCCAAATCGACGAGCGTGGCTTTGACTTTGGCAATCAAATTTACGGTAGCCCCTTACACAAGACGGGTGCAGTATACGAGGTTTTCCCTGCTCAAAGATGGGCTGCCAAGGTAATCACCCCCCGCAACTCTGGTAATCCAGGCTACTGGAACAGCTATGAAATCAAAGTGCAAGGCAATGAGATTGAAGTCAAATTGAATAACCAATTGGTCAGTGCAGGAACCTTCCCAGAACTCCTAGAATTTGCTGCTCCTAGTGACGGTAAGAAGAAGCGTTCAGAAGGTTTCATCGGCTTGCAGTGCCATACCGAGGTCGTTCAGTTCCGCAATATTCGCATTAAGGAACAGAAGTTGTGATTCAGTAAAAGACCTCGACTAGACCAAAGACTTTGAACAGCACTCTTTGCGATCGCTCGTTGCAAGATTCCCGACAAATAAGAGTGAAGTCGGGAATCTAACCAGAACAGAACAAAAACATTCAGGTATATGATTTGCGTTCATGAACTCCGCGTGCTCTGGTGCTTAGAACGCATAAGTTATTCTAAGTCACACCTATTTATTATTTAGGACTTACGCACCATCTGCTAGAAATCCGGTTTATTCGTTCGTATTTGGTTCCAAAACAGACGATTTTTGGTAGAAATCGGGTAACTTTTGCGTAAGTCCTGTTATTGATTGGAAATAATAATCTACATAGAGCATTCTCAGCAACAGGAGTCTACTATGATGACCGATGTACTGATTGTAGGAGCAGGTCCGACTGGTCTAACGGTGGCAAATCTACTGGCTCGATACAAACTCAACTTCAGAATTATTGACAAAAAAGCGGGTCCTATAAATCAATCTCGAGCCATTACCGTCCACGTACGAACTTTGGAACTCTTAGACAAATTAACCTTGGCAGAGAAAGCAATCAAACAAGGTGTCAAAATCACAGATGTCAAAGTTTTTGGACGAGGCAAGCATATCACGACTCTTCCCATCGGCAGCTCAGAAGAAAAAGACTGGACGCAATTTCCATACGCTTTGGCTCTCGAACAAAGCAAAACTGAAAGACTTCTGCTTGAAGAAATGGAGAAATATGGTGTAAGGGTTGAGTGGTGTACAGAATTCCTCAATCTCACACAAACAGACGACGAAGTTAGTGTTACGGTGAAACGTCCTGATGGCAATGAGGAAAAGATTACCGCACGCTGGCTAGTAGGTGCCGATGGTGCCAGCAGCCCTGTTCGTCACGCCCTTAATGTTGGATTTTCTGGAAGCACCTACGAGGTAGACTCATTTCAGGCAGATATTGAGCTAGAAGCGTCACATAGTTCCAATGCAGTCCACCTCCACCTCTCCCACGGTATATTAGTCGGAATGACACCTTTGTATGGTGAGTGTCACTTCCGAATTTTTGGAACTATCTCGTCTGAATTTGCGGCAAAGTTTAATGCTAACGAAACTCAGAGTGTGAGTTTAGAAGACCTGCAAGCATGGTTAGACAAATACTTCTTTATAAAGACGAAGCTAACTCACATTTACTGGACTGCTCTTTATCACACGCATCGTAGAATTGCTGATCACTTCCGCATTGGACGCTGTTTCTTGGTTGGAGATGCTGCACACGTTCATAGTCCTGCAGGTGGACAAGGCATGAATTTGGGTATCGGCGATGGGTACAATCTCGCTTGGAAATTAGCGTTGGTCATCAATAAGCATGCTCATCCTAATTTGCTCGACAGTTACGAAGCAGAACGTATCCCCGTCGCCAACATGATCCTCAATGGCTCGGATGTCGGTTTTGAATTGGAAACATCAAACAAACCTGTGATGCAGTGGTTCAGGTTCTATGTGCTTCCTTTGTTCATAAATCTATTGCTTCGTTTAGGCGTGGTGCGATCTGCAATTGTCAAGGTCTTTTCACAAACTTGGATTGATTATCGTAACAGCCCTGTCGTTGCAGAATCACCTTCTGTTTCTGTTAAACCCAAAGCTGGTGATCGAGCTCCGTATGGTGTCTTTGAGGAGGAACAAACTGGAAAAATGAGCTTGTTTGACCTGCTAAAAGGTACCGAGTATCACCTGCTTCTATTTGAAGGACTACAGCCTGATCCTAAATTCTCCATACTCCAAAAAGAGCTTTGTGACCTACTAACTCGTTACAAGGTCGCTGTGCGCATCCACCTGATAACGAACAAAAATAATAACCTGCATCAACGATACGATGCCCAGACCCCTTGTTTGTTTTTGATTCGACCTGACGGTCATATCGCTTTCCAGGGACAGCTACTAAAATTGCATGATTTTGAAGTTTACCTGGACAAGTGGTTTCTTCAGCAAGAACTATTGCCATTAAATGAATACCAATAATACCAAATTCTCATGAAAAAGGGAGCATCCCAAATGTGTAAGTTATATAAAACTCAGATGGTTAGTTGTCATTGCGAATGGAGCGTAGACGCCGAAGGCGGCTTCCCGAAGGGTAGCGCAGTGAAGCAATCCCAAAAGTTTGCGATTGCTGAGTCCCAAGGGGACACGCTGCGCGAACGCTTCACTCCGTTACGCTGCCCTCCGGGCACGCTGCGCTAACGCAATGACAAACATGTTTTGCAAAATTGGGATGCTCCCCATGAAAAACCCCTTTTGTCTTTGAGGTTGAAAGCCATTGCTTGCTAAGGGTAAATAAAATCAAAAAAATGACACTGCCCATGTATTTCATACATTCGATAGGTAGTTTTCTGTCATTTTTTGCATATCTACCAGTAGCAAAAATGGCGTGCCGAATCGTTGGATTGCTGAGTGCAGAGGCAACTAGGCTACCTATCTTTGCTGTTGTGATTTACGCCTTTTTATGTAGAAATATAGATAGCAATTCGTTCTCCATCTGAGCAAATCTTTGTGCTTACACTCTGTTTAGTTTGATAAACTTTAGCTTAATTATTAACTTCACTTTCTTGATGACATGATTCTCACTCACTGCTGATACACATGTTTAAGTTAAGTTTTGTTATACTAAAATAACTATTATTTCCTTGCAAAAAACAGGGAATTTCGGTAAGAGATTATTTAGTAAGGTTTTTTCATGGCGGATCAATTAATTCGCGCCACAGCAGCAGAAGGTAGAATTCGTGCAGTTGGGGCAATAACTACACGTTTAACAGAAGAAGCAAAGGTTAGACATCAGCTTTCTTATGTGGCTACGGCTGCACTCGGTCGAACAATGACAGCAGGCTTGTTGATGGCTTCTAGTATGAAACGAACTGGGTCCAGAGTCAATGTCCGAGTCAAAGGCGATGGACCTTTGGGTGGTATATTGATAGATGCAGGTTTAGACGGAACAGTACGCGGCTACGTAGAAAATTCATCTGTGGAACTGCCTCCCAATAGTAAAGGTAAGCTTGACGTTGGTGGTGCAGTCGGTAATGGTTTTCTTTACGTTGTACGCGATATTGGATACGGCTACCCTTACTCTAGTACAGTGGAACTCGTTTCTGGTGAGATCGCAGACGATGTGGCTCATTACCTTATCAGTTCAGAACAAACACCTTCAGCCGTGGTTTTGGGCGTGTTCGTAGGAGCCAGCGGAGTGACAGCAGCCGGAGGATTACTGGTACAAGTTTTGCCCAAAGCCGCTAGAGATGAATCCCTAGTGGAAACCTTAGAATCACGGGTCGCCGCGTTATCAGGATTTACACCTTTGTTGCAAGCAGGGAAGTCCTTAACAGACATCTTTCAAGACTTATTGGGAGATATGGGACTTGTAATCTTTCCGGAAACGCAAATTCTACGCTTTCATTGTGGTTGCTCCTTTGACCGCGTACTAGGAGCACTCAAGATGCTGGGTGAAGCAGAACTGCAAGACATGATTGTCAAAGACAATGGTGCTGAAGCAACTTGCGATTTTTGTGGTAAAGTTTACCAGGCAAGTAGAGATGATTTGACTCAACTTGTTGTAGATTTGCAAGCAGAAGCTTCGGCAAACGTGTAAAGTATAAGAAAGCACATTTCATGTTAAGGATACATGATAAGAGTGGAGGACGTATCATCAATGTAAGAAGTAACTTTTCTCAGGTGGAAAGTTACGATGGCAGGGGCAAAAGTTTGGAGCTATAACAGATAGCTATTCTATTACTGATTTTGGTGTGAGAAATGACTGAGCGGGACATACCACAAAGTTGGTTACCAGGCAAAGCAAGAGAGCCAGATAACAATATGACTAGAGCATCTCGAAAGCAACAATCTAGTGAAACACATATATCTGGAATCACAGCAACTGGTTCTACTATCGAGTCTGTGAAACGCTCAAAACAAAGTGATTCTGAACAATTACCTGTAGACAAAGAACGACAAGAAACAGCATCACTCAGTAAAAATTCTTGGCAATTGCCTAAATGGACAAAAAGCTGGGTGTTATGGACGTTATTGTTAGCGTTGGTTCCTGGGGCAATAGCCTTCATGTCAACAGCAATGCTACTCAAGCTACCATCTGCGCCTAACTGTCCATCAATTTTCTGGCCCTTGGCTAGTGCTTCAGTACGGCTGCATTGCGCTCATTTGGCAGCTTCTAAGCAAACGGTGAAAGATCTGCAGCAGGCGATCGCCCTAGTCAAAGAACTGCCAAAAAGTCACCCGCTTCGTGAAGAAATAGACCGTTTTATAGAAGAATGGTCACAGGATATTCTGCAACTGGCGGACCAGAGTTTTCAGGCGGGTCGATTAGATGAGGCGATCGCCACTGCTCGTCAAGTTCCTAAAGAGGAATCTGCTTATCAATTGGTAGAAGCACAAATTTCCAAATGGCAATCTATCTGGTCAAAAGCCGAAGACATCTACCAGGAAGCAGAAGCCCAAATGCGCGATCACAAATGGCATCAAGCGTTTATGTTGGGTTCAAGATTGTTGCGTATCGATAGTAAATATTGGGCGACCACGAAATATGACCAATTGAATCGATTGATTGTTGGTGCGCGAGAAGATGGTGATAAGTTAGCAAAAGCCGAAACTTTAGCCCAAAGCAAAGACGTTGATAATATCGTAAAAGCCATCAACCTCACAGAGTCGATTCAGAAAGACAGTTACGTTTATCCCAAAGCGCAGGAAGCTCTTGCAGAATTTGGACGCAAGATGTTGGAATTGGCACAGGCAAAGCTAGACGGACAAGATGCAGACCAAGCCATCTCCATCGCCCAAAAAATTCCTCCCAGCACTGGACAACAGAAGGATGTAGAAGACTTTATTACTTTAGCTGATGCGCAAAGAAATGCATGGTTAGGAACAACAGATAGTTTAGAGGTCGCAATTTCCCAAGCTCAACAAATAGAACCAACAAGACCAAAATATGAAAAAGCCCAAGAACTCATTGCGAGTTGGCAATTAGAAATTAAAGATGTCGCCCATTTGGAAAAAGCAAGAGAACTGGCAAGTCTTGGTTCAATAAACGATTTCACAGCAGCGATAGCAGAAGCACAACTGATTCCTGAGGGGAACCCTCGCGCACAGGAAGCAAAAAAAGAAATTGGTGGTTGGGTTGCTCAAATACAGACCATCCAAGACCGTCCTTACTTGGATCGTGCTGACCAAGTAGCAATGTATGAAGATGTGAATTCTCTACAAACGGCGATCGCAGAGGCAAATCGAATTAGCCAAGGTCGTGCATTGCATTCAGAAGCACGAAGAAAAATTGGGATTTGGACCGCAAAGATTCAACGTATTCAAGATCAGCCCTACTTAGACCAAGCAAGAAACCTAGCAAACAGTGGCAATTTACCCTCTGCTATTGCAACAGCTCAACAAATCGCATCAGGACGAGCACTTTCGGGTGAAGCGCAAGCAGCTATAGATGAGTGGCAAAACCAAATTCGTGCCTCACAAAACTGGAAGAAAGCACGCGAAGTTGCAGTCATTGGAACTCCAGAAGCTTTGGCAAAAGCAATTAGGATAGCAAATAGAATACCAGAGAATAGCATCCTACGCGGTGATGCTAATATCGCCATTGACCAATGGAGTCAGCAATTATTGGATATAGCTCGTGCTCAGGGAGAATCTGATGTTCCTAGAGCTATTGAAACAGCTAGACTGATTCCACAAGGAACTGATGCCTATAGCTCCGCACAAGAACAAATTAGAGTATGGGAGGAGTATCTGAATCCTCAGCCACAAGAAGCTCCACAAGAAGTTCCACAAGAAGTTCCACAACAATTTTATCCTGAGTCACCAACGGTTATTGAAGAGCAGTGATAAGCTATTGTGCATTAAAAAGCACAATATCTTTTGCTAAATAGATAATTGCTCAACAAAATTTTTATGTTCCGGTGTAGATAATCCCTGCTGTAAAACAGCTAATACTTTAGCCAAGTCTCCTGATAATAAGGCTGATTTGACTAACCATAAACCTGGAAAAACTTGAGAGCAAACTATATCATCTGTATTCGGTTCTAGTTGGATATACTCGCCTTCTTGTAACCTAAACCAATCAAATTTGTGGTCATAAACTCGCCAGACTAAATATTCTTGGACTTGATTGCGACGATAAACTTTCAATTTTTCATGCAAATCATAGGAAGCACTAGAAGCGGCAATTTCTACAATTAATTCTGGCGCACCTTCCACATAATCATCCTGATTAATGCGCGATTGTCCACCTATTTCAATTCGCAATAAACCATCTGGTTGCGGTTCGTTATCAGCATCTATTAAAACTGTGGCATTATCTGCTAAACCCACACCTGGTGTTGCTGCTTTGTAAACTCCCAGCCAAGCCATAATGTAAGCATGGGGTTCTCCATGACTTTTGATTCTCAACGGGGAAGCCACGTAAACAACTCCTTCAATCAATTCTGCTTTTTTCAGATTAGGCATTGCATGGTAGCGTCGCTCAAATTCATGACGGGTGAGCTTGTCGCCATTTTCTAAAGGCGGAATTGTCAAAAGATCAGAAGTTGCGCCAGCAAATATCATCATTTTCTCGATTATGGTGAATGACTGATTTTAGCAAAAAGAGAAAACCCAACCCGATGTTACTAGGGTAGCAAGCTGCTGGCTTATGAGCGTCCCACCAACTTATCCCGCAGCAGCTTAATGCGATCGCGCAACTTAGCCGCTTCCTCAAACTCTAATTTTTTCGCCGCTTCTTTCATCTGCGCTTCCAGTTGAGTAATCAACCCTGGAATCTCTTCCAAAGGAAACTCATCTATATGTTGCTCAACAGCGTCTAACTCAGTTGCATTTAATCGCCGCGACACCTCTAAGAAAGACAAAATCGCGTTACTCGATTTTTTCACAATCGGTTGCGGTGTCATTCCGTGCTCTTGGTTATAAGCCATCTGAATCGTGCGACGCCTCTCAGTTTCCGAGATAGCTTTTATCATGCTATCTGTGAGGTTATCAGCATACATAATTGCTTGTCCCCGCACATGACGCGCAGCTCTCCCAATTGTTTGAATCAGAGAACGTTCTGCACGCAAAAAGCCTTCTTTATCAGCATCCAAAATTGCTACCAGAGAAACTTCCGGTAAATCTAAACCTTCCCGCAACAAGTTCACGCCAACCAACACATCAAAGTTAGCATCGCGCAAATCCTGCAAAATCTCAATTCGCTCAATCGAATTAATTTCAGAATGCAAATACCTCACCCGAATACTGTGATCTTGCAGATACTCGGTTAAATCTTCTGCCATGCGCTTAGTCAGTGTTGTAATGAGCACTCGTTCCTGGCGGTCAACTCTGTCTTTGATTTCGCCTAACAAGTCATCAATTTGCCCTTCTGTAGGACGGACTATGATTTCTGGATCAAGCACTCCAGTTGGTCTAATAATTTGTTGAGCCACATGATCTTCAGAAACTTCTAGTTCCCAATTTCCTGGGGTAGCGGAAACGAAAATACACTGATTCACCTTTGTCCAAAATTCCTCTGCTTTTAGTGGACGGTTATCAGCCGCACTCGGTAGACGAAATCCATGCTCAATTAACACCTTTTTCCGTGCTTGGTCGCCGTTATACATTCCGCGTATTTGCGGTACGGTGACGTGAGATTCGTCTATGACCAAAAGCCAATCTTTGGGGAAATAATCAATCAAACATTCAGGTGGTTCGCCTGCTTGGCGTCCTGCAAGGTGACGGGAATAGTTTTCCACACCGTTGCAATAACCCACTTCACGCAACATTTCCAAATCATAGCGCGTCCGTTGGTCTATACGTTGCGCTTCAAGTAATTTTCCAGCTTCATCTAATTGTGCTTTTTGCTCTTTGAGTTCTGCTGCTATAGCATCAATAGCCTCTTCTAACCTATCTTCTGGAGTAACAAAGTGACGCGCAGGGTAAAGATTCACTGCTTCCACACTCTTGATGATTTCACCTGTCACAGGGTCAACGTAGCGAATAGCGTCAATCTCATCACCAAAGAATTCCACGCGAATAATTCGGTCTTCATATGCTGGACCAATTTCCAACACATCACCTCGGACGCGAAAACGTCCGCGACTCAATTCCACATCGTTGCGGCTATACTGAACTGATACCAAATCTTTCAGTATTTCCCGTTGGTTAACTTCCAATCCGACTTGAAAGGGAATAGCTGCTTTGAGGTATTCTGAGGGAATTCCTAAACCATAAATGCAACTAATAGATGCAACAACGATAACATCGCGACGTTCAAAGAGCGATCGCGTTGCTGAGTGTCGCAACATGTCAATTTCATCGTTAATCGAAGCCGTTTTTTCTATGTATGTATCAGTGACGGGAATGTATGCTTCTGGCTGATAGTAATCGTAGTAGCTGACGAAATACTCAACTGCATTGTGAGGAAAGAATTCTCGCAACTCATTACATAGCTGTGCAGCCAGAGTTTTGTTATGAGCAAGAACGAGAGTCGGTCTTCCTACTTTTTCAATCACTGATGCGATGCTAAAGGTTTTCCCCGTTCCTGTCGCTCCTAGTAAAGTTTGATACCTACTTTCTGCATTTATACTAGTAATGAGTTGGGCGATCGCTTGTGGTTGATCGCCTGTTGGTTGAAAAGGAGCTTGAAGATTAAATTGCATCATAGAAGTTAATTTAGCTGCTTCTATTTAATATGCTAAGCAATATCGACACAACGTGGTTTTACTGTACAGACGAGTCTCATTGTCAGTTGGAATATTAAGACTGAGCACTGCAATATTTCTTTATTAAAGTTTATCAAAATATAATATATGTATTTAATATATAACTCTTAAAAAGAATTATTCTTACACAAGATTTTTTAAAGTTAAACTTAGGTGTTAAGGAAAAATTTAACATTCCCAGAATATTGTAAAATAAGTTAACAATGCAGAGGTAAAAGGTTATGAGCATAACTAGCTCTGGTAAAGCAAGAAGTCCTCGGCAAAAAAGTCTGAAGCTTAAGGGAGAAAGTACTGTGGAAGTGGAAAATAATCAGGGTCAGAGCTTGGATAAAGTTGAGCACAACAGTGATAAGCCAATCCATGTAGAATTGCCAGGTAAACTGGAAGTACATGATACACTAGCTATCTCTGGGATACGTCCGGTGAGCTCCAGTGATTTGCAAGTTGTAGAGACAATAAATGTAATGGGTATCCGCCCAATTGCAGCCAATTCATTCCAAATTGTTGACACTCTCAACTTGTCTGGAACTCGTCCAATTGGTTCAAGTGATCTCGTCATTTCTCAAACATACTCTATCATGGGCAATCGCCCAGTAGCATCAAATACGATTGACGATTCTGAAGCTATGATGGGTTTTCTTGATTAGAGAAAAAATCATAACATATAACATTATCAACCCGGTTTTTGTAAGAAAGCCGGGTTTTTCATGAATTAAATAGGGCGCATGAAAAGTTATTCGTAAAACCTTGTGATGAAGAAATAGATTGCTGTGTGGTGAAATCGAAAATTCTTGAATACTTAAAAAGTGTTCAAGGAGTAGTTATAGATGAATCATAGATGAATCATAGATGAATTATCCTCTCTCTTTTAGTAGAGACAATTAATGTATCTAGAGGCGGAAGGCTGTAGGAAAAAGATTAAGCTAACTTGTAAGAGTCATAACAAACAATTTCAAAGTTACGAAGCGAGTAAGTAACTTTGTAGCTGAACCAGAAAATTTGGAGGTTAGTTAAAATGAGTTTAGAAGAACGCGCAAAAGCTACTGCTAAAAATGTTGAAGGTAAAGTTCAAGAAGCAGCAGGGAATGTAACTGGCGATCCAAAAGATAAAGCAGAAGGTCAAGCAAAACAAGCTGAAAGCGAAGTTCGTCACAGCGTTGAAGATGTAAAAGATAACGTTAAGAAAACGATTGAGTAGAAGGAGTACTTTTTGTACTTTCTGTACAATTTTGGATGTTTAGTAGGGGTGCATCTCTCAAAGTAAATACCTAAGTGTGAGAACTTACATCTCAGTAAACGCGCATTGTTATTAAAGCGCGGGAAGAGTCCGCTGACGCGGACTTCATTTTTTATGCGGTATTTTTACGATTTATAGTTTCCTCACTCAGAGAATTGATAAATCTCCAAAAAATATGGACTCAGTTAAATTGAAGAAATTTTCTATTTAAGTTGATTTAAAAATGATTGATCGGAGGTAATAAACATGAATTTTTTTCAGCAGAGCCGCAAAATTGTTCTAGCTTGTGTCTTAATTTTAGTATTAACTTTGACGACTGCCTGTGGCGGTAGTAATGCGACACAAGCTAACCGCGTAACCAACCCACCAGTTGTTGGTCGAAGTGTTACCTATGGAGAATTAGAACGAGGGAATACCCCAACAGGACAAAGTTTTGGGAACTGGGTTGTACAGACATCGAAGGGATTAATTACAGATGCTTATGTGCGTGACAACAACAAATTAGGCATTGTCATTTCCTCTCAAGTTTCTCCCAATGACGTGCGTCTCTTAACGAAATCCCTAGTCGCAGGTTTTCGCCGAAACTTTCCCAATCAAGACTTGAAAGTTTTAGTGTATGCGCCTGATAAGAAATTAATTTTGACAGCTCAATATGATGTCCAAACAAATCAAGTTCAGTACACTTAGTTGCTGAGTTTTCATGAAAAGCATGAGCGAAGTCAATTGATTTGAAGTTGATTTGAAAAGTTTGACCAGAAAAAGGAGATAAGTAAAATGAGTAGCAGCGACCAATACAGACGTCAAATTATGAGAGATTTGGCTCAAGGAAATGTCGAATCTCTAGATGATGCTCCAGCCGCTTCAACAACAGAGTACGAGAATTTTGACGATTTTGCTCAACGCTCAACACACGAAGAACGCCGTCAGTTGTTTGGTCAGTCTTTACATCATGACAATATTCCCAGCAACCAGATGGAGCCAGAATTGCAAAAGGCGATCGCTCAAATTAAACCGTCGGAACGGGATGATGTCGCCCGCGCCTTCTTCAAACACTTCAAGCAAAGAGGGCTAGACGATCGCCATCTGGAGCAACAACTTGGTCTTTCCACTCACGTTCCTGGTCGCATGAGTGCTGATGATGTTAGTAGACTAGCGTCTTTTGCATATCACAACCATCCCGATATCTTCCGTGAAGTATTGGCAGAGCAACCAGGTATCATTAAGTTTCTTAGCAATCCAGTTGTCGCAGCTATTTTAGGTATAGCCGCAGCGAAATGGTTAGGTAATCACCGTCGATAAAAGTTGAGTGTCGGGTTCTTCGGTTTTAGTGGTGGGCAATAATGTCCACTTTTTTTGTTTCCTCACCATAAATTTACAAAATTTTTATACAGTGCTTCAGATGAGAAATCATTTGGAAGCTTTATAGAAACTCACTTTTCATGGTATATAGTATTTAGCCATAATATTAAAGACTTTAAATTTTGTGTTAAGACGAATAGAGGTAGTTGATTTTGCTTATCTAAAGAGCAACACTGATCACTAATACTTCCTCAGAATCATTACTGAACACACTGCGAGTACCTCACCAATAGAGGCAAGTGTAGGAGTTAGCATCATTAGTTTTATGAATGTTAACTTATCAGGGGTGCGACAGGTTGACTCATAACCCGTCGCACGACTTTTCCTGTGCAACTATTTTGAGGTACTTGCGAATCTCACTCCAGGGTAAATCTACCATCAACCTTTACCTGTATTTAGGAGTGAGCCAATGACGAGATTTCAGGTTAGAAGAAAGTTACGTAAGGCTTGTTCTAAAGCAAAATATATTGCTTTGGAAACACTGAGCATGGGACACGAGAGTGTCAGTCACACTGGAAGCAAACTGGGCTTCAGAGCTAGTCTGAAATTAGTAGGCATGAAGCCGTTCATTCGCGCTTTAACATTTGGCTCTACCACTGTACTGGGACTGAGTGTAGTCGCAGGTTCAGCGCACGCAACTAGCTTCACACTCACTTCACCAACATCGGGTGGAACATTGGGTAATGGATTCACCCCAGTAGGTGGAATTGTCTTGGATTTGATTGGTCAGAACGGTGTACGAGTCACTACCCAGTTAGCAGCCAATGAAACTTTTGTAGGGTTTTTTGATAGCGGTACTCCGGTATCTTCCCAAGGAAATCCAGGCACAATTGGTACCCAGACTGGTTTTAATTCATCGGTTATCTCCGCATTGGGAGGAGGTATTAAAGAGGTTGGTGTCCGATTCTCCCTTTATGACGGGGATTCAGCATCTGGTGACTTCGACGACTCTAATGACAACACACTGTTGGTCAACGGTCTAGACTTTGGAGATTGGAGCAGTGTGAATGCTGAAAACACTGATAACCAAGGAAATACTGGTTCTAACGGTTTTAGTGGCGGTGGTTTCCGCAATAACACACTGGATACAGGCTGGTTCTATTCCAACGATAGTACACTCCTTAGCAGCTTATATGACAGCTTAGTTAATACACAACAAGTTGTTTACCAAGTTCAAGATGTTGATCCGTACGACAACTATTATGACTTTACACAGGGAATAAGTTCCAACTTGAGCAACGTGGGTCAAGGTCCATCAGTCCAACCTTCTAATCCTGTTCCCGAACCTCTGACCATATTAGGTTCATTAGCAGCAGGTAGTTTTGGTGTTGCTCTGCGTCGTAAATACAACAAGCAGCAACAAAAAGAGACTGCAGAAGTCTAGAAAAACGACACAGATAGAATAGACTTCCTACATCCATCTCATCGCCAGGGGTAATGAACCCCTGGCTAATAGCTTATAGTCATCATGACATGACGACATGAAAGCTTCTCATCTCACTGTAGTTTCACAACTCAAATACCCTCAGATCTGGCTATTAGCGATAGGAGCAGGCTTAATTGCAATTCACCTGGTTTTGCTGTGGAAAGCCAATAATCCTAGCCTATTAGGCATGACTTTTCTATTTTGGGCAGCTATATCTTCCTTTGTTTGGGAAAAACGCTACAGTTTAAATCTAGAAAGTGGAATTTTCTCTAGTTTCTTTGGTCTAACGCTGATTGCACTGTTACTCATAAAAAGTCTATCCCTCACAAGTTTTGGTGTTTTCTTATACCTCTCACCAGTGATTTTTGCCATTGGTCTTGCAATGCTTGCTTCTGGCTTTAAGGGATTAAAACAGTATAAAGGCGAATTACTCATTCTTTTTTTTCTTGGTGTACCTAAATTATTACCTTCTTCGCTTGATATCTCGCTAGTGACTGCCAAATTTACAGCTTTAATTCTTTGGTACACAGGTTTTGAAGTTGCTCGAAAAGGAACTCTAATTTATCTTCCTACTGGAAGCGTAGAAGTTTATTCTGGCTGTTCTGGAATAGAGCTTATATTCCAACTGCTAGGCTTCGCTCTACTTTTTCTCTTAATGTTTCGTCAGAATTGGAAACACAAAATTCTGATACCGTCTATAGCTGTCACTTTAGCGTTTATTGTTAATGGTCTAAGAGTGGCTCTGATGGCTATCTTGGTAGCGCAAGGACATATGGAAGTCTTTGATTACTGGCATGAAGGAGATGGTTCGCTGGTATTTTCGTTGATTGCTGTCTTACTTTTTGGATTATTTTGCTGGTTTTCCCTTGGAAGGTCTGAATTAAGAAATAAAGACGCTACGGAGTCATCAAAGTGATGATTTGGAAACAATCCCGTGTACCACTTTTAGCTTTAACTCTTAGTAGCGTCCTCTTTGTTTTGGGAAACGTCGTGTTGCTTTCCCCAAAAGATAAACAGACAGTGACTCCGTTTATATTTCCTCAGGAGGTTCCTTTACCACAATGGCAATTCACTATAAGTCGTCCACTACCACAGCCAACAAAAAAGATTTACAAAGTCATAGCTCAAAAGCATTATCGATACATAAACAATAACCTGCCTTTAGATATCGAAATGCGTTATTTGACGGATGGAGATGTTGTTAGGTTTCTCCGAGATTTTACCTTTATCTCTTCTTCTGCTATTGTGCGTCAGCGAGAAGGAGTTGGCTACTATGGTTTGGGAGTCGAAAAGCAACAAGCCTACCTGAGCGCCTGTATCAACCCTCAAGGCGTCAGTACGTTTACCAATGAGCAATTTCATCAAAATCTATACAGCCACGCAATGAAACCTCAACGTCTACTGTCTTGGGTATTGAGTCAGAAACAACTTCAAGACAACCGTTGTCTTTGGACGCATTTATCAGTTCCCTTAAAGAATTCTTCCCCCCAAGCAGCCTACCAAGTTCTAGAAAATGCTTGGCTTTCTTGGTATCAGTGGTGGCAACCACGCTTTCCCAAGTCCTAAATCATCGTCACTTTTTTCTGTTTTCTTCTATTAGTAAAATGACAAAATCCAATAGCGATAAATTTATTCCTGTCGTCCAAGAATTACAGCAGTTTGCTTTCAGTCAGCAAGGCTCATTGACAATAGTGCGATTGCTGGGCTATGGTCTGTTGTTCTTGGCACTGTTCGACATCATTGAGATATTGATTCCACCTAAATTTCTGAATCCCGCTTGGGAATTTCAAACAATCGGGACACTCGTTGAAAGGGTACCAGTGCCTTTAATTGGGCTAGTATTAGTGTTTTTTGGAGAGCTATATTCACGAACAAAATGGGAAATTCCTATTTTAAAGGTTTTATCTTGGCTAACTTTATTATTTGGAATATTATTTTTTCTAATAATACCTTTAGGACTTGTTAACACCATTCGGTTAAACAATCAAAATGTAGCTCAAATGCAAACTGTATCCACTCAACAAATATCTCAAGCCGAGAAATTGGAACAGCAGGTGAGTAAAGCCTCACCCGAACAGATAGATAAATTTCTCAAAAGCCAAGGTCGCAAAATAGATGGTAAAAATCCTGAGGAATTAAAGGAGCAATTGTTATCAGACGTCTCAAAAGCGAAACAACAGATAAAAACTCAAGCACAAACAACGCAGTCTCTGCGAGGTCTAGGCTTGATTAAAGTTTCTGCAAAGTGGAATCTTAGTGCTGTAGTCGCAGGGACTTTGTTTATCAGTATTTGGAAAGGAACGCGTTGGGCAAGAAACTAATTTGACGCGGGGATGTCTAGAGATTTCTTCTCCTCCTTATTGATAAAAAACTCGGTTTTTAAAAACCGAGTTTTTTCTTTAAAGAGAGTTAATAGCTATTCATTCTTAAACAGTTCAAGCTGTTGCGAGTTGTGGAGTCGGACGCTTGCTGTTGCGAATACCAGTTATTGCTTCAGCATAATCCTTAGCCTTAAATACGGCTGAACCAGCCACAATTGCATTAGCCCCAGCTTCCAAAACCTGCCAGGTATTATTTCCCTTTAGTCCTCCATCCACTTCAATCCAAGGGTCAAGACCACGTTCGTCGCACATTTGACGCAGCTTGCGGATTTTGGGCACGACTTCGGGAATAAAGCTTTGACCACCAAAACCGGGGTTGACGCTCATAATCAACACCAAATCACATAGTTCTAGGACATACTCAATGAGTTCCAATGGAGTTGATGGATTGAGTACGACACCAGCTTGTTTGCCAAGTTCTCTGATTTGACCAAGAGTGCGGTGCAAGTGAGGTGAAGCGTTGTGTTCGCAATGAACAGAGATAATATCAGCACCTGCCTTAGCAAAATCTTCTACGTACTTTTCTGGCTCCACAATCATCAAATGGACATCCAGAGGCTTCTGTGTCACTGGGCGAATCGCCTCCACAATCAGAGGACCTATCGTAATATTAGGTACAAAACGACCGTCCATTACATCGACATGAATCCAATCTGCGCCAGCCTTGTCTACAGCACGCACCTCGTCTCCTAGACGACTAAAATCTGCTGATAAGATGGATGGAGCGATTACAATGGGCTTTTTAGATTGTGTTTGGGTCATGGCTAGTGGGTTTCAAAGCGTCCTCGTCTGTCAGCATTGTAACAAAACTTGAGCAAGCGCTCATCTGTTTGATCCCCATTTTTTCATGTGTGGGGATTGGTTAGTCGTTGGTGCTACTTTCTAACAACTAACAAATAAAAACTCATGACTCATAACTGACTATGGCGAACAAACAAACTTGGATAATTTGGGGATTCAGTGCTTGCTGCTTGAGTGTGCCGGTACTTGCTGCTGTAGAATCTCCTTTTGGAACTAACGGTCTGGATGCTCTAAGACTACACCAACATCCATATAATTTAATCGGTCGCAAGATTGCGATTGGTCAGGTAGAGATTGGGCGTCCGGGTAGGTTTGGGTTAGATAAAGCAGTCTCTCAGAATCGCTCAGTATCCTTAGCAGGAGCGTTCCTACGCAATGGACCTGCTAAGTCAAATAGCGGTGTTGACCCCCACGCCTACAATGTAGCTAGTATCATGGTCAGTACAGATAAAGCTTTTCCTGGAGTTGCTCCAGGAGCGCGATTGTACTCATCTGCTGTGGGTTATGGAAGAAGCTTAGGTCAACCAGAAGAGTGCTTGTCTGCACAGCACATAGCGCTACAAAACGGGGGAGATATCCGTGCAATTAACTTTAGCTTTGGCGAACCTTTAAACCGTGACCCACGACCAGAGCCTGTTTTAGATGGTAACGCCTTACTCACTTTATGTATTGACTGGTCTAGTCGCTTTCACAAAACTTTCTACATCATTGCAGGTAATCAGGGAAAAGGCGGCATTCCTATACCTACTGATAACTTTAATGGAGTGAACATAGCTTTTTCATCCCGTCGAGGAGGAATTTTTAATAAAGTTGACGTTTCTAACTTGGCTGCTGTCAGTGAAGGACTAGCGATGCGGCTTGCTGGAAAGGAGATTAATCTTGGTCCGCGTCGTGCTATTGGTATCGTTGCTCCTGGGAATAACATTCCCTTAATGAATCCAGATGGGAAAAAGAACAAAGTCACAGGTACAAGTTTTGCAGCGCCTCAAGTAACCGCTACAGTAGCTTTATTGCAGGAGTTTGGTGATAGACAACTGCGAACAAAACAACCCAACTGGAGCGTAGATTCTCGCAGACATGAAGTGATGAAAGCAGTGCTGCTTAACTCAGCCGAGAAACTTCAAGATTATGGCGATGGTTTGCGCTTAGGAATGACGCGGACGCTCATTGATAAACAAAATAAAGATTGGTTTGCTTCTGATGCATACAAAGACCCAAAAATTCCCTTAGATTCCCAAATGGGAACTGGTCATTTAAACGCATTTCGCGCTTACCAACAATTTAGCGCTCTTCAATGGAATCCAGCGCAAACTGTGCCAGCTATTGGTTGGGACTATCGCACAGTCAATGCAGAGACATCTGTAGAATACCTGTTAGCAAAACCCTTAAGGCAGGGGAGTTTTGTTTCCATCACCTTAACTTGGGATAGATTAGTAGAGCTAAACGACAAGAATAAAAACGGTCACTTTGACGCAGGAGAAGATTTTCGCAATCGTGGCTTAAACAACCTCGACCTTTATCTAGTGAAAGCCGATAATAAGAATGGAAATCCTGACGCTGTTTGTTCCTCAATCAGTGAAGTCGATAGTGTGGAACATATTTTCTGTCCTGTTCCTGCAACAGCTAACTACAAAATCCGTGTTCAATTTCGCCAAAAAGTCAACGAAGCAACTCAGTCTTACGCTTTAGCTTGGTGGACTGCACCCGTGAAGTAGGAGATGAGGGGAAATGGGCAATGGGCAATTCCCCCTCATCTCCTTTTTAGAAAATAGCTCATTGTGTAAATCTTTATTAAGAGTTGCACAAATTTCCATAGTTTCAATGGAGAAATTTTCTGCTAAACACTCAAGAACTTCTTTTAAAGTTTCTGAGTCTGTTAGCGCCACTTGTCCTGATAAAAAAGTCAATTATCTTACCAATACGCTACGTACAATAAACTAGTCCGGGCAGGAGTCCCACACCGAAATCTGGCGATCGCCAAGCGTGAGAAAAGTTTGTGATCTACTGACTTTTTTCTCTTTTACCAACTTTCGATGATTGGGCATCAGTTAAAGTATCCAGCGCAGACATACGACGAAACTAGACGGAACAAGAGTTAGCGATGCTGTCAGTATGCCAAAATTTTTTCATTTTACCAACATTCGGTTATTTGTTGGGATTTACAAAATATTTTTAAGGGCGTCTATTTAATTGCTTTCATTACGCTCCATTCCAGTGCAGTGATTTGTTAGGCTGCGGGTATACTCGACCATGAATGATTCTAGATTGAGCAATTGCTCTCATTCACCGAAGGCGTTGGGGAGAGAAGCGATCGCCCAAGAGCGAGACCAGGAACTCCCAAGCTTACAAAAATCTTCCATACTCCCTCTGGCATGTCACGTTATCTCCTCAAGCTTGCTATCTTAACTTAACCAGCTAACGGACCCAAGCTCAGCGACAGAGGCTGGCGAGGTCAAGCGTGGAGTGCAGAAAGGGGCTGAACGCCAGCCTCTGTTCCCTGGAGCGCGTGGTTAGGCACCGAGGCCGGACGATGGAAGCGGACAGACTTCCATGGCTTGAATCAAGCCATGCTCAATGGTGAAACGGTGTCCAACGTGCTCATCGGCAAGCACGGCTCCGGCCAGATCGCGCACGACCTGATGCACCTCGACCAAGACCTGCCCAGCATCCTCCGGGTGAAAGGCAACCGGCTCGACGTGTCCATTGATCTCGCTCCACTGCTCCGTCCAGTAAGCGCGGACTTCTTCAGGCCCACGGACAAAACCGCCTTTGAACGCCCTCGGCCAAACCACGTCGGGAGCCATGAGGGCGAGGGCGGCATCAATGTCACGCGCGTTGAAGGCTGCGTACGCTGCACGTAGCAGCTCGATTTCTGGTGCAGGTTGATCTGGCATAAGAGGTAGGTGAAGGAGATGGGACAGTGCCTAACTATACTATATTAGACGGAAACATTCTGCCTAAGATCTCACGGTGGTTGAATAGACGGAATTTTTCCACATAACATCCTCAGTTAGAATCTTTTGCGGAAAATTTTTGAATATCAGTGCAAATAAAATACTTCTAAACTCCGTAAATTTTATAGTTAGTTTATCGTTTTGGCTCGTGATTTATGCAGCATTCTACGTTAAAGCCAAAAATTGCAATGTCGGACAAAAAGTATTCATTACTCGTGGTTATGAGCGGTGTCACCAACCTTGGATATTTTCCCAACTTCGGGTCATAAGTTGGTAAGTAGGTTTCAGCCTTTTTGTAAAAAATTACATGACATGGAAAATGCTGGAAGCGAGCGATAACCCGTTTGCTGTGGTGGTGATGGCGCATCGCAAAACCCAGGATATGACCCAAGCAGCAAGGGAGCGATTGCAATGGAAACTGCGTCTGATCAAAGGGCTTTACAAGCGCGGGTACAGCCGACAAGATATCCTAGATATATTTGGGATACTGGACAGAATGATGCGGTTGCCAGAACCGCTGGAACTCACCTTGCTGGATGAATTAAGACAATTTGAAGAGGAAAACCAAATGCCATATATTAGCAGCATCGAGCGCATTGGGCGACAAGAAGAACGGCACGATATTATCCGAAATATTCTAGTTAGTCGGTTTGGGGTTATTGACGAAGAGTTAGAGCAAACCACAGTCACAAGATAATTAAGATTATGATACACACAGTTATAAATTCTTAAAATTAGTAATTAATACTTATTGACTAATCACACTAAACTACTAGCTAGCAAAAAATAATCTTAAACTGTACAATCACTGTTGCTAAAACTGTAACCGCTCAGATATGAGGCTATCCGAAATGTCATAGTCAAAACAAAGACTCTGGTGACAATGGTGGTAAAATGAAGCAGAAATTTAGCAATGCTCGGGAAAGTTTCCTGCAAAGACGTTACGGAGTTCGTTTAGGCAGACGTTACGTTTTGGCTGCTGCTAGCGTTGTTTTAATGGGTGTTATAGGATGCTCTCAAGTTAATAGTAGCACAAGTGTGTTTGCCCAGTCGCGTCTACCTCGTTCAGAATCTCCTATATTCAAACCAGCATCAAATCCTGATAGTAAACTTATCGCTGCCAACACAAAGTTTGGCTTTAAACTGTTTTCTGAAGTTTTGAAAAACGACAGTAACAAAAACATTTTTGTGTCACCTTCTAGCGTAGCGATCGCCCTTGCCATGACCTACAATGGTGCTAGTGGCAGTACAAAAGAAGCGATGGCGAAAGCACTGGAGTTCAAGGAGTTGAATTTACAACAAATTAATTCCTCTAACGCGGTACTGAAAAAAATTTTAGAAAACCCAGATCCGAAAGTCCAACTAACAATTGCTAATTCGCTGTGGGCAAATAAAGAAGCTAGCTTTAACCCCGATTTTCTGCAACGAAATCGAGATTTTTATACAGCTAGAGTTACCAACCTAAACTTCACAGATAGTGGTGCTCCTAGCATTATTAATGAATGGGTTAATGAGAAGACACGTGGAAAAATCAGTAAGATAATTGAAAAAATAGAACCTAGCCAAGTCTTATTTCTCATCAATGCTATCTATTTTAAAGGTAGCTGGACCAATGAGTTTGACAAACAGCAAACAGCAGAATATCCTTTCTATCTCTTTTCTGGTCAACAAAAACAACACCCAATGATGTCACAATCAGGTGACTATAAATACTATGAAAATCAACAATTTCAGGCAGTCAGTTTACCTTATGGGAAAGATGGTAATATTAGTTTTTATGTTTTCTTGCCTAAACAAAACTCTAGTTTAGTTAGCTTTTATCAAAACCTGAAGGCAGAGAATTGGGAAAATTGGATGACTCAGTTCAGCAAACGAGAAGGGTTTATTCGCTTACCCCGTTTTAAGATGGACTACGATATAACGCTCAATAATGCTCTGAGCGCTCTAGGTATGGGTGAGGCTTTTAGCAACAAAGCAAATTTTTCTGCTATGGGTAAGAATTTAAAAATGAGCGAGGTCAAGCATAAAACTTTTGTTGAGGTTAATGAAGAAGGTACAGAAGCTGCTGCTGCGACTTCTGTGGGAATTATGCCATTATCAGCTCAATTGTCACCACCAAAGCCATTCCGAATGATTGTTGACCGCCCCTTTTTCTGTGCGATTCGGGATAACCAAACAGGAAGCATTTTGTTTATGGGTTCAATTGTGGAGCCACAGTCTTAGAAGGATTTACCCCGGGATGATTTGTTTGAGCAGTTGGAGGTGATGCTTCGACAGACACGGGTGCAGCTACCTCAGCAGAATGAGCCTCACACTTTGGAGTGACACCATCCCCAACAGTGTCATGATTTTGCGTATTGCAAGATTCTGCGCTTCCTTGAGCAAAAACTTCTACACTATCATTGCTACTGGACGCAGAAGAAGGACGTACAGCACTTAAAATGGTCTTGATAACAACAGCGCTGGGTACCGCTACGACAACACCCAAAAGTCCACCAATTCTTGCGCCTGTCAGAACTGAAATTAACACCCAAACAGGGTTTAAACCCGTAAAACTACCTAAAATTCTCGGAGCTATAAAGTTTTCCAAAATTTGCTGCACAATAAGTGCAGCAATCAATACCCTTGCCCCCATCCAAAAGTCTTGTAATGTCACTATCAAAGTCGTTAGAGCAATACCAACAGAACCACCAAGTGGAACGAGCGCCATGATACCGATAGTCAAACCAAAGAGTAAACCAAACGGCACTTTCAGCCACAAAAAGATGGGAATCAGGGCTGATGCCATACAGGTGGATGAAATTAACTGGCTAATGAAGAAATTTTGAAAGCTGAGGCGTACTGTTTGTGAAAAAGGCTCGCGGAATCTAACAGGTAACCAGTATACTAAACTTTGCCACAGTTCATCTCCATGCTGTAGGAGATAAAAAGTTAATACCATTGTCAAAATAAAGTCAAGCAGGCTTGTGACTGTAATGACAGCCAAATTTAAAACTTGTCCAGCGATCGCCTGCAACTGTCCTTTAACACGGTCATTAATTTGTACAACCAGAGCATCAAGGTTTATCGGTAAACCGAAACTTTCTGCTTTCTCATTCAGCATCATCAACTGCGATCGCCCAGAATCAATTAACTCTGGTATACGCGCCACCAGTTGCTGAGCCTGAGTCAGAGCAAGTGGGACGAGGGTCACACCCAACGCTAGTAAAACTGATAAAGCGATGAGAAAGACTAAGATAGCAACTTGCTCTCGCCTAGCACCTTGACGCTCCATCCAGCTGACAGGGTAGTTAAGCAGAAATGCTACCACTGATGCTCCGACTAAAATAACAATTAGCGAGTGGAAGTAATGAAAAATTGCTGAAACCGCCCAACCGTTGAGCACTAGCAGTGGAGCGAACAGAGCGATTGCTAAGAATCGTGCTAGGGGTGTTAGTGTTTCCCACCAGTTTAGGAGCTTGCGTGTCTGCATCTGCCAATTGTCGGATACAACTCAATAAAATTGTTCTTTAAAGCTTATTATCTCTGACTACATCACTATCATTCATCCCTCTTGTTTGGGATTGCACTCACCCAAATGACAAATTTGGCATCATTATCAATCATCTGACAATTCTTGCAATGGTCAAAACTCAGCCACCTCGCCTATACACCTGCTTATCTATCTCCACAATGGTCATTGGCTTTTTCCTATCACTATGGATACTCTACCACCGTCAGGAATGTCGGGAACAAGTTGCTCTTTGTTGTCTGTCAATAACTTTGGTATTTACCTGGCTTTTGGGTTACCTCTTACTAGCAACTGGAGTGGCAACTTAAAAGTTTTTAACATCGCGTCTATTTATCTTTAATAGCTTTCTCACATCTGGCTACTTTTTGATTAGTATCTGGTTCATTGGTCATCTAGTTAAAAGTAAATCAAAGCGGTTACACCAAGTGAGTCGCTTTGCCGAAAGAACACTTGGCAAATACCTATCATAATTCTCTAGGGATCAAGATAACTGACAGTATTTTTACTTAATTTCCCAAAAAAAGACGCATTTTCTTCCTAACAGATCTAGTCAAATCTCTTTTGAGATTGTCATACTTCAAGAAAACCTCTCCGGATTTACCAAACAAAGAAGAGAATTACTGCAATAAGTGTTGTAGTTAACACTAAAGTGTAAAATTTACCATTGATAATCTAAGAGTTAGCTATCATGGGTTAATTTATCTGTTTCCATAGCAGCAAATTTTCCAGATTTTATTCAGTAAGTGTGAGGAGTCGCGTGACTATTCAAAGAACTTCGGCGCAAGAAGACTATTCTACAGATACTAACAACCCAAGTGATAAAAATGCCAACACTCACAAATCTGGACGTTGGCTATGGTTTTGGGTGGGTATGAGCGGTATTGCAATGGTGTCAGCAACCGCAGGGGCACTTTTGGCGGTTTCTTTAACAAGTACGCCTTTAATGCAAGCTGCTTTAAGCCCAGATGAAGCGGCGGTGTTTGATAGCAATCGCATTGCTGGTAATGGACTGAAATTTTCCGAATTAACTCGCCCTGTGAACATTTTAATCATGGGGATGAGCGTACTTCCTCCTGATGTGCGAAACCCTCCCACTGAAACCAAAAATCTTAGATATCTGCCCCAAGTCAACTCCTTTGATGGTCTTGCTGACGTCATGCTCTTGGTCAGATTTGATCCAGAGAGCAAAAAAGTCATGATGCTTTCTATTCCCAGAGATACTCGTACAGAAATAGATGGACATGGTATTAAAAAAATTAATTCTACAAATGTGATTGGTGGACCAGCTTTAACTGCCAAAACTGCTAGTAACTTGTTAGGCGGTGTAGGAATTGACCGCTATATCCGGATTAACGTGTTGGGAGTTGGTAAGCTCATTGATGCCTTGGGTGGAGTCACAGTCTACGTACCCAAGGATATGAAATATCAGGATGACTCTCAGCACTTGTACATCAATTTGAAGAAAGGAAAACAGCATCTCAACGGCGATCAAGCACTACAACTTCTGCGCTTCCGACGTGATGAAAATGGCGATATTGGTCGGATTCAGCGACAGCAAATGGTCATGCGAGCATTGATGGATCAGTCTATCAACCCAGCGACTGTAACTCAATTACCCAAAGTTCTGGATGTTGTTAAAGAACACATTGATACTAACTTGACACTTGAAGAGCTATTAGCACTAGTCGGTTTTGGGGTAAAAACAAATCGCTCTAATATGCAAATGTTAATGCTACCTGGTCGATTCAGTCAAAAAGGGGAGTTTAATACCAGCTACTGGATTCCAGATAGCCAGCGCATTAATGGTATACTGTCTCAGTACTTTGATGTGCAAACAGATTCTACATCTGATGTCGTAAATCCAGCATCTTTGCGAGTCGCAATTCAAAACAGCACGGGTAACGATGATGCCAATCTCCGAACATTGATGAGAGCCTTGCAAAGAGTTGGCTATACCAACGTCTACATAGCCAAAAGTTGGGGTGAACCTCTAGAAGTGACTCATATTGTTGCCCAACAAGGAGATGGTAACAGTGCCGAATCAATTCGCAACACTTTAGGATTTGGGGAAGTGCGGGTAGAAAGCACTGGTAATCTCGGCTCTGATATCAGTATCCAAGTGGGTAAAGACTGGTTGAAGCAAAGAGAAATTATTGAAAACCCTGTTCAACCATAAATTATAGATATAAAAAACTCAGAACCCAGAACTTAGAATGCACAAGAGTTGTTCTTAATTCTGAGTTCTGGAGCGCGCAGTGGGACGCAGTCCGTTCTGACTACTGAGTTCTCTTCAATATTTTTTTATTGTGTTCGCTTCCGAATCCAGTCCTGTATGATTGGATTCACCACTTCAGGAGCTTCATCCTGAGGACAATGCCCAACGCCTTCTAAAGGAATAAACTTTTGCACTTGCGGAAAATTGGCTAATTCTCTGCCTAGCTCAATTGGTTCCCACGGATCTGCTGTTCCCCACAAGATAATCGCAGGACAGGGCAGTTGAGGTAAAAGGTCTTCTGGTAAAGGACCTGAAGAATAAGAAGTAAAGGCGAGGAAAACAGCGACAGCCCCCGGATCGCGTGCTGGGGAAGTTAGTATATCTACTAACTCGTCTGTCACTGCTTCTGAATTAGCATAAGCTTGCAGGAGAATTTTCCGTACTGTTTTGGGCTTTGCAACTTGATTGAAAAAGAAGTCACCAATTGATTTTACAGATAATACACGTTGGAGTAAGGGCGCACCAAAACGCCGATGCCACGGTAAAGTTGCTCGCTTGCGATCATGCAACAGCCGTAAGGAACAGTTGAGTAACACAACTCCTAAGGCGACTTCCGCATCACTCACCGCCGCTTGCATCACCACAATACAGCCGATGGAGTTAGCAATAAAAAAAGCTGGTTCACCCACGACTTCACGGCAAAAATCTGCTACTTGCTGTCCCCAAGTTTCAATCGTGTAAACTATCCCTTCATTCGGCTTTGGTTTAGCCGAAGCGCCAAAGCCAATCAAATCAAGGGCATAGACACGGCAGTGTTCTGCCAGTATAGGGATATTTTTCCGCCAATGCCACCAAGAAGCACCAAAGCCATGCACGAGGATAATAGCAGGTCCAGTGGTTCCTTGGGTTTGGTAGCAAATGGGAAAGCCTTGCCAAATCCAGGTTTTTGTTGAGGTAAATGCTGGAGTGGAAGCAGAGGTGGTCATGGGAAATTAATAATTGGTACAATTCGTAGATATGCAGCCGCATACCGCAGGTACGACTGTTTTTATTGTTGCAGTAGTTAACAATTTAAGAATGGTTCGCCTGAAGTGTTGAGCATTGGGTACGAGAAAGAAGCTATTCTCTATATTAGACAAGATTGCATAAATACTTAAAATGTCATGTTGAGCGTAAGCGCAAAGCGCACGCCAAAGGCTAACGCGTTCAGCGTGCCGTTAGGCGATAGCCGTGGCGCAAGCCATAGGCATAGCGAAACATCTTGCGAGATTCTGAGTCCCTGAGTCCTTACGTGTACGCTGCGCGAACACTCCTCCAGCTTTTTGTGAGCTGTGCAGTCCTTGTTTCCAACGCCCTTCGGGTTCAAATTACGGAGAGTATGCAAAGATAGTGTCACATAGCATAAATACCCCTCTTCGACAGTAGTCACTAACTCCTACACAGATGCTCTACGAGAAACTGTTGGGTTAATAAGGCTTAGGGCACGCTTGCACATGGACGATCGCCTCTTTGTTGTAAAGTTAAGAAAATCATCCCAAGAGACTGAATCAATTGATACTTCTTTGCTTAAGAGAAACTAGAGACACCAATGCCACTGTATTGCTATCTTAAATTGGAGGTAATAACAAATTTTAATCAAGCGTAACTTCATGGGAACACATTACCGAAGGGTTTTACTTAAACTGAGTGGTGAAGCCCTCATGGGCAATATGGGTTATGGAATTGATCCAGAAGTGGTCAAGGAGATAGCTGAAGAAGTAGCAGAGGTGGTGTCAACTGGCGTTCAGACTGCTATCGTCGTTGGAGGCGGAAATATTTTCCGTGGCGTCAAGGCGGCGTCAGCGGGCATGGATCGAGCAACCGCTGACTACATCGGGATGATTGCTACGGTAATGAATGCCATGACACTGCAAGATTCATTAGAACGAATAGGGGTACAAACGCGGGTCCAAACCGCGATCTCTATGCAAGAAGTCGCCGAACCGTATATTCGTCGTCGTGCCATCCGTCACTTAGAAAAAGGGCGGGTGGTTATTTTTGGTGCTGGTTCTGGCAATCCCTTCTTCACCACCGATACCACCGCAGCATTGAGAGCCGCAGAAATTGAAGCTGAAGTGATTTTTAAAGCCACTAAAGTAGACGGCGTTTATGATGCGGATCCTCACATATATCCAGATGCCAAACGTTACAAAAGCTTGACATATGGACTCGTTTTGGCAAAAGATTTGCGAGTAATGGACAGTACCGCGATAGCCTTGTGTAAGGAAAACAATATCCCTATCCTTATATTTGACTTAACTGTGCGGGGTAACATCCGCCGAGCAGTCATGGGAGAGTCCATCGGCACGCTTGTGGGAGGTTCTTGTGAAATTAGCTGAAGCTGAGAGTACAATGCAAAAAACCGTAGAGGCAACTCAACGGGCTTTCAACACAATTCGCACTGGTCGCGCTAATGCGAGTTTATTAGATAAAATTACCGTAGATTACTACGGTTCACCAACGGCCTTAAAATCACTGGCAAATATCAGTACGCCAGATGCCACAACAATTCTAATTCAGCCTTACGATCGCAATACCTTAAATCTGATTGAAAAGGCAATTTCGATGTCAGACGTGGGTTTAACCCCCAGCAATGATGGTTCCTTAATCAGGCTTAACATTCCACCTTTGACGAGCGATCGCCGTAAAGAATTAGTCAAAATCGCCGCCAAGTATGCCGAAGAAGGGCGCGTTGCTATTCGCAATATCCGCCGCGATACCTTAGATACAATTCGCAAACTAGAAAAAAGCGCCGAAATTTCTGAGGATGAATCACGTGATCAGCAGGACAAACTGCAAAAATTGACAAACAAGTACACTGCCAAAGTAGACGAGTTATTGGCAGAAAAAGAAAAAGACATCACAACTGTCTAGAAAGACTACAGGAACACGCTCATCAGGGAGACGCGGTTCAAAAAAGACAAGGAGAACATAAAGCAAGAGGATACGAAGACAAGAAGACAAATCAAACATGGGGAAATTCTTAGAAAAACTCTCCCTTATCAGATGCGTCTAGTTATCAATATGTCACTACGTCTCCTCTTGTTCGCGTATACGCGTGCAACAAACTGCGTCAGTGCATCTTATAATTTTTGCAGCATATATTTGCAGCATATCAATAAATTCAAAACTATTTGAAATAGCAAACGATAAAACGTGGAATATTAGGTAAAAAGAAAAATTGGAAAGCTAACAAATTCAGGAGCAAAGACAAGAGCCATATGTACGACTGCATTATTGTCGGTGCGGGACCAGCTGGTGGAACAGCCGCATATCATTTAGCTAAGCGGGGACGCTCAGTCTTAGTTCTGGAAAAAGAAACCCTGCCAAGATATAAGCCTTGTGGAGGTGGAGTATCGCCGGCGATCGCTCAATGGTTCGATTTTGACTTTAGCCCTGCAATTTCCATCAAAGCAACCACAATTCGCTGCACCTGGAAAATGGGCGAACCTGTAGAAGCTGAACTAGGAATTCCTGAACCAGTTTGGATGGTGAGGCGCGATGTCTTTGACCATTTCCTCATTCAACAAGCTCAAAAGCAAGGCGCTGAACTGAAAGATAATACGGAAGTGACAGGCATTGAATTTAAAGGTGACTCTTGGCAAGTCAATACAGCAAATGGACCTGTCACAGGACGTTACTTAATTGCTGCTGATGGTGCAAAAGGACCAGTTGCAAGATGGCTAGGCTTCAAAGAGCGCAAACGTCGTCTAGCAGGAGCATTAGAAGCGGAAGCCGCAGCCAAAGTGGAAAACGGTCACATTGCTCACTTTGAATTTGGCTTGGTAAAAAATGGCTATCTCTGGAACTTCCCTAAAGCAGATGGATATTCCATTGGAATTGGGACATTTGTTGGCGGCGGTGAGGCTCAAGATTTCAAGAGCATTTTGAACGAGTATAGCAGCTTGTTTGGTGTAGATCTCAAAATCTGCAAGCAGTATGGACATGCTTTGTGCTTGTGGAATGGCAATCAAAAGCTGCACACTGAAAATGCGGTTCTAGCTGGGGAAGCAGCTTGTGTGGTTGACCCCTTCACAGCAGAAGGTATTCGCCCCTCAATTTTTAGCGGGATGAAAGCAGCAGAAGCTATTGACCAAGCCTTGGGTGGTAATATCAACGCTTTGGAAAAATACACTGATACCATCAACGAAGAATGGGGTAGTGATATGGCTTGGGCGCAGAAATTAGCTGGGGCGTTTTACCGCTTCCCTGGTATTGGCTACAAGGTGGGTGTTAGGCGTCCGTCATCTGTGCAGATTATGGGCAAACTTTTGTGTGGTGAATTGCGTTACAGCGAAGTGACTGGTCGCGCTCTCAAGCGCCTTGTTCCGGGTTTTGGTGGGTAGTTAGTAGTTATTGCGCGATTGCTTCGCAGACGCCTCAAAGGCGTATCGCCACTTGAGTTATTTCCCCAATCATCCAAGCAAAGATCTGTAAAAAGGCAGGTATATTGGAGAAGTTCAAAACCTGCCATGATTGCTGTTTTGTCTGTATCTGGGTAAGAGATGGGCTTCTCCAAAACGTTCCCCAAAAGTTTTAATACGGCGAGTGGCGACTTCTAGCTTCATTGACTTTTCTAAACTGAAGTTTTAGATAAAGAACTCCGGAAGGGTTGCAAGAAAATTCCTAAAATCTTATCAACTTCTTTAATGTAATATTCAATAGAATCGATACAGACAGTACTTTGTTCTAAAGTCAAGAATTTCCAGCTGGTTCCAGTTGTCACTACTCCATAGATAAGTTCAATATCATTTCCTGCCCTTTGATTAAATATCTGAGCAGCAACCATTGTAGCAGCGCATTGCCCCAGCCCTGCAATGATATTCTCATTTTTGCCTCAACCACTGTGACTACTGGAGCGCTGATAAAGTACTGCTCACCAGACGCACTGAGGAGAAAGTCACAAAAGCCTGAAAGACCTTGAGTGGGGTCAACATTAAACTCGGTACCAGAAAATAAGCTGATTCGATAATCCAGCTGTCGTCTGACCTCAGACAGGATGGGAGCAATGAGGAACTCGGAACGGGCTTTTTCACTATTGATAGCAGTTGCTAAAGGTAAGTTTTCATCTAGCAAGCGTGTCAGCAAGTCAGATGGCTGCACTCCTGGTACGTTCCGAAACAAATTGCGAGTTTCGTCTAGAGTTAAGCCGAATGTATTTTTAGATTTAGCAAGAGTAAAATCGCTGTATGCCATCTGTTTGTGTGCTTTTCTTTTTTTACCTAGCTTCGCGAGAAGGCTGGCGCCATACCTGGTACTCCGGGTTGGCGGCGGGAGGATGTCAATAAAACAGCCCATATTCTAATTGTGCATGGCTTCCGCGTCCCCGCAACACATCAATTGCTCCATCCAAGCCCTTAATGATATATTGCTTCTCCAGCTCTTCTATATAGATGAGTTTGTACAACTTCTTCCCGCTCAGAATTTGTTCTTTTGCTTAAAGACTGTTTTCTAGTTGCTTGATTTTTTGAGCGACTTCGTTTCTGTCTGTTTCAGTCTGTTTAATCTCCTGTTGCAGTTGAAATTTTACAGCAGCACCCGCTTGTTTTACAAAATCTAGTTGCAGGTAATTCAGTACATTTTTCTTGGAGACGATTGACCCAGAGTTTAATCTATCAGCAGTAAAACTTACACTTATACTTAAGTAGTCTAACAATAGAGTTTAAAGTGATACTTTAGCTTGGACTATGACTACAAGGATTGGCAAGTCATTAATTTGTACTATCGTTTCGAGTGTAAGCTTACCTATCTTCTTTTTCTTTTTTTTGCGCCTCAACGTCAATACACAAAATTAAAAATAACTAGAACATAACCAAAGAATCCCCCCAGTCAGGAGTAAACAAACAATTCCCGCTACGCCAGCCAGGGGTTTTTTATTCTTTCCTGTCACCCAATCTGAAACGTTACCTGTGTAATCGATCAGCGCTGCTGTGTCTATAGTGGCGATCGCCCATATCCATCCAGTATGCAGTCCCCAAGCTAAGCCTATACTCCCCCCATCAACAAACCGTGCTAGTACCAACACCATTCCCATAAACCAGAGTCCAGGTAATTGCGGTATCGTTTCTCGTTGCTCCCAAACCAAATGTAGCAACGCAAAAATGGAGCTAGAAATGAGCGCTGCTACCCAAACAGAACCACCCTTTTCTAGTTCAGTAAACACAAACCCACGAAAAATTAGTTCCTCAATACCACCTACAAACAACGCCACTAATAAAACAGGTAGTAAAATAGGTCGCACAAGCTTAATATTCGACCATTGAAAAGAGCACCATCCCAGCCACAATTGCCATGAAAAAACCAATGTTAGACTCAAGATTCCTAAAGCTAAACCTAGCACCAAAGAATATACAGTTGAAATGTTTCCAATAAAGCCATAATCTGAGAAAGGTATATTGGTTATCCAACTAATTCCCCACAAAACCAAGGGAGCTAATAAGTAAAGAGACACCAATAAAGGTAATTTTTGTTCTGGTTGCAAAAGTTGAGAAGGTTGCCATTTGAGTGCAAACGCTGTTAATGCTGCTATGGGTAACCAAGAGCCAACCCAAATAATAAAGAAAGCCATCACAACAAAAAATACTGGTGCATCTTTTAAGGATGACAGTAAGAAGTTGACTGATGGCTCAGGTAATGATAGTGAAGTAGTTAAAAAAACAAAATGGACTTCTTGCATAGTAGAAGGCTTCTATTTTGGTGAGAGAACAGCTTTCTCAATTTCGAGCAACTTTTAAGTAGGGATAAATATGTTGTACTTCTTTGACCACTGCTTTAAGTATTGCTCATCATGAGCTTCTCTTTATTCTTAATCAAGCCTTTACCAAAATTAATCAACTATGCAAGATGTCTAACATTTTTGTTTAGAGAAATTTCAAAGCTTTGACTCTAGTTGCAAAGACAAGTTATAAAGCTTTTGCCTTAAACTTGCCTCTACTATCAAAAAAAGTCTACTCTTCTTCCTCTTCGTCGTCGTCTTCTAGGTCTTCATCGTCTTCGAGATCTTCATCATAGACATCTGCGTCTTCATCATGCTGGAGTAGCTTTTTATCACTATCCACTTGAATTAAGTGAATATGCTTGTAACCCAGCTTAATTTCAAACTCATCACCCGGTTTTAAGCCCATTGCTTTGGTGTAAGTTGCACCAATAACAATTTGACCGTTTTGATGGACACTGACTCTGTAAGTAGGTTCACGTCCACGACCATCTTTAGGTGCTTCTGGACTCAAGGGAATTCCCCTAGCCGAGAGCAAAGCATCATAAAAGTCGGTTAGATTGACACGAACTTGGTTATTTTTTGTAACTGTATAGTAACCACACTGCTTTGCTCTTTCTCGCCGTGGTAAATTAGAAAGTTCTTTCACTTTAGCTAGCAGTGCTTTACCAGTTAATGGTGCGGTTGCGGTTTCAGTCATTATGCTTCAAATATCCTCACTCTCTCCAAATAAATAAACAAATCATCATCTGCCAGTTCTTGGCTTTTTGACATCTGTACAAAGTTGCTTCAGACTCCATAGCAAAGGAGTCATTCCTCCATAAAGGGGGAGCCACAAGAGTATCTGTTATGATTGACCACAACAGATTAGCTCATAGTTGTCAAAGGCATTAATTTTGGTAATTTTACGGCATTTTTAACCATCATTTGCCATCACAAATGAAATAATTCTCTTTTTTGGCACTATTTAGAGTGGAGCAACTTTGAACAACCTTGACAAATTGGGGAGGCAAAAAGCGGTGAGGATTTTCCTCCCGATTTATCGCTGTTGTGTTCTACCACTAAAAACAAGTCGTAGACCCAAGAAATTGTCCTAACTCTGTCTTTTTTGACCTTGAGTCGTAGGGTTTTCCCCATTTCTACTCAAGAAACATTAGAACAGCATAGTGTTCCCGAAGGGTTGTGCCGACATACAACCTTTTACCCTAGCTAGTAGAGACCAGAAATTTCTTGCCTCTACTTTCTTACAAAGAAACAAAGCAGTAACAGCCGCACTTACACGGCGATTGATACTGGTTTTGTTGCCTCATAATTTTATATTAAATAGTAGCATGGTTTAATAATAGCAAAACGAGTGTTTAATTTGGAATCAAACTTGCTGATACACTTTTCTCTAAATCCTTATGCTTGGGATGAGTATTGCGGGTCGGCTTTTATAAAAATTCATTTCATTTAAACAAGCAGTTTTAACGAGATGAATGACAACCAAGAGTTTCTTGATTAAGAGGTCAAGATGTTCATTAAGAGCTTTAACAATTCTATATGACCAAAAAAATCGTACTTCACGACTGATTGAGCGATTTTTCCAGTCAGTGGCTCTTTAACTCGTCTTGACATCAAGATATAGTTATAATTCGAGGAGCATTCAATTTGGAAATCTTCAGTTGAGGGATGAACTTAAGTCCGACTTCTGGTGTCCATCTGGTGCTACTCTCCTTCTCCATGAGTCCAAATATATGAATAAATTGTCAAGTAGCGATCATTTTTTCTGGTCGTCTGGCTATTGACACATTTGGTGTTAAACCCATTGGGTAATCATACAACTAAAATTCTCATGATTATCCTTAGACTAGAATGAGTAGCTCTTTAATCATCAGTCTATTAACAGCTAGCTTTTAATTAAGGGCAACAAGAGTATAGCTCACTTACTGGTGAGCAACCCATCTGTGACAATAATTTCATAGATGGGTATAGCAATTTCAAGACTTTGGTTGGTGGTCATGGAAGTTCTTTTTAAGCTCATACGACAGCAACAAAATTCCTCCCCAGTTGTGCAAACTTACCTTTTGGATGTTGAAGGAGGGAATACAATCCTAGATTGTCTCAATCGTATTAAGTGGGAGCAAGATGGGACATTGGCGTTTCGCAAAAATTGTCGCAACACAATTTGTGGTAGCTGCGCTATGCGAATCAATGGGCGTTCAGCTTTGGCTTGTAAAGAAAATGTTGGCAGTGAAATTGCCAAATTGCAACAAACACTCACAACAGGAAGTCACACAAATGGTATTCCAGAAATAATCATCGCACCACTAGGCAATATGCCTGTGATCAAAGATTTAGTGGTAGATATGAGCAGTTTTTGGAACAACCTTGAGATGGTTGCTCCTTATGTGAGTACAGCAGGGCGTAACATCCCAGAAAGAGAATTTTTACAAACACCACTAGAGCGATCGCGTCTGGATGAAACTGGTAATTGTATTATGTGCGGAGCTTGCTACTCTGAGTGCAATGCTCGTGAAGTTGACCCAGATTTTGTTGGTCCTCATGCCCTTGCCAAAGCTTACCGCACCTTAGCAGACTCTCGTGATAACAAAACAGAAAGTCGTTTCGAAGAATATAACGAAGGAACTAAAGGAGTTTGGGGTTGTACTCGTTGTTTTTACTGTAATTCTGTATGTCCAATGGATGTTGCTCCACTCGATCAAATCACAAAAATCAAGCAGGAAATTCTCGAACGCAAACAAGCAAGCGACAGCCGTTCAATTCGCCATCGTAAAGTATTGGTAGAGTTAGTTAAAGAAGGCGGCTGGATTGATGAACGTCAATTTGGTCTACAAGTGGTCGGGAACTACTTTAGAGATCTTAAAGGATTACTCAGTCTTGCTCCTCTTGGGTTAAGAATGATCGCCCGAGGTAAGTTCCCTCTTTGTTTTGAACCATCCCAAGGAACTCAACAAGTGCGATCGCTCATTGAAGCCGTCAAGAAAGAATAGAATAGATTATAGGCATAAGGAAGATACAGGAAAGCAAAATGGTTCATTTCCTTCTTCATCTGCGCACTTCCTCAAAGGGGATCTTGAGGTATGTTCAGTGGTTGCCCAGAACGGTTATAAACTAAAATATCCCATTGTCCATTTACACTAGACTCAAAAGCAATCCTACTGCCATCAGCACTAATAGTTGGATGACGAACTTCTGCTTGCAGGTTGGCAGTCAAATTCCTTAATTGACGTGTTTCTCTATCATAAAGAAAGATAGCCGAGCGTCCCTGTCTACTACCTGCAAATACGATATAACGACCACTTTCAGAAACAGCAGGATGAGAAGCAACAGTATCAAAGGAATTTAAACCAGGCAAATCTACCAAACTGCGAGTGAGGGCATCAAACATATAAATATCTTGCCTACCCCGTCGGTCACTCGCAAAAACAATGTATCTTCTTGAAATTTGAGGGTCTAATTCCGATGCAGAGCTATTAAGACTTAGCCCCCCTGGATCATAAGGATAGTTTACTATGCGTGGGTAACCGACACAACTGCTTAACAAACCAGCCGTAGCAAATATATGCAGAAAAATAGAGCGTTTCGTCATTGGTCAAGAGTCAACAGTCAACAGTCAAAAATTATTCCCCTCTACTTCCCCTGCAACCCAAGCGCTTCCCTGGCTCCCCAATCTCCCAGCCTACGACACGAAACGCCCCTCCAGGGGCGCGGAGCAAACGCTAACATCTCCCTCACGGAGGTGCATCCACCGATGCGCCATTGGGAATATCTAACTCAACATTCGGTCCCCGGTCTAAAACTTCAATATCCCATTGACCACGGCTAGCAGTTTCAAAGACAACATAACGCCCATTTTGGCTAATACTTGGATTTCTGATCCAGCCACGATAAATTGGGGTGAGAATTTGCGACTGTTGCGTAGCACGATCATAAAGCGCCGCCACTGGTCTACCTTGGTCGCTGGTAATGTAAGCAATGTAGCGTCCAGTGTAGCTGAGGCTAGGGCTTTCAACAATTGTCTCCGGTTGGTTTAAGCGCGGTATCTGAATAAACTGTTGCTGTTGTAAGTCATACAACAGCAATTGGTGACTACCATTGCGATTAGAGACATATGCTAACAAACGACCATTTCCACTCAACGCTGGTTGCTGTTCCGTATAGCGGCTGTTGAGGGAAGTCGGTCCAAGAGGGATATCGCTATAACTACAGGATACAAGTACACTTGCCAATGCAAAACTAAGAACCCTAGGAATTTGCCTTTGGAGCCAAAAACTAGGTGTAATTTTTCTCACCTCAACTTTTTTCGTTACGCTTTCACGTCCTCCACTTCATCATTATTTATACATCATCATCAAAATTCGATGAACTATCTTGCGGTCGATCCGAACGCTCTGGGCGTTCTAATGGTTTGTATTCTACATACTCACTAGAAATCACCTCATCATCCTCACGCTCTTTTTGGGGAGCTGATTCACTGGGTGAACGGCGTTTTCTCGGTCTTGGAGGAACATCCTCATCACGAGTTTCTGGACGTACTGGTCCATTACTACTACGACGTGGAGGTCGTCTTTCTTCGGTCGTTTCGTTACCCCACTCATCAACTGCTTTGGTGGAAGCGCCCCAATCTTCATCTTCAAACCTTTCTGAAGGGCGTGCAGGACGTCCAGAGGTACGGCGACGAGTTTTGTCAGTTTTGTCACTTGATGTTAGCCTTTCGCTACTATTGCGACGCTCTGAACGACGAGGAGTTTCATCTTCGTAGTAATCATCACGAGATGAACGGTTATCTCTGCTACCTGAAATTCGACCACGCACGGGACGATCATCGTAGTCGTCATCATAAGGCAGTGGTTCCAACTCAGCGTCTACCTGCGCCTTATACTTTTTGTTGTACCTATAGCTATCGCTAACTTCTCGTTCGTCATCAACAATGGGAGTGTTGCGCTTGGCTTGCTGGGTAGCTATACCCCGCAGGCGAATACTTTCTACCGCAAAAAATATAGTTGAGCCTGCCAAAAGCAACTGACCAAATTGTAAAATTGGGTCAAGACGCCAACCTTGGAATATGAGAATGAAGCCGCAGAGTAAACCTACAGCAGCAAAAAAGATATCCTGGTCGCGTGAGAGCTCTGGACGCACAGAGCGGAGAAAATAAAGTGCTGCCCCAGCCACAGCCAAGAAAATTCCTAGGATACTGGCTGAGTTTGCCCCAAAATTTACCTGAGCCAGAACACTGGCTGAGTTCAGCCCAAACATTAGCATTGTTGTTTACCCAATATTCAGAATCTATGTTAGCGAGTCAGAATTTAAATCTCTACTGTAGTTAGACACAATATACTTTAAGGGCGCAAAACCACCACTCGTTAGAGTGGAGGAACACTTATGCATCTTTACATTATGACCCAAAGCTAACAAGTCTGTGTGTGTCAGCTTAGTATAAGTATTTTTTTATAATGAATTGCCCAGAGTTAGCAATTGAGCAATGAACTGATAAAAAATCTAAAAAATCAATTCTACGGATAGAGACGTGGAACTTCCCACGTCTCTATCAAACGTCTTAGAAACGCTGGATTTTATCTTTCTGGCTAACAAAAACCAATCCGATTGTGACGGGGATAACAACAATTGCTGCACCCCAAACCAGACTCCAAAGGAAATTTGATAAAGATGCCGTCATAGATTTCAACCTTTTTTTACACACTTTATAACAATTCTAATGGTCTAGTAGACTCTTGAGAAGCTATTTATGGCAGTAGGAAGTGGTTTAAGGTGATTGGTTGATAGCTAGTTGTGCTCGTTTGACAACTAGACAACTCACAACCAAATATTCTTTCAACCAAATATTCCCTATTCTCATTTGTGTAACAGCGTTCGGTTAAAATTAGAGAGAGGCTTTACAAAGCTTAAAATTTCCTGACTCTGTTTCAGACAGATACTTTATCCACACACAAAAGTCAAGCCTAAATCATGACTGGTGCTCACCTTGCCCCTTGGGTTCTCGGTCCAATATTGGGACTCATGACATTCCTATTTATTTTTCGGATTATTCTGACTTGGTATCCCCAAGCTGATTTGAATCGTTTGCCTTTTAATCTGGTAGCTTGGCCGACTGAACCTTTTCTCATACCATTGCGAAAGATTGTGCCATCTATCGGCGGGGTGGATATTACCCCGATCATTTGGGTTGGTATCTTCAGCCTTTTACGGGAAATTCTTCTGGGTCAGCAAGGACTGCTGACCATGTTATCTCGTGTCCAGTAGAGATTCGGAATTGTTAGTTGTTAGTCGTTGGTTGTTGTCACAACTCACAATTCACCACTAACTACTAATCTGTAACAAATACTACTGCATTCACGATTTCATCTCCTGTACGAAATTCGTGTAGACTTTCCCCTGCAAGAACTGTGGGTGTTCCATGATTTTTTGATGAAACCCAATAGTCGTGGGTAATCCTGTGATAGCACATTCTCGCAGTGCCCGTTTCATGCGGTTAATCGCAGTGGGACGGTCTGATCCCCAAACGATTAACTTGCCAATGAGAGAGTCGTAGTAAGGAGGAATTTGGTAATCAGTGTAAACATGGGAGTCAATTCGGACTCCGGGACCTCCAGGGGGGAGATAACCACTGATACGTCCGGCGGAGGGACGAAAGTCATGCTCAGGATCTTCGGCATTAATACGACATTCGATCGCATGACCCCGTAAGACGACTTGCTCTTGTGTCAACTTGAGTCTTTCTCCTTGAGCAACACGGATTTGTTCAGCAACCAGATCTATTCCTGTAATCATCTCCGTAACTGGATGCTCAACTTGAATCCGGGTATTCATTTCCATAAAGTAGAAGCTACCGGATTTATCCAAGAGAAACTCAATTGTACCTGCTCCACTGTAGTTGATAAACTGGGCAGCTTTGACGGCTGCATGTCCCATTTTCTCTCGCAGTTCTGAGTCAAGAGCTGGACTGGGAGCTTCTTCTAAAAGCTTCTGGTTGCGGCGTTGAATTGAGCAATCCCGTTCACCTAAGTGGATGACATTGCCATAATTATCAGCCAAGATTTGAAATTCAATATGACGGGGACGCTCAATAAATTTTTCGAGATAAACTCCAGAATTGCCAAATGCTGCTCCCGCTTCGCCTTGGGCTGCGAGTAAGCACTTGACAAATTCGCTTTCAGAATGTACTAAGCGCATACCTCGTCCGCCACCGCCAGCTGTAGCTTTAATCATCACTGGGTAGCCAATTTTTCTGGCGATCGCCAAACCTTCCTGCTCCGATTCTATTAACCCATCACTACCTGGTACCGTGGGAACCCCAGCTTTTTGCATGGTTTCTTTCGCGGTAGACTTATCCCCCATCTGACGGATAGCTTCGGGAGATGGACCAATGAAAGCAATATGATGGTCAGCACAGATTTCTGCAAACCGAGCATTTTCTGCTAAAAAACCATAACCAGGGTGAATAGCGCTGGCATTCCGTATCAATGCCGCTGCAATAATATTGGGAATATTCAAATAACTTTTACTGCTAGCAGCTTCGCCAATGCAAACCGCTTCATCAGCAAGTTGGACGTGCAGAGCATTACGGTCAACGGTGGAGTGGACCGCAACCGTCGCAATCCCCATTTCTTCACAGGCGCGGAGAATGCGAAGCGCGATTTCTCCCCGATTAGCAATTAATATTTTGTCAAACTTCATCTTTTAGCTTTGATATCAGTCCAGTAGATTGACATTGTTCTGCCGTCAAAATTGAAATTACGCACCAGCCTCATTTCAAATTCTGACTGGAGATTCCCAAAATTCCTTCCAAATATAAGGAAAGATTTGGCTGCTTGCCTCTACGGGTATTAACTAGACTAGCAGCAGCTGTTGCTAGTCTGAAGTCAGTTTCCCGACTTTGGCATTTTCATGCGTACCGCTTCATCGAAGGACTGAAAAATCTGCCAGCCTCATTAGGGAGATCCAATAAAAAAAATATCCAACAAGAATGCCTATGGCTTGCGCCACGGCTATAGCCGAACGGCAACGCTACGCTAACAACAACGGGACTACGACTAATTAACGAGTAAGGGCTGTTTCCAGCCCAGAGGGCTGG
>JAAUSC010000398.1 GCA_012031965.1 Scytonema sp. RU_4_4
AACGCTTTTGGTTTTTAGAAACTATTGCCCGCGTGCCTTACTTTGCTTACTTGTCCGTATTACACCTGTATGAAACCCTTGGTTTTTGGCGTAAAGCAGACTGGTTAAAAGTTCACTTTGCTGAATCTTGGAATGAACTTCATCACCTGCTAATTATGGAAGAACTGGGAGGTAACCAATATTGGATTGACCGCTTTTTAGCTAAACATTTGGCAATGCTGTATTACTGGACTCTTGTACCACTGTACATATTGCTACCCAAATATGCTTACTACATGATGGAACTGATTGAACAACACGCTTACCATACCTATGACACGTTTCTTAATACACAAGGGGAATCACTGAAAACTCAATCTGCTCCTCAAGTCGCAGTCAATTATTATCGTGATGGTGATCTTTATATGTTTGATGAATTTCAAACATTTACTCGCCCTGAGTCTCGTCGTCCCAAAGTAGACAATTTGTATGACGTATTTCTTAACATTCGGGATGATGAATGGGAACATGTCAAAACAATGGTTGCTTGTCAGAAGCCAGATGCACAAAAAACTTTTAAGAGTCCGCATACTGGGATTACTTTAACCACAACAGAATTAGAAAACGTGCAGATTTCTGATGAAAAGCAAGACTATCAACTACCTGGTTCAGCATAGTAGAAAGTTAGGTAATTGACAGTTAATTATTAATTTTATTGAACGAAACCCAGTACAGGAGAAGATAAATGTCAGAAAGAGATAATCTTAATCCTCGTAGGATAAGTGATCAACCTTTGCATAACCTGAATTTATCGAATTATTGGTGCCATAGTGAAAGTTCTTGGTGCCCTCGGATTGAAAAAATTATCGAAGGTCGAAAGCAACCGATTGAAAAAGAAGAAGAAAAACAACCATTATCTACAGTTAAGGGACTCTGTCTGTTTGTATCAGTTCTCGCATTGTTAAGTTTTGGCTTATGCATACAGGCAGATGCTCTAGCTCAGGCTTTGCAAGAAGTAGCAATAATTTCAATTCGACAAACAATTCCAATAGAAAAATACTAATTCATGAAGTCAATGTTTTGGTGATTTCAATAACTTAATGAATCAGAATATTTTTGCGTTATGGATACCAAAATGAAAAGCTCAAAAGCATTCACAAAACAACTACATTCTGAAGTTGAAGATAGCGAGAAAGGTGTCTTTAGTAAAGTTTTATTCAAAGATGACTGCTGTCAATATACGTTGTTATCTCTAGCAGAAAACACCGAAATCTCTGAACACGCATCCACCCGTAATGCTACTGTGAACGTGATTGAAGGAGGAGGGATGCTGACACTAGAGGGAAGAGAAATTCCCCTGGAACAAGGTGTATTTGTTTTCATGCCAGCGAATGCACCCCATGCCTTGAAAGCACATGAAAACCTATTACTATTGCTGACACTTTCAGAACATTTCTCACTGTAGAAATACAAAATTCCACACTTCGGTAAAGAGATCTATACAGAGGACAGTGAATTATTTCCCTAAGAGGGTAATTCACTCCCTTCTTGCTCCAAGATTTTCCATACTCTCTGTGTCTCTTTCCTCTGTTTAATCAACGTCTATGCGGTTTCTTTAAAAAGATTAGAAATCAATTTACCAAAATTACCAAAAAACTATCAAATTGACATAGGTTTACTATGAATTCTACCAGCATTCAAACATCGGACTTTAAATCTGTTTCACCAACCATCGCATCTACAACTCCTACAAACATTAGAAAAAGAGGGCTAGTTGCTCGATGGCAAATAGCAGACGGTAAGCTAGTTTGCAAATGGATAATTGAGAGTTAATTGGCTTTTCCTGTTACCACAGTGAAGACATACGATGTCATGCCAGATACTAGCAAAATTCGGCGTTTTAGTTTCCATAACGCAATTGATAGTGAGTCGATATTCCTGAAATTATTCTGCAATTTTCAGCAAGCTAGCATAATTCCCATGTGAATACTGAATCGGTGTTCTAGCCCATATGAGCTAGCTCATAGAGAATGTTGATCGGTTTTGTCAAAGTTAAGACAGTATAGATTTCATAGGTCAAGGATATGACTAATGCTACCATCAACTTCCAAACAGCCACTGGACATGAAGTCTTAGCAGCAGTTGGTAAGAAAATTCTACGACCAGGGGGACGAGCTGCGACCGAGCAACTGTTTCAATGGGCTGGATTTAAGCCGGGTGAGACTGTTCTCGAATTAGCTTCCAGTTTTGGCTATAGCGCGATCGCTCTGGCTCAACGCTATCATGTCCGAGTGGTTGGCATCGAGAAAAATCCCAATAGTGTTGCTCGCGCCCGTACCAATATTGCAGCCGCAGGGTTATCAAGTCAGGTAGAAATCATCGAAGGCGATATCTTCCACCTAGACAGAATTGCCGAACAGTTCGATTATGTCTTGGCAGAAGCAATTCTGACCATGCAATCTCCACCAGGCAAAGCCAAGCTTTTGTCTACGATTCGCGATCGCCTAAAGCCAGGAGGTAAATTTCTTTCTCACGAACTTTTAGCTCGAAGCCGTGAAACAGAAATTCACAAAGCTTTGGCACAAGCAATTCGGGTAAATTCAACTCCTTTATCAGAATTCAACTGGATGAGTACCTGTGCAACTGCAGGATTTCAAGTGGAACAGCATCAAACTGGAGCAATGGAGCTGCTAAATTTGCGGCGTTTACTTCAGGACGAGGGTATTCTCAATACAGTTCGGATTTTGTGGAATATTCTAAGGTACCCACAGCTGCGAGAACGAGTCTCGGCAATACATCAAGTTTTCCAGCAGTATCAGCAAGATTTGAGCTACATCATTATGTGTGCAACACGAGTTTGACAAAACCATAATCCAACCAGTTATATTTAGTCCGGTTGATTAGTTATTATTCAGGGCATGGGTGCAAAAATCTTAAAACTCTCTCTCCCCACGCTCCCTGCAGTTTTAATGATAAGTCTTTAACCTGACACGATATTACTATCACTCTTCCATCACTATGGACTATGAAAGTAGATAAAGAAGATTTTCCTGGGCTGCAACTGTAGGCTTAATCTCTCCCGAACAAGCTGAGGCGCTTTGGCAAGCACTCTCTAACCGTGCTAGC
>JAAUSC010000178.1 GCA_012031965.1 Scytonema sp. RU_4_4
CTTACTCCCTATTAGGGATTGAAACAGTGGTCTTACCAAAGCGTCGCCATGAGCGCTGTAGTTCTTGGCTGTTGAAATTTCTCTTACTCCCTATTAGGGATTGAAACAAGATTGAGATGAGGCGCTCGCTTGGATAAATACAAGTTGAAATTTCTCTTACTCCCTATTAGGGATTGAAACGAATGTGTTGAACCCCTCCTACACACGCTCAACACACGGTTGAAATTTCTCTTACTCCCTATTAGGGATTGAAACTTAAAAAGCAAGAACCGAATCTTGCATTTGTTCCTAAGGTTGAAATTTCTCTTACTCCCTATTAGGGATTGAAACCAAACCTTATCCTGCTCCTGCTCCTGCTCCTTCAGTTGTTGAAATTTCTCTTACTCCCTATTAGGGATTGAAACTTAAGTTGGGTGTGTTGGGCTTTTTTCATCCCAAGTTGAAATTTCTCTTACTCCCTATTAGGGATTGAAACCGCACAAAACCAACAGTATCAGCAGCCTCAGCTACGTTGAAATTTCTCTTACTCCCTATTAGGGATTGAAACCTGAAGAAACAGTGCTATTCCTATTTAACAGTTTGTTGAAATTTCTCTTACTCCCTATAAGAGGATGTTTGGAAAGTCCAAGATAAGTACAATTTGTCATTCTGAGCGGAATGAAATGGAGCGAAGAATCCCAATTTTTCGTTGAGGCTGAGATGCTTCACTCCACTGCGCTACGTTCAGCATGACAAAAACTATACTTTTAAAACATCCTCTAAGGATAAAAATTTCTCTTTCCCACTTCTTATAAACTAATAACAAACTGACCAGACGCAATGATATCTTGCGTTTGGTCAGTTTAGCGTATTAATCGTTAGTGGGGAGCAACTTTTCAATCTTCAGCAGTTATTTTCTTTTAATGAACGTGCTAAGGTCATTGCTTTACGTCTAGCCCTGGTGACAACACCAATGACGCTACAACAGGACAGTAAAGCTAGACTCCCGGAAGGTTCAGGTGCTGTCACTCTAACCTGATTGCTCTTAACTTCTACTAAAGCCAAACTGGTTATATCGTCAAAAGAGCGTTGCACAGAACCTTGAATGGAAGCTGTAGCAGATTCTTCATTTCCTCCAAAATTAGAGGTAGTGACTGGATCACTTAAAGTCACATTATCGCTTTTTTCATATGTAAGAAAGTCGTCATCGCCTTGAGTGTTTAAATTTCCTGTAAGGCTGAAGAAGTCTAAGACACTGTTATTTGTGGTGTCGATGAGTGCAAAAGATATATCTCCAGCTGCTTTTGCATTTTCTACTGGTGGATTATCTATTGATGTGTACAGGTTAAAATCTGCTGTAAAGTCAAAAGAAAAAGATGTACCTGCATCTACAACGAATTCACCGATAACTGTAGCTTCACTTTCTGCTAATCCTAAGTAATCTTTGTTTTCGCCAAAGGCTTCGCTCAAAGATAAATTGAATGCTTCTGCTGGAGAAGCTACAAAAGTTGCTTCTGCTTGAGCTAGAGTATCTACTGTACCACCATTGCCAATGCCAATGGTGTTGGTGTCAGTCTGAGTTCCAATTGTCAAAGGTGTTTGATTTATGTTGGTAAAATTAAATTCTCCTTCAGAGTAAGCAAAAGTAGCAGCTTGACTAGGTGCGATTCCTAAGGCAGAACTGGCTATTAATGGCGTAGCGAACAGTACACAATGCTGAACAAAACCTAAGCGTTGCTTCATACAATTCTTTGCCTATCTATTATTTGCTCATGAGATTAGCTAACTTACCTTGTAAAAATCCGTAAGCAGCATGAATCTGCTTTGAAAACTCAAAGCGTCCACTCAGTTATGTTTGCAGTTATTCTTTTACTTGGTAGATAATGCAGCTTGTTTATATCCAAATATTTGTAATAACTGCAGCTGCGTTATAACGGTATAATGCTAATCCTGTATGTTATTTAAGTAATAATCTTAACAGATTAATTTAAGTGCTTGATAAACTTTTGTATGAAATTAAAATAAATTTTGACTTTACCAAAAATTCATTAAAATACGAAGAAAATTCAAACTAATAACTGATAATTCAGCTCTTGCATGAAGTGAAAAACCGGGTTTCTTGAGTAGACTGTTGTGCGATCGCGATTAGTTCATCTAATCTATCTTGCATGAAGTGAAAAACCGGGTTTCTTGAGTAGACGCCCGGAGGGTGCAAGATATTCAGATGCATTTAACCTCAGTTAACGTATCTTTCTCGATCGCCAACTGAGGTGTTGAGAGTTACGCCGCTGCGATTAAACCATTATGCCTGAGCAAAGGTTCAGTACTGGGTTCGCGACCTCGGAAAGATTTAAAGACTTCCATTGGATGCTTGCTACCACCAAGAGCTAACACCGTATCACGATAACGTTTACCTGTTGCTTTTACAGCTTGTTCGTCATCTAAGCCAACTTCTTCAAAAGCGGCAAAAGCATCAGCACTCAGTACTTCAGCCCATTTGTAACTGTAGTAACCTGCCGCATATCCCCCAGAAAATATGTGCCCGAAAGCACATAAAAAAGAATCTTCTGGAAGTGGTGGCAAAACAGTTGTGGTTTTGGCAAGGCGATCGCGCACATTTTTTGGAGTCTCCCCGCTATCTTGGCGATAGCGGTGGTGTAGTTCTATATCAAGGCTGCTAAAGTGAATTTGTCGCAACGTAGCACTACCACTCATGTAATTCTTTGCTGCTAGTAACTTTTGGTAGTAATGTTCTGGTAAAAGTTCACCAGTTTCGTAATGCTTTGCCATACCGAACAAAGTTGGTCTGTCGTAGCACCAGTTTTCCATAAACTGGCTAGGTAATTCCACTGCGTCCCACTCAACATTATTGATGCCTGCAGCTCCAGCATAGTCTACTTTGGTGAGCATATGATGCAAGCCATGACCAAACTCGTGGAACAAAGTCTCTACTTCATAGAAAGTCATGAGGCTGGGCTGACCACCTATTGGAGGAGTTTGGTTGCACACTAAATACGCAACAGGTAAGCGGGTCGTCGTTACTCCATTTTCTGTGACTTTACCACGGTTGATACAGATATCCATCCAAGCGCCGCCACGCTTTTCTTCTGGACGGCTGTAGGAGTCAAGATAGAAGTAGGCAATTGGGTGACCTGTTTCGTCAGCAATTTGGAAGTAACGCACATCCTCATGCCAAACTGGGGCTTGACCATCAGCGGGAGTGATAGTGACACCAAACAATCGTTGCACTAGTCTAAACAAACCATCTAGCACTTGAGGAAGTGGGAAATAGGGGCGTAGTTCTTCAGCAGTGAAAGCAAATTTCTCTTCTCGTTGACGTTCTGCCCAAAAACTGATGTCCCAGTGCTGCAAATCGTTTGCTTCTAATGCACCTTTGGATGTCGCAAAGGCTTTGAGTTCTTCTAATTCCTTGATAGCACTATCATAACTGGCACGACGCATTTCTTCTAGTAAGGACTCTACCGCTTGAACATTAGGAGCCATTTTACTGGCTAGGCTCAATTCAGCAAATGTTTTAAAACCGAGTAATTCTGCTAGTTCTTGGCGTAACTCTAAAATACGTTCAATTAACGGGTTGTTATCCAACTCACCCGAAGAAGCGCGGCTGATAAAGGCTCTGTATAGTTTTTCGCGCAAATCCCGTCGGGTGCTATGCTGCATGAAAGGAGCGTAACTGGGCGAGTCCAAAGTGATGCGCCAAGGACCATTTTCTGGAGTCGCATTTTCTTCTCCCGCAGCTCGTGCTGCTTGTGCTGCTAAACTGAGCAAGCTGGAAGGTAAACCGTCGATTTCTTCTGGAGTTGTTAATGTCATGCTAAACGCTTTGGTTGCATCTAGCAGATGGTTGGAAAACTTGGTAGACAGTTCTGCCAATTCCATCTGAATGGCATTAAAACGTTCCTTTGCTTCAAAGAGCAAACCAACGCCAGAAAGTTCCGCATCTCGAATAGCTGCTTCTACAATGCGCTGTTGAGCCGAGTTCAATTTTGCCCAAGTCTCACTAGCACGGAGTGCCTTAAAAGCATTATAAATTGGTTGGCTTTGACCGAGCTTGTTGGAAAACTGCACAACCTGCGGCTGTACTGTTTCGTATGCTTCGCGAAGTTCGGAGCTATTTTTCACACCCATCAAATGGTTTACTATGCCCCAACTCCAATTTAGGCGGTCTGTCAGCTTTTCTAGAGGTTCTACTAAACTGCTCCAAGTAGGCTGTACATTAGCTTCTAAAGTAGAAAGTTCCTGATCCAGTTCTGCCAAGAGTTGGTTAAATGCTGGTACCACATCCTCTGCTTTAATTTCCCCAAACGAAGGCAAGCCAGAGCCTTTTAGTAAGGGATTATCTGAAAGAATAGCATTTGTACTCATAGTTCTGTGTGAATAGCGGGTTGATACGCAATCAAAGCAGTTTTTCTTTATATATCATCTAGTATAGCGATCGCTCTCTCTATTGCAGAGATTACGCAAGTCAAGGTGGTAACAACCGCACTGACAAAAATTTCTCCTTGTTACCAGGCTCTGCCTAGTAACGCAATTGTGGGAGGCTCCACCTCCAGTGATCATATCAGAATGCGGAGCCTCTGTGACATACGCTCCCACATGAAGCGTGGAAGCTAGGAATGATATCATGTCCGTTCAAATAACCGTCATTGCGACCGTTCGCGCAGCGTGCCGTTAGGCATAGGGAAGCAATCCCAAAAACCCGGCGATTGCGTCGTTTCACTTCGTTCCACTCGCAATGACATATTAAGGGTGATTTGGCGGACATCATATAATTTGTGAGTGTCCACAGTTCCCCATCTCCCCATCCTCTTCGGTCACGATCGCTGTTCGACTTTGGCTACCTCTAGCATAGTCTTTAACACAGAATCTGGATTTAAACTCATGGAGTCAATTCCCTGTTCAACTAAGAACTGGGCAAATTCTGGGTAATCGCTGGGTGCTTGCCCACAAATACCGATTTTACGATTGTGTTTTTTGGCGGCGGCGATCGCGAACTTCACCATCCGCTTAACACCCTCACTACGCTCATCAAACAACCGCGCTACTAACGCTGAATCTCTATCTAAACCAAGTGTCAGCTGAGTTAAGTCATTAGAACCAATCGAGAACCCGTCGAAAACTTCTGCAAACTCCTCAGCTAAGATGACATTGTTGGGTAACTCGCACATCACATAAACTTGTAAGTCATTCACACCTTGCTTCAAACCATTTTTTGCCATTTCTGCTAACACCAGACGCCCCTCATCGGGAGTGCGACAAAACGGAATCATTGCGATAACATTTGTCAACCCCATTTCATCCCTAACTCGCTTGAGGGCTTGGCATTCTAGAGCAAAAGCTTCTTTGTAACCTTCATCATAGTAACGTGCTGCCCCTCGCCAGCCCAGCATGGGATTTTCTTCTTCCGGTTCAAACTGTCTACCACCCAACAAGTTAGCGTACTCGTTACTCTTGAAGTCGGACATCCTGACGATAACTGGTTTAGGATAAAACGCAGCAGCAATTCTAGCAACACCTTGAGCTAACTTATCGACAAAATATTGGGGTTTGTCGTCATAAAGTGCGGTGATTTCAGAAATCTTAGTTTTTACAAACTCATCATTTATTTGGTCATGATGAATCAGCGCCATTGGATGGGTTTGGATATGATTGGCGATGATAAACTCTGTCCGGGCTAAGCCTACCCCATCATTGGGAATGGCAGATAAGCTGAATGCTTCTGAAGGATTACCCACATTCATTAAAATCTGGGTACGAGTGCGGGGTAAGTTTTCTAGCGGAACTTCTTGCACTTCAAAGGGCAATAACCCTGCATAAACCCGTCCTTCTTCCCCTTCTGCGCAAGAAATCGTAATTTCTTGACCATTTTTCAGAATTTCTGTCGCGTTACCACATCCCACAATTGCAGGTACACCCAATTCTCGCGCAATAATCGCCGCATGACAGGTGCGTCCACCTTGGTTGGTGATAATCGCGCTTGCTCTTTTCATTATCGGTTCCCAGTCAGGGTCGGTTCTATCTGTAACCAAAACTTCCCCTGCTTGGAACTGTTCGATTTTATGCACATCTAAAATCAAGTGTGCTTTCCCTTGACTGATGGCTTCTCCTATAGCACGTCCCGTTAGAAGAGGATGGGGAGAAAGGGGGAGGGGGGGAGGGGGGGATGAGGAGATAGAAGAAAGCTCTTCCCCTTGTCTCCTTGTCCCCTTGTCTCCTTGTCCCCTTGTCTCCTTGTCCCCTTGTCTCCTTGTCCCCATTTCCCCATTTCCCAGAAGACGATAGGTCCGCAATATATTCCCCGTCTTTTGAGACTGCACTGTTTCGGGACGGGCTTGGACGACAAATAATTCGTTGGTAATACCGTCTTTCGCCCATTCGATGTCCATTGGGGTGTAAGCGCCGTTCACTTTGGAGTAATGCTCTTCAATCAAACACGCCCAACGAGCTAGTTGTAAAATCTCATCATCACTTAGAGCGAATTTGCTCCTTTCACTTTCAGGAACTAGCACGTTTTTCGTAAATTTGGAGCCGTCGTCATAGACCATTTTTAATTCTTTACTACCCAATCTTTTATCGACAATTGGGCGAAAATCTTCTTTGAGAGTTGGTTTAAAAACGTAGTATTCGTCTGGGTTGACGGAGCCCTGGACAACATTTTCTCCTAAACCGTATGCTGCTGAAATCAGTGCAGCATCCTTGAAGCCTGTCTCTGTTTCTATGGAGAACATGACCCCAGAAGATGCTAAATCGGAACGCACCATTTTTTGCACGCCAACAGCAAGGGCAATGCTGAAGTGGTCAAATCCCTTAGTATGGCGATAGGAAATGGCGCGATCTGTAAATAGGGAAGCAAAGCATTTGTGACAAGCGGCTAAAACTCCTTCTGTACTAGTCACGTTGAGGTAGCTTTCTTGCTGTCCGGCAAAACTGGCGTCAGGGAGGTCTTCTGCGGTAGCACTGGAGCGTACTGCTACGTCTGTGTCTGGATTGTATCGCTCACATAATGTTTGGTATGCTTTTACAATCGCCTCCCTTAGCTCTTTTGGGAACGGTGTGTGCAGAAGGAGCGATCGCGCTTTTTTCCCTCGTTCTCGTAAATTTTTGACATCTTCTACATCTAAGTCAGAAAAAAGTTCGCGCAAGCGTTCTTCTAGCCCAGCGCCTTGAATGAAGTAGCGATAAGCGTAAGCTGTGGTAGCAAATCCGATGGGAACATTAATGCCTTTAGGTGTCAGTTGTTGAATCATCTCACCTAAAGATGCATTTTTGCCACCAACTATGGGTATGTCGGTAATGCCAACCTCATCAAACCACAGGATGAGCGATCGCTCTTTGGAGGATGACTGTAATAAAGTATTTTTTGCTACTATATCCATCTGTATTTACCTCCCTATTTGATACCCTGATTTACCATGATTGTTTGACGATTGCTTGCTTCTACGTATGGTATATCACATTCAATCGTAGACGGTTTTATAGTTGCTTAAGATTTTGCAGAACAGATTTGAGATTTTGGACTGGCAAATCTCCAAAATCTGGACTATCTCACTGTTAAGAATGCGTTTTCTACTCTAGAAGAGTAAAAATATAAAGTTTGCTTGCTTAAATCCACATTGGCAATTCATATAGCAGTCCTAAATAATTCGTAAGAAAAATTAACCGCAGATGCACAAGAGATGCACAAGAGATGAAATATGACGATCTCACAATTCATCTAGGATTGCTATATATACTGACTTGTTTTCATTTACCAAAGAAATGACTCTGTGCATGACTGTGACAGGATAAGATATCTATGACTACTCTTTGAGATTCAACTATTCCGGAATTTTGTGTGTTATTGCTGGAGGTATATCTGTACTGCTTTAGCCTTTACAACACAGTGTACCTTACCTTTGAACAGATTATAGAAAAAGCCATTAAGGTGATGATCTAGGTTTAAGAAGAAATCTATTGCTTTGATTATAACTTTCTTAAGCTAGCTGCTAATTTTCTGGGTAATGATGACGGGTAGAGTATCAAAGTCTATTGTAGAAGGCAACATATTTTAAACAAAAGTGATGAATTAAATGACTCAAAATCATATCAATCTTAGATGTCTCAAAGGTCGCACTGCATTTTTTCTCATCCACGGGGTTGGAGAACAAAACCCTTTTGAAACTGTAGATTATTCCGTCCAGAACTTTCTTAAATATTTTGAGGAGCAGAATTTGCCAGTTATTGCAGAACACTTAGTTGCTAAGCGAAGACGAGCAAATGGTTCTATTTGGATAGAAAGTTTTGTTCGCATAAGTTCAAAAGAACCTGAACAAGATTGGTTAATTGATATTCATGAATATTATTGGGCAAATCAGACATCACACCAAATAAGTGTGCCTGAGGTTTTGCAGTGGACAGAGCAGACGCTTGAAGGAACAATTAAATTTTATAGCCTTGAGGAAAACAAGTCTCAATTGGATGAGCTTTTGCAAGTTAGTGATGAAAAACGTGTATTTAAATTTCGTTTGCGCTGGCTGACTATTTTTCTGCGCTTATTCAACTTTGTCTACCCAGTGTTGCGACTGTTACTTTGGCTCATTTTGTCTTTACTAAGTCCGTTTCTGAGCGGTCGTTTTCTGCAATCTGCTTGGAAACTGAGTCAATCACTGATCACTCCACAACTTGTCAATTTAGTTGGCGACGTCGCTATCTATACAACAACTGATCTCAAATCGCCTCACGAAAAAGTTCGAGAGCAGATGCTTTGCGAATCCTCAGCATTATTGAAAGCAATTCTTAGGGATAAAGAAGTCAATTATGACCAAGTTATACTGATTGGGCATTCTCTCGGCAGCTGTATTGCTTACGACACACTTAACCGCCTTTGTATTGAAGCAAGTCTTTTAAAAAACAAAGGTAAAAGTCTATGCTTAGATAAGATTAAAGGGCTAATAACCTTTGGTTCACCACTAGACAAAATTGCCTTTTTTTGTAAGGAACAAGCACAGAAACACCAGTACATTCGTGCTTCAATTTTAGAACACCTCAATTCCTTCCGTGTCAAACCGCAATCTGCAAAGACGACTCCATACTTCACCATAAATCCAGTGGATTGTAAACTAGATGAAGTTCAGTGGGTGAATTACTTTCACCAAGAAGACCCAATTAGCGGTCATCTTGATTACTACGAGAATGTAGATAATGTTCTCATGAAATACGATGCTCCTTGGGGAATCGAAGCGCACATGGGATACTGGACAGACCCAAATTTTTACGAAGACATTGCTCGGCGTTTCCTGTATGCTTCAAATGAGCATGGTGTCAATCAGGAGTTGGTGAAGAAATTTGATTGCAGCAAGGGTAGCGAACAGCTCGTTGATGCTTGAGAAATACTTTCTACATGGGTTTTTAAATCTCAAATACTGTCAATAAGCCATCTTTGGGCTTGCTTTTCTCGGTTCAAATGGCGTGTTGATACACGTTTGGAAAAAGGCTTTTTTTAAGTTCATCCCACGGATGAGCGCCGATGGGATTTCGCGCTCTTGTGTTAACTGGGGAAGTGTTAGCTGTTTTCCCAGTCAGCAGTTAACCGTTAACAGTGAACGGCGTCGGGGCGTCTTTCATCTCATCCCGCGCATGGAATGAGCTTTCCCGACGCCTTTTTGTAAAGATAGAACAACAGAAGACTCGCTCATTGCTAAACTACCCATTGACACTAGATTTGTATTATCACTAACAAGCCTGTTAAGAGGGAGCAGTTATGGGCAAGTATGACAAGTTTTTTAACTCAAATAAGAAATCAGAAGAATCACTCAGCCCAGAAGAAGCTATAGCGGCGATCGCCGTTGTCATAGCAGCTGCTGATTCTTCGTTAGAGGAAGTCGATCCAGAATTTTTAGCTGATATCCTCTGGGGACTTGTCGAGATTTATGAAGAATACTCAGACGACGAATTGTTAGAAACACTTGATAAAGTCATAGTCATTGCAGAGGAAAATGGAGTTGGAGTGCTATTTAACACTGCAAAAGATTCCCTGACAGACGACTTAGTACTGGATGCTTATGCTGCGGGAATCAGCGTACTGATAGACGAAGATGAACTGCGTATTCCCAAAGGGAAAACGACTTTGCTCAAAAAGTTCCAAGAAGCCTTGGAAATTAACGATGAAGAAGCGAAAGAAGTGATAGACGAGGTTATCGCCTCCTTTGAAGAAGTCGAAGATGAAGACTTCGCAGAAGACGAGGATGAGACAGAACTTGAGGAAGACTCAAACCCAAACGTATATGAATCACCCTCAGGTAATTTTATAGTTTTGATTCCTGTGGACATCCGGCAAGGTGGTAGAATTCAAACTCAAGAAGGATTAGTCAACTTTTCTGATGATTCTGGCAAATTGTTAAGAATTGATTATTTCCCTATCTCCTCAAAACAGACAGAAGAAATAGATTCTGTAGGACAAGAAGAATATCTGCGTTCACTTATCCTCAATAAGTATGTACCTCAAACAATTGTTGCTAATTTACCAGATGCTCAGGTAAAGCATACAGAATATCAGGAAGACATATTACAAGGAGCTTACTTCGTGTTAGTTGATATGCCCGAAGTTTCAACAATTACCAAAACAGGAAACAACGGTACTGCTACTAAGTCGAATGCGTACCGAGGACTTCTGGGGTTTATCTACGACAACTTTTTGTATGTTGTCAGTAGCCAGCGCAGCTTTTTTAATGGAGAAAAACCGGGTTCTTTGGAAGAAGAAGCTGAGAGTATCAAGCAGGATCTTTTGATTTTTGTTGATACGATCGAGTTTACTTAAGATTAACACACTTCTACCAATTTTCACGACAGGGGGGGACACATGGTGGTTTGTTCTCAGACACCGGGCTTGTTCTACCCCTGTTGTTTATTGAACCAAGCAATGAAATCTTCTACACTGGAGAAATCCAACAACGCCTCAGCTACACCGGGTGCTGTTTGAATGATAAGTCTTTAACCGGACACGATCTAGTTGTTTGTTGGTCATGAGTTTTTTTGGTCATGAGTTTTTGTATCAAAAGTCCATAGTTAATAGTCAACCGAGGTGACAATAGACTATTGACTGTGGACTTTTGAGCTTAACTAGCCTTTTTTGTCATTTTTTTTTGCGGTGGTACTTGACGATTTAGTCGTTGATTTAGAGTTAGAACTCTTCGATTTACTTGTTGTTTTACGAGTGGATTTTGCTGTGGACGCTTTGGATGTTAACCACTCCAGTGCTGAAGCAAGAGTGACATCATCTACCGATACACCTTCTGGAATTCTGGCATTCGTTTTACCGTGCTTAATGTAAGGTCCGTAGGGACCGTTATAGATGTTGACTGGTTCGCTATCTTCTGGGTGAGAACCTAATTCCCGTAAAGCTGCTTTAGACTTGCTGCTAGTCGTGCTGCGTCCTTTTTTTGGTTCAGACAACAACTCTAATGCACGTTCCAAGGAAATTGTCAAGACATTATCACTTGCTTTCAGAGAGCGGTAATCTTTTTCGCCACTTTGGTTATGAACAACGTAAGGTCCAAAGCGTCCCAAATTCGCTTGGATTTGAGCGCCCGTTGCAGGATGAACTCCCAGTGTTCGGGGTAGTGACAAAAGACCAACAGCCTGCTCTAAGGTGACATTTTCTGGCGTGACTCCTTTAGGTAAGGAAGCTTGTTTGGGTTTTGGGTTTTCGTCGGTTTTGTCACCCAATTGCACATAGGGACCGTAAGGACCAATGAGCACATAAATCGGTTCGCCAGTTTCGGGATGACGACCGACCTGTTCGGGACCGACAGTTTTTTGCCGTAGTAGTGTTTCTACCTTTTGGGGGTCAAGGTCAGCAGGAGTCAGGTCTTTGGGAATGGAGGCGGTGACAACACCATCACCATTCTCTTTTTCTATATAAGCACCATACTTACCAATACGGACTTTGGCATCTAGGTTTTCTAGTTCCACTGTCCGGGCAACATTAGCATCTATTTGGTTGTCTTGTTCCTTAACCAGGGTTTCTAGACCTTTGTCTCCCAGATAGAATTTCTTCAGGTAGGGTAGCCACGCAGCTTCACCGGTTGCAATATCATCTAGGGTTTGCTCCATCTTGGAGGTAAAGCTGGGATCCACGACGTCAGGGAAGTGTTTTTCCAACAGTTCTGTAACGGCGAAGGCAGTAAAGGTGGGTATGAGGGCATTACTCACCAATTGGGCATAACCTTTATCAATAATAGTGCCAATGATGCTAGCGTAGGTGCTGGGACGACCAATGCCTTCGCTTTCGAGAGTTTTCACTAAGGTCGCTTCGGTGTATCTCGCTGGAGGTTGGGTTTCGTGACCAACTGCTTCTAAATCAGTACAGTTGGGACTATCTCCCACTTTTAGGTTAGGCAAAATGATTTCTTGGTCTTCCAGCGCCGCTTCTGGATCGTCAGAACCTTCCACATAAGCACGCAAGAATCCCGGAAAGTCAATACGTTTGCCAGAGGAGCGAAAACCAGCATCTTCTACTAACAGTTGTACGATGATTTGAGTTTGACGAGAGTCTGCCATTTGGGTGGCGACGGTACGCTTCCAAATGAGGTCGTACACTTGGAACTCCCGACCGCTCAAGCCAGTTTCTTGAGGAGTACGGAAGGTGCTACCTGCGGGGCGAATTGCTTCGTGGGCTTCTTGTGCGCCTTTGGATTTGGTAGTGTATTGCCTAGCTTTGGGACTGAGGTAATCTCTACCATAAAGTTTTTCGACACAGTCACGGGCGGCGGCGATCGCCTGATCCGACAAATGCACCGAATCTGTACGCATATAGGTAATGTATCCCTGTTCGTACAAATTCTGGGCAATCCGCATTGTATCCCGTGCGGAGAGGCGCAGTTTACGGTTGGATTCCTGCTGTAGAGTCGAGGTGGTAAAAGGTGGCGCGGGTTTACGCGTAACAGGGCGTTCTTCTATGTCTGTGACTTTCCAAGTTTTCCCTGTGAGGCGTTCTTTGAGGGCTTCTGCTTGCTCCTGATTGAGTAGAACGACTTTGCTGTCTGGGGGAATTTTCCCGGTGGCGGGGTCAAAATCGCCTCCATTCGCTAGCCTTGTTCCTCCTAGTGTGACCAATTGAGAAATAAATGATTGTCCTTTGGGAGCATCAGGGGGGGTTAACGTTGCTTTCAAATCCCAGTATGAACCTTGGCGGAAAGCACGACGTTGACGTTCCCGGTTGACTAAAAGCCGTACAGCAACAGACTGAACGCGTCCAGCAGATAATCCCCAGGCGATTTTTTTCCACAGCAGGGGAGACAGGGTATAGCCCACAAGTCTATCCAAAATCCGCCGCGTTTCTTGAGCACGAACCAACTGTTCATCAATGTTGCGGCAGTTTTTCAAGGCTTTTTTGATGGCGTCAGAGGTAATTTCATGAAACACCATCCGCTTTGTAGGAACTTTTGGTTTGAGCAACTGGTATAAATGCCAACTGATGCTTTCACCTTCCCGGTCTTCGTCCGTTGCCAAAATCAGTTCATCTGCTTCTTTTAGAGCGTCTTTGAGCTGAGTGACAACTTTTTTCTTATCTTTAGGAACGACATACAGCGGTTCAAAGTCGGCGTCTACGTTTACCCCGAGCTGTGCCCATTTCTCCCCCTTGACATTGGCGGGAATTTCTGTAGCTGATTGGGGAAGGTCACGTACATGACCCATAGACGCTTCTACCCGGTAGTCTCTTGGCAGGTAGTTGCGAATGGTACGAGCTTTGGTCGGAGATTCGACGATGACGAGAGTTGACATGGAAATTTCAAAAAAGGAATAGCTGCTAAGCTAAACAGTCAATTGAAATCGTTAAGAGCGCATTGGTTAAGCTAAAACCTGACGCTAAGGAAGATGTGATTTCATCCTTACACAAATCGCCCGCAATAATGAAAGTCCCCTATGCTTGGCGCAACTTCCTCCCAGATGGGAGGGTGGGAACAGCGGGGGTGTAAGTTTCCAGTTATCTCAATCTTTAACTTATAATCAGCATAATTGGCGACTACAGTTTTCAAAATCCCCTCAAGGTGAATAAAAAATTTCTTGTATTATCCGAGTTTTGCTGATTGTTAGGGTGTGTGATGGGGACCAACAGGACAAGGGAAGGTAGAGAATCTGTGCTCCCAACTCCCTCCACTTCTTTAAAAATAAGTCGCCCCCATGAACGATAGACACTCTTGAGCATAAAAATATTTCTCCCGCATTCCCTCACTCTCTAGCTCCTTCACTCCTTATTTTCAAGTCAGGCAGGCATTCTTAAATATGTTCTTAAATCTTAAGATAAGACCTCACCCTCAATCTCTCTAGCGAACTCGCGCAGAGGGAAGCCGGAGGCAAAGTGAGCTTTTATATTTAATTTGACCCGTTTACTGACTCGATTTTCCTGCATCATGACATAATTCCACAACATAGTGATGTGGGGTATGAACCAATTTCCTGGAGCGAAAGCTATGTAGGTCGGTACAAATAAAGTTAACTAGTAAAGGCAGTCATTAGTCATTGGTCATTAGGAGCCAGTGTGTTGGGGAGGACAGTGCCGTGGGCGGGTTAAGCGACTTGAGGCACCTGTCCGTTGAGCCAGTACTGCAGTCCTTGTTTCCCTCACGCTTGTTCTGGTGAGACCAGCGCTGCGAGGAGGGGAGCCAGTGCGGTCTTGGGGTCTCCC
>JAAUSC010000024.1 GCA_012031965.1 Scytonema sp. RU_4_4
CGTCCTTCATGATGCTGCTCCGAAGCGCCTGTCATGCCTGCTCCTAGCTCCCCTGTCTCCCCTGCTCCCCTGCTTCCTCTACTCCCCCATCCCAATGCTGTGCGACTAATTGACAGAGTTTCTGAGTCAGAAACGGTTGACCTCCCGTCCAAGTAAGCATTTCCTTCAGTGCTACTTGAGGATTATCAACTTTATCTGCCAATCCTGCTGCTAATGGTTGAATTTCCGAAAGATTGAATCCATTTAACTCAATTGCTCGCCCAATATTAAAAGGTGTGCGAGTTTTATCTGTAATCAAATCTGAAGGCGTTGCTACTCCCAATAGAGCAAAAGTAAAGCGCTTGTGTTCGTGACAAGAGCGGATCAGGGCAAAAAAGTCGTCAGTGTTAATGGTAAGCTGATAGTACTGTCGATTTCATCGAAAAAAATGACAATTGACTGCTTAATCAATTCAGGTAAAACAGATTGCAGTAATTCACCCAAGCGACCTACTGGGGAAAGGTCTTGTCTTTGGGCTAACCAATCGCGGACATTAATTTGAGTTGAAAGCCGGAAACTCCGCACCAACCGCATGATGATGTCTGCATACCACTGGTCAGTCGTGATGTTGCGATTGCCAATCCCTGACAGGTCAACCGTCGTGCAAGCAATGCCATCCTCTTGCAGTCGTTTAGCCACCTGTACCCGCAAGCTAGATTTGCCCATCTGACGAGAGTTGAGAACGTAGCAAAACTCACCTGCCTTTAAAGCATTGTAGAGTTCTTGGTCAGCCTGCCGTACCACATAGCTGGGTGCATCAGCCGGGAGGCGTCCGCCAACTTGATATTCGTAGGATGAAATCAATATTTGCACGGGTATCCCTGCCTTAAAATTCTGAATTGATGCGATGCATCACAAAGTTGACTGTCATATTTATAGAGGTTCTAGCTGTCACTTGTCTATGTAGAAAAGTTAAGGATTTTCCTGACTTCATGCGTGATTTTATCGTGTCCTGGAAACAACTATCATAAAGATAAGGAAGTGGGCGGGAAAAATGATAAGTATGTAACGAAAAAAGCTCGATAAAGCCCAATCGTTGCGAAAAGCAATGCAGACGATGATTCAGAAAGACCTTTCACCCTACGACTGGGCTGCATTTACGCTGATTGGCGAGCCGTGACTCATTAAACTGAACTTCCCCAAGTCAGCGAAGTTTCTTCTAAAAAATAAGGGGTATGACCCATCATTGATTCATACTCAATTAAGGGGTATAACCCCACATGAATTTGTCATATAAAGAGATGTAAAATCAGACTTTAGAACGTTCATTAGGCAAGTTTTATGAGAGATGAAGCTCAGCTATACTCAAGATGAGTGAGGAAAAACATGAGGTAATATCTGGATATATTACCAATTTTTGTCGTAATCGGTTGTTTTCTCAAAAAATAAAAAACTTGCCACTTTGGCAACCAACCTATGAGCACATCAGTTAAATTAAAGAAGGTAAATGACTTCAAGGGTATTGTTATCAGGGTGTATCACATACCATTAAATGTGATACACCTTCTACCAAAAAATCACCAAATAAACATCAAAGTATATCTCTAAATGGTGTACTGACTAGTTATCGAAAGAAATACATATGAATCATCAAGTTTACATTTGCCGCACCAGGAATACTCAGCCCGTACAGGCGTTGTCGTTGACCTGCACATTAGCCCCCTAAATCACTGGCAGTGTCTGTACATATTCTTGTCTCTTCAGCGGTAAATGCTAAGTGGGAGCTTTAAAGCGTTTGGTATGCTTGCTCCCACTCTTTTTTTTTCTTGAACTTAAGTTTTTTAATAGAACAAAAATAATTTTTAGAGGGGGTCTCACCCCACATTACAGCAGTTCTCAACTAAGTAGAAAACGAGTTTGCAGTAGGGACACACTGACATCTTGAACCAGGGTCAAAACCGGATTTCTTGAGAATGACACCACTTAAAAAGTATCTGTAGGGTGGGCAATGCTCACCAAAACCCAGATATAACCTAAATTATAGTAGGCATTGCCCAACGCCCTATGGCTGACGCCACGCCTTACGGCTATCGGGGAAGACCTCCGGTCTCGCTGCGAAGGGAGCCAGTCGCCTACGGAGGGAGACCCTCCTGCAGCGCTGGTCTCACCAGATGCTGCCCTTACGGGAAGCCGCTACGCGTCTACAAGCCGGGAAACCCGGACGCCAGATACCTACGGAGGGATACCCTCCTGCAGTACTGGCTCTCCAACGCACTGGCTCCCTTACGTGTATTTCAAAAATCAAATAGGAATCCTATATCTAGATTGACTACTAATTTGTGTTGTGTTACGTCGTTTTTCAAAAAAATAAAAAACTTGCCACTTTGGCAACCAAGCTATGAGTAAATCGATTAAATTAAAGAAGGTAAACGACTTCAAGGGTGTTGTTATCAGGGTGTATCACATATCATAAAATGTGATACGCCTTCTACCAAAAAATAATCAGAAAAACAGAAGGTATATATCCAAGTAGTGTCATGATTAATATCACTTTGCATAATGGAAAATATGCCCTACGAACGCACTACGCGCTAGTACAACTCCTCAATAGTCACAAAAATCAAAAAATTCAAAAACCTTCTATCTTGGGCTTTTGAACTTTTTTGAAGAGTGAGTTGATGTACACCCATAATGACTAGTTTTTGGAGATAAATAATAATCAGGTTTACATTTGTCGCACCAGGAATATTCAGCCCGTACAGGCGTTGTCGTTGATCTGTACATTAGCCCCCTAAATAACTGGCAGTGTCTGTACATATTCCTGTCTCTTCAGCGGCAAATGGTGAGTGGGAGCTTTAAAGCGTTTGGTATGCTTGCTCCCACTTTTTTTTTCTTTGTAGCTTTAAAGAAGTTCTCACAAATGCCATCATAGTTATGGTGAGAACACATTGGAGATAAAACAACGGTTTACGCACGCCCTTTAGCACGTTTGATTGAACAACTCCAACGCTTGCCAGGAGTCGGTCCTAAAACTGCCCAACGATTGGCATTGCATATTTTAAAGCGACCAGAAGCAGAAGTTGAGGCTCTGGCGCAAGCTCTTATTGAGGCAAAAAAACAGGTGGGTTTGTGTTCTGTTTGTTTTCACCTATCTGCTGAACCAGTTTGTGAAATTTGCCGCAATTCAAATCGTGACAACACGACTATCTGTGTAGTCGCAGACTCGCGTGATGTGATTGCCTTAGAAAAAACCCGTGAGTTCAGAGGCAAGTATCATGTTTTAGGTGGCGTCATTTCTCCAATTGAGGGTATTGGACCAGAACAGTTGACTGTCCAAGCTTTGGTCCGAAGGGTGAGTCAGCACAAGCCTGAAGAAGTTATCTTGGCAATTAGTCCAAGTGTGGAAGGTGAGACAACGACACTGTATGTCGGTCAACTACTGAAGCCATTTACCAAAGTGACGCGGATTGCTTTTGGTTTGCCTGTGGGTGGTGATTTAGAGTACGCCGATGAAGTCACCTTGGCAAGAGCTTTGGAAGGTCGGCGAGAGTTAGATTAATCATAAAGTGACACTTGAATTCTGCTGTATAACTATGACACTTCTCCAAGCCAAAAACTTATCACTAGCAGACATTCACCGTCTTTTCGACTTCCAAAGACAGTACAACAGTTCATTCACTCCTATCTTATCTCTCGAACCTTTAACTGAGTCTGAACAACAAGAGCTCATTCAAATTCGCAATGACTTTGATAATTATTTAATAGAAGGGAGAGTTTCGGAAGGACTCGTTAAAGCTTTAACTATCTTTCCATTATTGCGACTCGCCGGATTTTATCGCTATCCTATCAAAATAAATTTGGAAGAAAACATTGCAGATGTTGATATTGCAGATGAAGATACTAAAATTACAGGGCGAATCGATATATTAGCTGTCAATAAAGCTCAAAAGACAACAGCTAAAACATATTTCTGGATCTTGGTAATTGAATCTAAAAACAGTAGCGTTGATCCATCAGAGGGTTTACCGCAATTGCTTACTTATGCCCATGACAGTCTTAAGCATCAAAAATCAGTTTGGGGTTTGACGACCAATGGACAGCGTTATCAATTTGTCTATATCTTACAAGAAAATCACCCAACTTATCATTTAATGCCATTTCTCAACCTAATGGAACCAGAAAGTGCAATTCAATTACTACAAGTTCTCAAAGCCATTTGTCAACTGTAAAATCCTTCATCATACCTGACAAAAAACTCTCCTCTTCCTCTCTCTGCGTCCTCTGCGTCTCTGCGGTTCAATAAAAATATATTTCAAAAAAAAGTTTCCGGAATCAATCCGAAAACCTCTTTATTAAACAGCTATTACAAGCTAAACCCTAATACTTAATTCTTGGATCTACATAAGCATTGATAATATCAATCACAATACTAGCAACGACCACAATAGCCGCAAAAAATACCAACACTCCCTGTATTAAAGGATAATCCCGCGCATTAATGGCATCATATAATTTATTCGCCAATCCAGGCCAAGAAAAGGTAACTTCAGTCAAAATCGCCCCACCTAATAAAGACGCAAAGGTCAATCCCATAACTGTAATAACTGGAATCAGCGCATTTTTTAAAGCATGAGAAAACAGAATCTTTCTTTCTGAAATACCTCTTGCTCTTGCTGCTTCCACATAATCTGCTTTCAGAGTTTGCTTTAAATTCACTCGCACAATTCGCTCAAAAATACCACTGAGCAAAACTCCCAAGGTAATACTAGGAAGCGCAAGATAATGTAAAGCAGTGAAAAACTGATTCAAGTTTCCACTCAATAAACTATCAACTGTATATAAACCAGTCATACCATGTGGAGCTGGCATTGTTGTCGGGAAGCGCGTTCCTAAAGGAAACCAACCCAACTGCACTGCAAAAATCAATTGCAGAACCATCCCTGCCCAAAACATAGGTAGCGAATATGTGATAATTCCAAATAATCGCCCTCCAACATCTAGAGCACTTCCAGGACGAGAAGCAGAAAGAATACCAATTCCAATTCCAACGATAAGTGCGATCGCCATACTGCAAAACGCTAATTCCACAGTTGCAGGAAAATATTGCCCAATCACCTCCCAAACCGACTGTCCACGACTCGCTATAGAAGTTCCTAAATCCAGACGCAGCAATTTTCCGATGTAATTCAAGTACTGTAACCATATAGGAAGATTTAAACCCAGTTTGGCTCGCAATTCTTCCTTCGCACTTTCTGGCGCACGTCCACCAAGAATTGCATCTACTGGATCTCCTGGTGTTGCACGTAGTAGGAGAAACACGACTGTAGTAACAGTCAAGAGCATCAACGGAGCTAAAAGTAAACGGGCAAAAATGTAATATTGTAAGGCTTTGGATCTAGACATAATAAGCAATTCAAAGTTCAAAATTCAATTCGGAAGAAAAGCAGTACTAGTCAGTCGTCTAGTTACCTAGCGGAATGCAAATTAAATACGTAACAGCTTATTTTGTGAGTTGTTAATTTTAGTAGTTAAATGTTAAATAACAACTAACTACTCACCTCATAACTATTTTTTTATTGCTTGATAAATTAAAATTTGAGTCGGATTAAGTTGCACGCCACTGACTCCCTTGCGAGCAAATGCATAGTCTTTGTTTTGCCATAAGGGAACATAAGGGACATCAGTTGCTATTTGTGCTTGAATGTTTGCAAAAATTTTCTTACGTACTTGGGGATTTTGCTCTTGGCGTTGGTTTCCAATCAGCTTGTTCATAATTTCGTTGTAATAAAACGAACCCTGAGTTTGACTTCCCCCTTGTTCGCATCCCTTCGCATCTGACCCTTTATCACAACCCAAAAACGGTTGAATATAATTATCTGCGTCCAAAAAATCTGGATACCAATCTAGCAAAGCAGTTGGGTAAAAACTCTTAGCTATCGCTCTAAAAAAGGTAGCACTGTCTACAACATTGACTTCAAATTGCAACATTCCATCCATATATTTATCGGCATAAGCTTTTAGTAGCTGTGCTGCCAAACTGCGAGTTGGAGAACTGGAAGGATACCAAACTTGTAGCTTGACTGGATTTTCTTGAGAAAAACCAGCAGAAGTTAACAATTGTTTAGCGGTGTCTACATTACCATCACCGTATTTCTCTTTAAACAATGGCTGGGAAACCTCAAGTGTTTTCGGTACCATGCTATACAAGGGACTAGCTTGACCCAATAAAACACGCTCATTCATCAGTGGACGGTCAATCATCGCCGCTACTGCTTGTCTAACCTCTGGCTTATCCAACGGTTTTTGATTCCGGTTTAGTACCAGATAAGAGACTACACTACCTTGAGCTGATATCGCTTGCCAATCTCCTTTTTTGGCACTTTTTTCTAAGCTGCGAATTTGGTCTGGTTCTAAAGATAGGTAAGCGACATCAACTGCACCTGTGCGAAAGGAGTTATACAAATTAGCCGGACTGCTGAGAATTTGCAAATTAATACCTTTATTCGCTGGTTTTTCTCCCCAATATTTATCAAATACATCAAATTGTAAGGAATCTGTCCCATAACGCGCTAGTTTATATGGACCAGTACCAATAAAGATATTTGGCTGAAATTTCTCTGCACCAATTTCATAAGCTTTGGGAGAAACTGGACAAACGCCTGCGAACGCCAGCAACGATGGAAACGCCGCAAACGGTTTTTTCAGTTGTACCGTTAACTCGTACTCACTAGTCGCTTTTACTGAAGCCACCACATCTGCTAATAAAAAAGAAGGTTTCCCGCCGTTTTTGATAAAGCGTTCCAGACTAAACGCCATTGCTTTGGCGTCAAACGGAGTTCCATCGTGAAATACCACTCCTTGACGTAGAGGAATTGTGTATGTTAAACCATCTTGACTCACTTTGGGTAAAGCGGTGGCTAATTGAGGTTTAACTTCAGTGCTTCCTGGTTCATATGTGTAAAGGCGATCGCTCATATTGTAAACCAACCCAAGCGATGCGAGTTCATAAGCATCAGCTGGATCAAGGGTACGAGGATAAAGCGTTGTACCTACAGAAATGCGACCATCTCCTGTTGAGGTCTTGACTGCACCAGATATTGTCGTAACCTGCTGGCTTCTTGAGCAACTAGCGACTAGAAGTAGACACAAACCCAGTAAAGAAAGCAATTTAGTCATTTGACTCCACTGTCTTGCGGACAAGGAAAACCTGGTCATAATTTTGAATATTTTTTAATTTTGTGGTAAAATATTATACTATGTGTTGGACAAGATGCTCGAAAAATAATTCAGAATTCAGCATAACCGACTCTGGTCTTATGAACTCTGAGTTATTGCGAGTCAGGTTGAATGGCGTCTGTAAAAAGAAAAAAATATTAGACCAACATATTTCGTTTGATGTTCCTGAATAACGGAAAACTTTTTCTTTAATGAAACATATAAACAGTGCATAAAATTGTTTGAGATTTACACTATACCAGGGCAAACATTTGTTAAGCTTTTCCCGTAGCCCAAAATGTTTACATTAGGGATTTATCTACGTGCATCCCAATTGCTGCAAAAAATACTTCGCTCAACACAGAACCGACTGGCACTATTATGCCAATCGAAAATAGTAGATTGAGAGTCTAATAGCGAGACTAAAAAGTGTGAAATACTTCTTTCTATCTGAGGGTTGGACAGTTGGTAGAGTGTGGGCATCTGATGGACTTTGGCAGATGACTGCATGGCGACGTCAACCAGACATTCAGCGAATTAATATCTGTCTAGTAGAACAAAACGAAGTGTTATGGCTTTATCGGGTTGAAGATGCCATTTTAACTGTAGAAGTGAAGCCTACAATACAACTGCAAGTCAATAAATCCGGTCAAGCCATCGGTCAAGTTGTCCTCAAGCGATTGATGAGTGCCGAACAAGTCATTGAACGCTTGGGAACAGCCTCGGCTAGATGTCAACTACAAGATATTCAATCTGTGGTTTAGGTGTAAGGGTCTAAGGCGTAGGTTACAACAAATGAGGAGACAGGGTATAAGGAATAAAATTTATGTCCCCTTGTCCCCCTCGCTCCTAATCCCCAACGCATGAGCCCCTTGTCCCCTGATCTCCCCTGCTCTTTCTCCTCCAAGTTACGTAGCTTGAGACACCTTCAAGCTACGTAAATGCTTATGTTTACACGCTTGCAAACAATTCCATCAAAAGTTACACTTTTTTAAACATTCTCATTTTTTGCTTGGCAATTGCTACTCTACGGGATTAAGACTCCCGAAGTGTGTTAAGCCTTGCCAAACTAACCACACTGTCTGATCTCTTAAGGCAAAGCTGTGGAAACATTTAGGCTCTGGCAATAACAAAAACTGAAAAATTGCTTTGTAAACATAAATCATCGAGGAGGAGCGTAGTCGATGGGACTACCGTGGTACCGAGTACATACAGTTGTGCTGAATGACCCAGGACGGCTGATTTCTGTACATTTGATGCATACAGCCTTGGTGGCGGGCTGGGCTGGTTCGATGGCTTTATACGAACTAGCTATTTATGACCCCAGCGACCCAGTACTCAACCCGATGTGGCGTCAAGGTATGTTCGTGCTGCCCTTTATGGCACGCTTGGGCGTCACCCAATCTTGGGGCGGTTGGAACGTCACTGGCGGTCCATCAACCGATCCTGGTTTTTGGTCATTTGAAGGCGTCGCTGCTGCTCACATTATTCTTTCCGGTTTGCTGTTCTTAGCTGCTGTTTGGCACTGGGTTTTTTGGGATCTGGAGTTGTTCCAAGACCCTCGCACAGGTGAAGCCGCCCTCGACCTGCCAAAGATGTTTGGCATTCACCTGTTCTTGTCTGGTCTACTCTGCTTTGGTTTTGGAGCTTTCCATATCACCGGATTATTTGGACCTGGGATATGGGTCTCTGATGCCTACGGCTTAACGGGTCATGTCCAACCAGTAGCACCGGAGTGGGGACCAGATGGCTTTAACCCGTTTAACCCGGGTGGTATCGCGGCTCACCACATCGCGGCTGGTATCGTAGGTATTATCGCTGGTTTATTTCACCTAGTCGTCAGACCCCCCCAAAGGCTCTATAAGGCTCTGCGGATGGGTAATATCGAAACTGTGCTATCTAGCAGTATCGCTGCTGTCTTCTTTGCAGCGTTTGTTGTTGCTGGCACCATGTGGTATGGTAACGCGGCCACACCAATTGAACTGTTTGGTCCTACCCGCTATCAGTGGGATCAGAGTTACTTCAAGCAAGAAATTGATCGCCGTGTGCAAGATAACCTTGCTCAAGGTGCATCACTTTCTGAAGCTTGGTTACAAATTCCTGAAAAACTCGCCTTCTACGATTACGTCGGCAATAGCCCTGCTAAAGGCGGTCTATTCCGTACAGGTCCGATGGACAAGGGTGATGGCATTGCCCAATCTTGGCAAGGTCACGCAGTCTTCAAAGATGCTGAAGGTCGCGAGTTAACCGTGCGTCGTCTCCCCAACTTCTTTGAAACCTTCCCAGTGATTTTGACCGACAGTGATGGTATTGTTCGTGCTGACATTCCTTTCCGTCGAGCAGAATCCAAGTATAGCTTTGAACAAACAGGTGTGACCGCTAGCTTCTACGGTGGTGATTTAAACGGTCAAACCTTCACAGAACCAGCTGATGTGAAGAAATATGCCCGTAAGGCTCAAGGCGGCGAAATCTTTGAATTTGACAGAGAAACCCTAAACTCTGATGGTGTATTCCGCACTAGTCCCAGAGGTTGGTTTACATTTGGACACGCTGTCTTTGCGCTGTTGTTCTTCTTTGGTCACATTTGGCACGGCTCTCGGACAATCTACCGAGATGTCTTTGCTGGTATCGACCCAGATATTGAGGAGCAGGTCGAATTCGGTGTATTCCAGAAAGTGGGTGACTTGAGCACTCGTAAGGAATCCGTGTAAAGTTTTGTAGCGAAGAGTTAAGAATGGTCTTTTAATGAGAGGAATTGGTGAGGTGAGAACTGGGAAGAATTCTTCCTCATTCTCAATCCCTAACCTTCCATTCCCTAGACCATTCTTTGACCTGTAGCTTGATACACTATTGGTAGTGGGTAAATAGACAGGAACTAAAGCTATGGAAAGCGTTGCGTACATCCTAATTTTGACTCTGGCACTCGGAACTCTCTTCTTTGCGATCGCCTTCCGCGAACCTCCTCGCATTGAGAAGAAATAGAAGTCACTCACCAAGTCTCTGTAGGGATGAGGTGTAAAGTAAAAAAGATGCAGGGCGCAGTACATTGCGCCCTTCCCATACATACAGAAAAGAGTGAATAAGCTATTCATTAATAATTAACTAATACAAAAGAGTAAATAATTTATGATATAATGTACGATCTGGAAGGTAATGTGTTCAGATCCTCTTTTCTGCGCTAGTATGAAAAAGCTAGTATGAAAAAGGATGTAGGTGTGGAATGCCTATTTGGCTCTTGCATATACATCGCTAGGAGGCAAAACCTTTACGGAGAATAATCACCAGGAAACAATCAGCATGGTCAATCAGAAATTAACCGCTCCTGAAATTGGATTTACTCACGACGATTTCGCTGCTCTGCTAGACAAGTACGATTATCATTTTAGCCCAGGCGATATAGTACCAGGTACAGTATTCAGCATAGAGCCACGCGGCGCTCTGATTGACATAGGTGCTAAAACAGCAGCATATATACCTATACAAGAAATGTCTATCAACCGGGTAGATAGCCCGGAAGAAGTCTTACAATCCAACGAAACACGGGAATTTTTCATCCTTACTGATGAAAACGAAGATGGTCAACTGACGCTATCCATTCGCCGTATTGAATACATGCGGGCTTGGGAACGTGTACGACAGTTGCAGGCAGAAGATGCAACTGTCCGTTCTGGCGTTTTTGCTACCAATCGTGGTGGAGCTTTGGTGCGGATAGAAGGCTTACGTGGATTTATTCCTGGTTCTCATATTAGCACCCGCAAACCAAAAGAAGAGTTGGTTGGCGAAGAACTGCCATTAAAATTCCTAGAGGTAGACGAAGAACGTAACCGCCTTGTTTTATCTCATCGTCGTGCGCTGGTTGAGCGCAAGATGAACCGCTTAGAAGTTGGAGAAGTCGTGATTGGTACTGTACGCGGTATTAAGCCCTACGGTGCCTTTATTGATATTGGCGGCGTGAGTGGTCTACTTCACATCTCCGAAATTTCCCACGAGCATATAGATACACCTCATAGTGTCTTTAATGTCAATGATGAAGTTAAAGTCATGATCATTGACTTAGATGCAGAACGTGGTCGTATTTCCTTGTCTACCAAACAACTGGAACCTGAACCAGGCGATATGATTAAGAATCGCGATTTGGTGTATGACAAGGCAGAGGAAATGGCTGCGAAGTATCGGGAACAACTGCTAGCCAAACAGCAAGGTGCTCCTGCGGCTCCTGCTGCATCAGCTGAAGCCGCAGAAATTGTGGGTGAAGAAATACCTGCAGAAATTGTGGGTGAAGAAATACCTGCAGAAATTGTGGGTGAAGAAATACCTGCAGAAATTGTGGGTGAAGAAATACCCGCAGCAGTAGCAGTTGAAGAAGAAATACCCGCAGCAGTAGCAGTTGAAGAAGAAATACCCTCAGCAGTTGAAGAAGAAATACCCGCAGCAGTTGAAGAAGAAATACCCGTAGCAGTTGAAGAAGAAATACCCGTAGCAGTTGAAGAAGAAATACCCGCAGCAGTTGAAGAGTAACTCATTCGCTGTGGTAGTTGTATAGACTGGCTACTTAATAAAAAGCTTATAAAAAAAGCTAATAAAAAAGTATTAGATGAAGAGGGATTATCCCTCTTTTTTTATAACTCATCCTTGAGCATAGGCGAAATTTGTCCCCAGCTTCCAGTGAAGACAAACGTCTCAATGGGCTTGCGTTGGCGTGGAGAAAACTCGCGCTGTCGGTATTGTTCGGGTAGCGCTTCAGAGTCGCCAGGGTATCCAATAGCGATCGCTGCGACTGGCTCATATCCCTCAGGAATATTGTACAATTCTCTTGCCTTAGACACGTCAAATCCTGCCATCTGGTGGATAAACAGACCTAAAGAAGTCGCTTGAATTGCTAGAAGACTAGCCGCCGCTCCAACATCATGAAACGCATGACGGTTTTCATTACCATTTCTTTCAAAGTAAAGCTTCGCTACCGAAATCATTAGGACGGGGGCGTTTTTTGCCCATACTTGATTTCCTTGTGCTAAACAACTCAACAGACGGTTGAATTCCTCTGGATTGTCCTGAGTAGCAACGATAAAGTGCCAAGGCTGCTCATTAAATGAAGAAGCTGCCCAACGAGCAGCTTCCAGCAAACTGCAAAGCGTTTTTTTTTCAAGAGGTTGACTGGAAAATGCCAGGGGGCTCCAGCGCTGTTTCAGCAAGTCATGAATTGGAAATTGGGTATCAGCAGGTTTCTTCATAACAGTGCCTAGTATTGCGTTTTCTGAGGACACAAGCCGCTAAATCTCAGTGAAAATTTTTACCTGAAGCGTTAAATTCTAGAACAGATTTCATCTAAACCTCCAGGAGACCCCCACCAAAACTGTACTCAGTTTGGTGGCGGGAGGATGTCCGGGTTAATTGTGAAACGTCCCTTAAATGATTTTGTGCGTTAGCACAAACAATGAGAGGGACAGTTGAGCAATTAACAAATCTTCTATTGTGCATACGAGTAACCATCTTTTGCGTGAATGCGTTTACAAAACTTGTGCGATATTCCTTGAACTAATCCGTTTTTAGCAGAAATATTGAAACTACCTGACGAACGGATAGCCACTTTCCCAATATAATTACCAACCTTTTTACCAGTGGTGACGACTGCTTTTACGATGTCACCAGTTTGAAAATTAAAGTGTATTTTTTCTCTTGGTACGTGTCGATGTGGGAAACCGAATTTATCTGTGCGACATGATTGCCTAGCTCCGTGTCCGTTAGCTGTAATTAACAATGGTTTGGCTCCTTTAATAATCAGTTTGGGTGTTGATTTCCCAACACAAGCCGCATCTAACCAGTGAGTCTTTTCTAATTTTTGTTGACTTCTGTTGAACTTTGTTAGACCTCCTGAACCCGTTTCTACAGGCAATCCTGTCTCTTTTAAAATTCTAAATAACGCCCACCGAGTTGTGTTCACAGCGGCTGCATCAGCTAATGGTCTTTTAGCTTGTGCCAAAATTTTTGATAATTTAGCTGGGTCTTTTTTGAGAAACTCTTTGATATCTTTTGTCCCTTTTTTGGTGTTACATTTATCGCAACTTAAGGTGAGATTTGTAATAGAATTACTACCTCCCTTCGCTCGCGGGTGAATGTGTTCTACCTGAAAAGGAACGTCTTTAACGCCACAATAAGCACATTGCCTACCCCACTTTTCAAGTAAATATTCCCGCGTTTCGTAACCTGCTAAAGTACCTTGCTGATATTCCTCCCCTTTGATATCTGGATTACGCATTAACTGCATATCAAAACGGACTAATTCCTGACTAATAGCCTTAATTGGTGCAAATCGGCATAACTTATTAACCCAGGTTTCAATATTCTCGACACGGCTTTGTAAGCTCGGTGCTAACCATCCTTTTGGACGTGTTCTGTTTAAAAATCTTGGCGCTCTATAACGAGTTTTTCTAGCGCGTCTACCACGTCTTAATTGTCGTCTAGATGTTAAAGCTTCTCTAATAGCAAAGCCGCGATGTTTTAATTCTGCTGCAAATACGACTTCGCCAGTAGTCTCGTTGATTAATGCAATTCCTGTGAATTTTGCGCCTGGGTCTATTTTTAATCGCAGTGATGACACTGGTGAATCTGGTCTTGATTCTTTCAAAATAATTGTGAACGGGAAGCGGCGATAAACTGCTGCTTTTTTGTTCCTTAATAACTGTCTAGCTTGTGCTGAATGAATTGGTAAGAGTGGTATGAAGTCTGTATCTAAAACGAATACTTTGCACATAAGTGCCTCCTTTCGGGTAATGTTAGCCTGGACAATGATTTAAAGGCTTTTTACGCTAACAACACTGACTCAAACCCAATGATTCTGTTTAATTGTTAACCTCAGGAGCCACTGCGTTGCCGGAGAGAAGTGCCTTGCGCGGGTTAAGCGCGTTGTGGCAACTTCGGAGGTTCCCCCGGTTGTAGCAAGTGGCGTAGCTACAAACTGGCTGCGTATTTGTAGGTGAGATGACCTAAAAATCGTAGTGAATTAACACTTAGTCGGGTAAACTCTAGGCTTTAAAAGCCCCCACTGTATTAGGTACTCCTAATCAGTGGTGGGTAGTTTACTATTTTACACATTGACATATTCAAAGATTTTGACATATTGTTAACAAGTTCGCGTTAATGAGATAACCTTAACAAAAGTTTGAGTAACCCTAACTTGCGTAAGCAAGCTCAACTTCACTCTGGTTTCAGACAAGCTCAAATCCGATCAGGGCATGAAAGCCCCTTCAACTAAACTTCAATAATGTTTCAGGGTTTTGCCTCTACCAATTTGGAGTACGAAGGCTCACCATTGTGAGATTCAACCAATATTGAACAGGAGAGAAGAGGCAAATGATCATTTTCGACCCTATAACCTTGAGTGCTATTAGCCATACTCTCAATGCTGCTTCTGTCATCAGTGTTAGCATTCAAAATCAATCGAACTTGAGTCTGAGTCAAGCAACAAAATCGAAGTTAGCAAAGAACCCAACAAAGCTTTCACACCTGACAAGAACGACGACTCCTACTCTCGTAGCCCAAGCCACCACTTCAACACCGAACTCAGATACGAGCAAATGCGGTTCTGGTCAATCACGCGATAAGTACACACAACCATTTGCCTGCGACAGCATTTGGAATATGCCAATTGGAGCGAACGCGAAATACGTTGATGCTTATATCGGCTCAACGGGCGTTGGAGTTGACACAGACTGGTTCATCATAACCCAGGAAAGCGACCGGGCTGTGTCAACTTATATGCCTGGTTCGTGGGGTCCAGGTCGCTGCACTGGCACTCAGGTGCAGCAGCAAGCGCAATGGCATCCCGAAGCGGGTGAGCTGTTGAAAGTTCCTGAGAGTCTCATCATTGAGGATGCAAGTGGAAACTTTACTCCAAACGGCTCCTCAGCCTTCCTGAAGCCGGATGGCAGAACACTAGTGTCTTTTAACGTGACCACCCGTTGTCAACAGGGTGCCCCGCTTTACGGCGTTTGGTTTGGACAGCAAGACATTTACGGCGATGGCATTGATGGTGGGCATGGCGGCTCAGGAATGTCGAGCATTGGCGGTAGCATTCGCAAAGGTGAGTTGTTGAACGACGAGCCTATCCGTCACGCACTCAAGATTGATATCTGGGGCAAGTGGCTGCATTACAATGCTTCATCGTCAACCCCTGGTCACCGCTGGCCAGCCCGTCTGGCTGATTCTAATGCATCATCCCAATACCAGGGGTCCAATCCAGCACTGGTCATGGGTTCCTTACTAGCAATTCCACCTAATGTCACAGCCGAGAGCCTAGGACTGACCAGCAAAGCAGGTAAGAAAATCTTCCAAGCTATGCAAGACTACGGTGCTTACGTCGTTGACAATTCAGGCTGGGACTACAATTACCTCTGCGTTGAACAGAGCGCCGAGCAAGAGTATGAGACAGTTACCGGACATGAGATTCATGGAGATGCAGCGCTCCAAGCGGACTTCGCCAAAATTATTGCTGCTGTGAAGGTTGTGGACAACAACAAATCGAACAGTATTGGTGGAGGTGGTACACCACGCCAACCTTTGGCACCACCACTTGGAAATTAAAAGCGATTAGTGCTGTTTTAATTCGGTAGAACACAGATTGAGTGTAGGGCACAGCAAGACTCTGTGCCCCTACCACGTGGTTTGTAGCAATTTGATATTGGGTACGATAACCGCACCTTATACAGACGGATACCACGACAGTTACAAAGATTAGAGAAGCTTAACATTTCGTTACTATAGAAACATCAAGAGAGGTGAAACAAAACCTCTACAAGTTGAAATCAAAGGTGAAAGATATGAACGGGACTATTCGCGTTGGCAATCTCTTCGGGATTCCCTTCTATATCCATCCGTCCTGGTTTTTGATCCTATTGCTAGTGACTCTGAGCTATAGCGGTGGACTAGCAGCGCAATTTCCCCAATTAGGTGGTGGATTAGCTTTGCCACTGGGATTGCTGACAGCGCTATTGTTATTTTCCTCGGTTGTCGCCCATGAATTAGGACATAGCTTTGTCGCTATTCGTCAAGGGATAGATGTCAAATCAATCACACTGTTCATATTTGGTGGCTTAGCAAGCTTAGAAAGAGAGTCGAAAACCCCAGCGGAAGCTTTTTGGGTTGCCATTGCAGGTCCTTTAGTTAGTCTAGTGCTATTTGGAATACTAACAGCTATTGGTTTGGTGGCGACTCCAACAGGACCATTGGCAGCGATTCTTGGACTCCTGGCTTCTATTAACTTGGCATTAGCTCTATTTAACCTCATTCCGGGCTTACCTCTAGATGGTGGAAATATACTGAAAGCTATTGTTTGGAAAGTGACAGGTAATCCATATAGAGGTGTGGTTTTTGCCAGTCGAGTTGGGCAAATCTTTGGTTGGGTAGCTATAGCCTCTGGTTTACTTCCACTACTGTTCTTTGGTAGCTTTGCTAACTTCTGGAACTTGTTAATTGGTTTCTTCTTACTGCAAAATGCTGGGAATGCAGCTCAGTTTGCCAAAGTACAAGAGCAACTGACTGGTTTAACAGCAGCTGATGCAGTCACGTTGGATAGTCCTATTGTGCCTGCTCATATCACACTCAGAGAGTTTGCTGACGAGCGTATCTTGAATTGGCAAAACTGGCATCGCTTTTTGGTAACTGATGAGAGCGGACAATTAGTAGGAGCGATATCCGTTCAAGATTTGCGAACCGTCTCTACAGAACTTTGGTCAGAAACTCAAGTCCGAGAAATCATGCGACCAATGGAACAAGTAGTCACTGTCCAATCTGACAAACCCTTGTTGGAAGTGATGCAGCTTTTAGAACAACAGAAGTTATCTGCACTTCCCGTAACTCGTGACAATGGTGTACTCGTCGGACTTCTAGAAAAAGCTTCAATTATCAGCCTCCTTCAAAGGAGAGTGCAAGCAAATCCTGCATGAATCTGGTGTTTAAGACTCCTCCTCAAACTTTCCCTGGATTTTCTGGGGAAATTTTTTTACTTGCAATGTAACAAAGAATCGTCAGTAGATGTCGTACTATGACCCAACGGTTAGACTAGAACCACAGGATAACAATCAAAGGAAAATTCATGATGAGTGACCGAGATTACACATTAATTATTGATAAGAGCGGTAGCATGTCTACTCCTGACCAAGCAGGTGGTAGAAGTCGGTGGGAGATAGCCCAAGAATCTACACTTGCTTTGGCAAGAAAGTGTGAGCAATTTGACCCTGACGGTATCACTGTTTATGTGTTTGCTGGAAGGTTTAAACGCTACGACGATGTAACTTCAGCCAAAGTCGCGCAGATTTTTCTAGAAAATGACCCGGGTGGTACGACGAATTTAGCAGGTGTTCTCCAAGACGCAACCAATAATTACTTTCAGCGCAAAGCTGCTGGTCAAACCAAGCTCAACGGAGAAACAATTCTAGTTATCACCGATGGTGAACCAGATGATCGTAAAGCAGTATTTGAAGTCGTCATTAATGCATCTCATCAGATGGAACGCGATGAAGAATTAGGAATTTCTATCATTCAAGTAGGCTCAGATGCTCAAGCAACTAAATTTCTCAAAGCTTTAGATGACCAAATGGAAAGTGTTGGTGCTAAATTTGACATCTGCGACACAATCACTTTAGATGAAATGGAAGATATGAGCCTCGCTGATGTATTGATGAATGCAGTGACCGATTAATCAGTCCTTTGTTAATGACTGATGGCTGATGAATGATAACAAAATATGGAGAATAAAAAAATGCTAGAGAATCGTGATTATACCTTAATTATCGACAAAAGTGGCAGCATGGCAACTCCAGACCAAAAGGGGGGTAGGAGCAGATGGTTTGCTGCACAGGAATCTACCTTCGCCTTAGCGAGTAAATGTGAGCAATTAGACCCTGATGGTATTACTGTTTATCTATTTTCTGGTAGATTTAAACGCTATGAAAATGTGACATCAACCAAGGTGTTGCAAATTTTTCAAGAGAATGACCCTTCTGGTACAACAGATTTGGCAGGTGTGTTGAAACACGCAACCGATAACTACTTTCAACGTAAAGCTGCGGGTGAAACTAAGCCAAATGGTGAAACTATTTTAGTTGTAACTGATGGTGAACCAGATGACCGTAAAGCGGTTATGAAGGTGATTATTGAAGCTTCTCGTCAGATGGATCGCGATGAGGAACTTGCTATTTCTTTTATTCAAGTAGGTACAGACTCCCAGGCGACTCGCTTTCTCAAAGTATTAGATGATGAATTGCAAGGAGCAGGTGCAAAGTTTGATATCTGCGACACCATTACTATAGAAGATATGGAAGACATGAGTTTATCAGAAATACTGCTCAATGCCATTAATGATTAATCATCTCTCTTGCTTTTAACTGAATTAACACTGAATTAATGCGGCAAACTGAATGTGCCGTAGTAAAAAGGATTTTATATCATGGATTCTCTTGATAAACTTTTAGCTGAACTGAAAGCTGAATATGAGGAACAAAAACCCCAACAGCATCAGCTAAAAGCAAATTCCATCAAACCAGTCAATAAATTGCAACCAAAATCGGAATCTTTAATAGACAATCTTTTAGCGAAAGTCAAAGCTGATTTTGAGCAAAAAGATTTGGCTGAAAAATTGCAAAGACAGCAAGAACTAGAACAAGAACGAATGAAACAAGAACAACTTAAGGCTAAAAAATTAGAGGAATTAACAAAGCAAGCCCAAAATTGGCTAGTTAAATTAGACCCTTTTTCCTTAGAAGGACTGTGGTTTGAAAAGTTTGCAGAAGGATACCCGTCAAAATTAAAGGCAGCAATTGAATATTTACAGAATAGTGAATAAATATTAAGTCAACCTGTCATTTATTCTTGGTCTTTTGTTTTTTCAACTATCAAGAACTAATGACACAGAATAATCTGAAAAAATCAGTTATCAAATATTTTGCTTTTTATTATTGATTTCAGATAAATGCTTGACACCCCACTCATGCATTGCATAAAGAATTGGTTGAAGACTTTCTCCTAAAGGTGTTAATGAATACTCTACTTTAGGAGGAATTTGTGGGTAAACTTTGCGATGAATAATCCCATCTTCTTCCATCTCCCTGAGTTGTTGAGTCAGCATTTTTTGAGTAATTCCATCTAAAGCTCGCTGTAATTCACCAAAGCGTTTCATACCATCCATTAATTCTCTAATAATCAAAACTTTCCAGCGTCCACCAATGACTTTTAGCGTGGTTTCTACCTCACAAGTTAACCTGGTGTGGTTTTGCGCTTCAGCTTTCATAGTTTCTTTGCGGTAACTAGCTTATTTTTAAGTGTCTACTTCTCATCTTACAGCGGTTTTCTGTTAGGTGGGCATTGCTCACCAATATCTCAAATCTCTATCACATAGGCTTTTGGTCGCAATGTCCAACGCCAGATGCTTCAAGCCGGGAAACCCGTCCAACGCACTGGCTCCCCTACGATTTGTAGTCTATTCATATGAAAACCGCTGTTACTTTAGCAGTTTGCATTTGGGTGCAATACACCCTCGAATTAAGTAGGGTGGGCATTACAATCCCACCCTACTGTGGAAATCAGTGAAAGTCATATAACTTAATTTCAAACTACAGATGAACACAGATGATTTATCTGTGGTCATCTGTAGTTTCATTTTCATTGTTCTTAACTTTTGCAAGAGACACCCATGAATTGCACTTTTGAATTTAGTGCATGAAGTGGAGAAATATAGTTTTTAAAAACTTTTTAAAATGAACCGCAGAGGTACAGAGAAAGCAGAGGAGAAAAATTGAGGAGGGAGAAAGCAGGCTTGCATTTGTGACAGGCTTAATAGAGGTGCTCTTGTTTGTTTGGTGCTGCAGATACTGCATTATGTATCTGTTGCTATGATGAGGCACTATCCCCATATTAGACTTATAGACAGACGCTTCGTACATGACATCAGGTACGTAAACGAACCAGGTACTCTTAGCTTTTCCCTGCTTAGGTTGAAGTGGCTGCACAAATGTGACTTTCCAATGGTCGCCGCCATATCTTTGAGCATCGCGATCAATAGATGAAACACGCAATTGCTGACCTGCTGTGGCTGCGTACTTGTCTTCTTGTGCTAATTTTGATGATTGTTCCCGCCAGTCTTGCTTGAAAGTTGTATTTGTTCTGACTCTGAGAATTGTTGAGGTTGATGGAACTGCTGATAATTCTTCTACATGAGGTGCGTAAACGTACCAGATGGTTTTCGCTTTACCTTGATTAGGCTGAAGTGGTTGCTCGAAAGTGACTAACCAATGGTCACCACCATATTTCTGAGTATTACGGTCAATAGACGAAACGCGAAATTGCTGACCTGCTTGAGCTAAATACTTGTTTTGTTCTTGTAGCTGAAGATTGTTTGATTGTAGTCGCCAGTCTTGCTTGAAGGTTGTATTTGTCTTCACTCTTAAAGTGATTGGCATTGATGCATCTCCTCTTACCACAGTTTGAAGCCTTGAGGCTTCTGTTGTTTGTCAATTTATTATCTAAAATTATGACAACTCATGACAAACTGTCAAAGATATTACAAATACTTTCAGTCAATGTAAGTATATCAGACAATATTAGGCTCTCTCATTACGCTCTCCAAAAAAGTTTCAATTTGGTAAATAAACTCACAAGACATGCAATCATTAATGTATAAATAATTCCTTTCAAAAAACCTGTTAAAGGGGTTTCTGTAAACTTTAAAATCAACGGTTCAATCTGAGTTAATCTAAAAATGGGCAACACAAAATTAGCAAATGCTACATAGGCAATCATTGGATTTTGTCCATTATCTATTAACAAGTGAAGAAATTTTTGTTGTTTAAAGATATCTAGGAGTATCGTAAAGGTAATTAGGAGAAAAAGGGCGATCGCCGTAGTGATAAAGTAATAACTCAACGTTGAAGGGTCTTTCTTTATTCCATTCTGAAACGGTTCAAAAAGCAAACCAAGCGCTAACCAATAAAAGCCCCATTGGTAAAATAATTTCAGCAATCTTTCTGTGTCATTAGACGGATTGACAAATAAAAACCAGCTTATTGAACAAAGAACTAAACTCAGTAATGTTGTTTGCCATACCCACCTAGCTTGTAAGCCAATGAGTAATCCCAAACAAGTCATTAACATCAATAGAATGATGGTGTAAAAACGAGGTTTCTTCCAGCTTTGTTTCATATCTTCATTCTCTGCATTAGTTGCTGAGGTGGTTTGCAACCAGTTCAGAATGAAATCTCCTGCAATCGTTCCAGGAATAACAATAAATAAATATTTTAAATAATCAAATTGAAAAATCCAAGGGATAGGTGAGGCTCTCCAAAGGATCGCAATCCAACTCTCCTTAACTGTGGCTGAAAAGTGTAAAGCAATCAAAAAGCCTAACAATCCTAAACGTAAAAAAAAATTATTTCTGGTAATCAACCAAGCAAGTGATCCAAAAACCGCCATATTCATCAAAACGACTAGGATAATATCACTTCTTGAAAGCAAAAATCCACGTCCATCTGGATATTGAAGGAAAGATATGAGGATAATTGCTGCTATGAAAGCACCAATGGAAATCCATTTTATATACTGCCTAAAATTTAGGTTTACAGACAATTGAACAAACATCAAAAAGAGTATTAGAAAACCTAACAAAGCTATCCACCACGTTTTTTCAGTTGGATTTGGATTTATTGTATACGGTCTCATATGTTGAAGGAATATTGCAAAGATTCCTAATAAAAAGCCTCTTTTAAGAATATAGACAATAACTTGTTTTGTAGTAAATCCTTTAGCAAGGCGACTCGACAGCGCCAAAGGAATAGCTGCTCCCATACAAAACAAGAAAATTGGAAATACAGTATCTACCCAAGTTAATCCAGGTAAATTAGGATTAAATGTATGGGTAGGTGGCGGCTCCTGAGCATGGTACATCCAAGCTGGCAAAATCTTATACCTTATAGTCCCTGATAAGACCATTGCTAAAATTGCAAATCCACGCAGTGCATCTAAGGCGTAGGCGCGTTTCATATTGGCGATAGTGACAGTCTGCTCCTGCATGGAAATCTCATCCTAGTTCCTATGTTTTAGCTGTCATACATTATTTATCTCATACCTAACCTTCAGAAAAAAGATTTATTTTCTTTTATGATTCATCACATTTATCTTGACTTTTGATTTGATGAAATCCTTCAGCTATTTCTAACGTTTGTTGAAATGATATTTGTCGGTTAATTGGTATACGAGGAATTTCGTAGTAGTTTTTCAAGCATCCGTGATTTAATATTCTATTATTGTATAAATAGCTAGATAAATAGTATTTAGATGCATACTGTTGCACTTGTTTATTATAAGCTCCATAAGGGTAAGCAATATGAGATGCAACTTTTTGTTGTGGGTCTAAATCTTGGGTACATTGTCTCAGTTTAATCTGAGCTTGCTGGAGTTCCTTGACTAATTCTTGACGAGTCAGTGTTGTTAAGTCTTTATGATTTAATCCATGAGATTGAATATCATAGAAACCTTTTTTCAAACCTTTCCTTAATTCCTGGCATCCTAAGTGAGTTGAAGAGGTACTTCCTTTTCGTTCCATAATGCCTGGATTGATAAACAAGACAACTTTTACTTTTTTTCCGTATTTCTGTTCAAGCTTAGACAAAATGGGTAGTAAGTTCGTGTCTACTGTTTTATATCCGTCATCAAAGGAAATCATGATTGGCTTTTGATTGGAATAAGTCTTAGGTATTTTTTGAGATTTTTTTAAGAAAAAATCATACAAGTCTTGAGTTGTTAAAAACCAATAATTATTACGAACTAAATACTCTAAAGTTTTCTCTAAGTTTTGTTGCGGATAGTGCATCTCTAGCAATTGAGAAGTCGGAGTCTTAGAATTAACGATGCCATGAAACCCCAAAATAGGAATAACAGGCTCATGAGCAAGTAAATTGAGAATAGAAATAATAATGATAAGTGTCAGAACAAGACGTAAAGAAAATTTTTTATTTGTTTGATTCACTTTGAGCAATTTAGTTCGATTGATTGGATGGTAGATAGAGCCAGCTTTCTGGAATAGAGTTGATTATAAATTATATTCCCTGCATATTCCCTGCATATTCCCTGCAAAAAGTCGGTTTAGAGATATTTTGAACCACAGATGCACACAGATAAATTATCTGTGTTTATCTGTGGTTTCATATGAAAAAATTAACTTTTGTAAAAGACTCCATCAGCTAAAGCTCACAAGGAAGAAGAAAAGTAGATTTTCAAGGCAGGTCTATTGTAATACAGCATGACCGAGGTGTCGCGTTTGCTTAAAGCATTTATTATGAGTCTAGGTTTTAAAAAACAATTGCATCTCATACCTCTAATGGCTAAACAACTTGAGTTAAATGACTACAAGCAACAGATAGCGGATGTGTATAATCGCAGAAGTCACAACTATGATGAAAGTGAATGGCATTTGAGGATTGCTCATCGTCTGGTTGAATACGCACGAATCAGCCCCCCACATAACATTTTGGACATTGCAACTGGAACAGCTCATGTTGCAATTGAAGTGGCTCAGATAGTTGGATCTTCTGGTAAGGTTGTTGGCGTGGATATTTCAACTGAGATGCTCTCTGTTGCTAGGCGCAAGGTTGAGGCGTTAAGTCTAAGCAATGTTGAACTTCAGCTTGCGGATGCTGAAACACTGAATTTCCCAGCCAACAGTTTTGACCGAATTTTGTGCGCGAATGCATTTCCTTTGATGACAGATATGGAAGCTACATTACGCCAATGGATGCGATTTCTCAAACCTAATGGGCTAGTTGGCTTTCATGCGCTTGCGGATACAGCTTTAGTTGGAGTTGTTATTTGGCAAAAGATATTTGAAAAGTATGGTGTTTCGCGAGAGTTGAGCGAGCCAACAGGTACAGTTGAAAAATGTCACAACTTGCTTGAAAGAGCTGGCTTTGAAGCGATTGAAATTAAGACGGAGCAGTACGGTAGCTATATTAGCTTAGAGCAGGCGAAGCAAAGGTGGAGTGTAAGTTCCTATCCAGCCCCAAAATTATTTAACCCTCTATCGCAGCTTTCATCAGAGCAACTAGAACAAATCAAGGCTGAATTTGATGCACAATTGGAGGCATTAGTGACAGAGCAGGGTATTTGGAACGATGGTACCTCCTTTTTTGCATTCGGTCGTAAAGGAGTAGATAATATCACTCATTAACAAATCAGTGAACAGTGAACAGTGAACAGTGAACAGTGAACAGTTATCAAGCAATTGATAACTGATGACTGATGACTGATAACTGTATTTTATAACAGGCAATGTCTGCGTGGCTGACTAAATCTGCCATGCCTTGAGCCATTTATTCACGACTATGTTAAAGAATTTTTTCACCTGATGCTTACGACGCCATCTCTGGAAAGCGAGTTCGTATTCTTCGCCTTTCATTTGAAAAGTATTCCAAGCATCAAGACCTACTGCAAACCCACAACAGAGTAAAATGTACAATGACCAGGAAAGACCTGCACCACCAAGGAGATCTATGGATAACAAAAAGACATTGACAATTGCATAATTGCCAAAACGCTTCTTGAATCTACCTTGACGCTGAGCGTTAAAAGCTTGCCGTTGTAGCATTTCTCCTTGTTGTTCTAGCCAGTCTCGTTCTGCTTGTTTGAGTGTCTCTGTGGAGATTTCCAATTCTGTAGCAATTTCCAGCAATTGTTCGTACGAAAATTCTTTGTTGTTATCGTCAGCTTGACGGCGATCGCCAGATGGAGAATCTGCTGTATATCGTCTTGGCTATAAGTCTGAGTCACTCTAGTTTCAAAAGCCGCCATAATTTTGTTTCTTTTATTTTTTTCAATAAAGTTTTGTTTTGATGCTTTGCCACTATTTTTAGACTAGCAAATATAGCTGGTGCTGTGGGTAGATGGTATATACAGGGAAAAAATAAAATTTTACTTAAATTTATACTGTACTTGTTGTTTTTTGGTTAAATGCATGGCAATACCTTTCTCGTAGTAAGCTGCTTCATTAACAAAAACTGGATAGACTGTTGATTCTCCTTCATAAGTCATCTTTTTACCATCAAAGGTCAGAAAAATCGCATCACCTGGATTGAGAGGCTCATAATCCCTAAACTGAAGCTCTGGGTGAATCATCGCGTGAATCTCTCCCTTCTGGTTTCTAGGGTAGTCGAGAGTCCCAACATATTGATAGAGGGTGAGTGTGGAGTTGGTCTGTGGAGCTGTTCCTTGATTATGTGCTTCTACATAGTCTAGGATAGTGTAAACAAGTTTCTCCGTTTTCTCGAATAAGTCTGCATTCAAGACACCCTGAGCCACAGGACCCACCTCAATGACAAAACCTAATTCGCACAGGGAGCACAGAGGGGCGCTTTCTTTTCTAGGTGGTATCAAATAAACCTTTATCAAGGGATTAATCGAGCTAAGGTAGGCTACTAATTGAAGATTGAAGGGATTCTGGTTACGCAGCAAAAGACTCAGCCCCATGTTTGCGGTTGTGGTGTGCAAATCCAAAATCATATCCACTTGGGATGTGCCTTTTGGTCCTAGTATTTGGTCAATGGCTTTTGCTCTCATGTGTTCATAGCTACTGAGTGTTGGATTAAGCAAATCTTGACTTAAGAAGCAACGATTCAAATCCTTGTCAATGTAGCGTCTGTTTTCCTCAAAGGCTTTGGGATTACCTAATAACGTCAAAGTATCCAAGCTAGGTCGTTGAATTAAATCAGGAAACTGGTCAAACTTTTTAATGAGATATATCCCTGTAAACTCATTTCCGTGAGTTCCACCAACAATCGCAACCCGTTTGATCTGGTTCATAATGATAAGGAGATTAGAAATGTAATGTATTCTATTGAGAACCGCTATATTAAAGATATAGTACTCCTAATGCAGATTACTCAGTGTCTTCACACAGCCATTCTTGTCACGGATTTAGAACGAGCCGAATATTTCTATGGAAAGGTGTTAGGATTGCCCAAAGTCGAACGCTCTCTGAAATATCCTGGCGCTTGGTACCAAGTTGGGAATTATCAAATTCACCTCATAGCCGCCCAGGGAGTTCCCACTGAAAACCAAAATGAAAAATGGGGACGTAATCCCCACGTTGCTTTCTCAGTTGCTGACTTAGACGCAGCGAAACAAGAACTCTTAGATAATAACTGCTTGATTCAACCCAGTGCTTCTGGACGCCCAGCGCTGTTCACTAAAGACCCTGATGGGAATATTATCGAATTGAGTCAGCATTTGTAGTCCTCACAGCTTAATATTTGACTTTACTCCCAGCTATAGTTAGCAACTTTGCCTAAAAACAAAATTGTTCCCATAGTATTCGCGACAAGGGTAAAACCATCGTTGAATGAGTCCAAGACACGTCCTATAATTTTTCTCTTATGCGGTGGAGTTTGTGGTTGAATAACTGCAAGCTCTTCCTTTGATAACAAAGTATTTATACATTCGCGTTTCTGTGCTGTCTCCTGTTCATCATTTCCTGAGTTCTCTTGCTCATGTTGGGTTTGGGACAACGTAGAAAAAATCTTGCCTGTTTGCTCAAGCTGACCTACAAGTTGATTGAGTAGAACCTGACTATCTTCATTAAGATGAGCTAGATTTGCCCCATTAATCACAACTTCTGGCTGAGAATCTCCTATGAGGTTAAAAATTTTTTATCTTCTTTTTTATCCTCGGTTTGGTGACAGTTTGTAGGCGGTATTCCCAAGACTTCTATTTCGAGGTCAATAGGCACTTTTAACATCATAGAGACATTAAGTTTACGTTTTTGCATGGAATCGGAGAGTGTAGACATAAGTTTTAATAAATTCTAGAGTTTGTGTACTTAAAAATTTGGGACAACAAAGGAGGTGATCAGTTTCCTAATCACCTCTTTCTAGGTAGTTAAAACACTACCTAGAACAAACAATGCAAAACCAATAATTAACGACTCAACGTCAAGTAATTGACTATTAAGGCTATGATTATGATTGAATTTGTGCAGCAGGCAAGTGCTGTTTGGTATATCCATTTTGAGGAATACAAACGGGTGGAGCTGCTGCGACTTCTGGTCTAAGGTAGATATCTGGTTCGAGATGAACGCTTACTTTCTCCCTCACAGGCTCAACAGGTTTGATGGCTAGTGTCGGTTCGATGAAGATTGGAACGTTCAATTTGATAGGAACAGTAAATTCGCAAGCGTTAGGGTAGCTTTCGGGTTTGTATGTAGACATAAATTGCAATCCTTATTACTCGAAAACAAATTGTGTGAGTTGATGATTGGGCTGATGAGTGTTGCAAAGTTTATGAAACAGCAGGCAAATGCTATTTGCTATATCCATTTTGAGGAATACAAACGGGCGGATCTGCTGTTACTTCTGATTTGAGGTAGATATCTGGTTCGAGATGAACGTGTACTTTCTCCCTCACAGGCTCAACAGGTTTGATTGCTAGCGTAGGTTCGATGAAGATTGGAATGTTCAGTTTAATAGGAACAGTGAATTCGCAGGTGTTAGGGTAGCTTTCGGGTTTGTATGTAGACATCATTTGCACATGACTCCTTAAAGAATGGATTGTTTGCTAATCCTTTGATTGTTTCCTAATAAACATACTATCTTTGAAAAATTGGATTGCTAATGAAGTATTTTTCGGCATCAATACAAGTACTAATTAATTATTTTTAGGTACTTATAAGATTTTATGTATTTTGTTCTGACCCAGTTGACAACGTTGTGCTTCTCTCCAAGCATGGGGGGTAGTGCTATGGTAATCGCGAAACTGACAATAAAAATGATTGATATTTTGATAGCCTACTTGTAAAGCAATCTGATTAACAGAGTCGTTCGTTGACAAAAGCAAGGTACATGCTTGGGCTATCCGACGCTCAATAATCCAATCATTGACCGTTTTTCCAGTAAGACGTCGCACTAAGTCGGTTAAGTAAGCTGAGGAATAACCGACTTCTTGAGCTACTTCTTTGAGACTAATACGTTGATAATAATTCAGTTCAATAAACTCGAAGACTTCATGTAGTCGGGGGATAGATGGAAATATGGACTGAGGAGTATTTGATTTTGTACTTTCCCCAGTGGTAGAGGATTTCTCCTGTGCTAGATGAACACGAACAAGACCATTGTCTGTACTGAACACCTCAAATCCTGCTGTCTCCAAGCATTTCATTAAAAGGTTTTTGGTTTCAGGATTAGCGTTACTTATGAAAATCTCTGTCATTTTTTATCCTCATGTTTAATAGAGTTATCGCCTGATAAGTTTTCATCACTTGAAACCCCTTCTAATTAGAGGTCTAAGTTTAATAAAAAGGTTTAAGAAAAAGTTATTAAGCGCTCAGTTCAATTTTTGTCACTGACTATCTATCAGCAGAGTACTTGAAGAAGAATTCAGCAAGCCCTGATTCAGGAGCGGAGCGTAGGCGTGGCTCCGCTCCTGACTCCTGAGTTCTTTTGGTTAATGCTTTGTTATCAGGAATATGGCAATTCGATTTGATGGTATGAATCACTCGTGAAGACTCTTAACTTTTAACTCTTAACAGGGAACATCAAGTCTACTGAGTTTTTAAGCGCAGAGCGCAGGCGCTTTCACAAAAATCAAATAGGAGTTCTATACTAATAGTGATCATAAGCTTGGCTTTAACTTTTAATCTCTACTCTTAAATAGACGTGAGTATATGAAACTTATGCACTTAACTTCACCTGAGTGATAATCTTGCACCAGGGTCAAAAACCGGATTTCTTGAGAATGACGACACAAGCCTTACCTTAATTTTCCGTTAAGAAACCCGGTTTCTTGAGGGTGGCTCAACGAAAAATCAGTCTTGTCGACGACAGAAACCGGGTTTTTAATCGCTCCTGCTTGACTAATGTAGCGACGCTCTAGTTGTCCATAATGAAGCAGGAAATTACAAGAAGTCGCACATCGCCTCATGAAAATTTTCGCCTATATCTATACTGACCCTATACTAGAACCGACTCCTGATCCCACAACCTGGGGATGGAAGTTAGATTTTATTTACCAAGACTTAGGAAAACGCTCTCAACTACAACAATTATTCAACGACTGCAAAACAGAACCACCTGATTGTCTTGTTATCCGTCGATTAGAAGAATTGGGAGATACTGTAGAGGAAGTCAGTTCGCGTCTTGCAGAACTTGAAGCAATGGGAATAACACTCATTGCTGTTGAGCAAGACTATGATTCTTCCCAACAAAATCCCAATCCCCGCGCCCAGTTGCTGAAATTACTGTACGAGATTCAGCGTCAGCAACGCAGTCGCCGCATTCGCCAAGGACACGCCCGCAACCGTTTGAATACTGCACCACCACCCGGTAGAGTACCTTACGGTTACCGCAGAGGTAAAGGAAAGTACATCATTGACCGCACCACTTCGCCAGTTGTCAAAGATTTTTTTGAGCATTTCTTACTCTATGGTTCTCTGCGGGGAGCAGTACGTTACTTAGCGAAAAAATACGGTAAGAAAATCTCTGTCACCACTGGACGCCGTTGGTTAACAAATCCAGTTTATCGCGGTGATACAGCTTATCAAAACGGAGAAATTATCTCTAATACCCATGCTCCTATTATTACCAAGGAAGAAGCCGCCCAGGTTGATCGACTGTTACGCCGCAACAGTCGTTTACCTCGTCGGACTGCTAGCGCACCGCGTTCTCTGGCTGGGTTAGTAGTCTGTCATGAGTGTCAATCTCACATGAGTGTCACTCGTGTGACTATGTGGAACCAAGAGAAAGAATATCTTTATTTACGTCCTATTAGCTGTCCCAAACATCCCAAGTGTCGCGCCCTTCCCTACCAAGAAATTTTAGAGCAGACAATTCAAGCAGTTTGTCGTGACTTACCCCTTGCTGTGGCGGGGATGAATTTTCCTCAATTAGATGCAGTCAAAAATAGTTTAAGTGAAAGCATTTCCCATCAGCAAGAAATACTCAATCAGCTACCCTGTTTGTTAGAAACTGGAGTTTTAGATGTGGAAACTGCTCAGTTAAGAGCATATAAAGTCCGCACAGAAATATCTGCACTTCAAGCAAAACTAGCAACTTTACCACCTGTTAATTTGCGTTCTGTCGCCCAAGCTGTTTCAATTCCACAATTTTGGTTAGACTTGTCTGAAACAGAGCGACGATTTTACTTTCGAGAGTTTATTCGGCAAATCGAAATTCTTCGTCAGGATAAAGAGTGGCAATTGCAAGTTATTTTTATTTTTTAATTGAATGGAAATGCTATTTCTCAGGTGGCTGATCTTTAGTATATGCAACAGGTTTTGGACCTGTATTACGCACATTGATAAGTTTATTGAGGATATCAAACCAAAAAGGCGCACCCATTGCAATCGCTAAACCACTCACAATCCAACCAAAAATGATTTTGAAAACTAGCCAAATTCTAAGTAAGAAACTGTTTGCACTATTTCCTCGACTAGTTTTTAATGGTTCAAACTGTTGATTGATATTTTGCCATCCAATTGGTACAGAAGCATCCCCTAAAAGTTCCTGAAATTGATTTCTGGCATTTTCGTTATCTATAATATTTTGCTGAATTGCGCTTTGAGTAATGGCAGAGCGGATAGCCGAATCCTGCGACAGTCTTTTCAGGACGAAAAATGTATCAGTATTAGTTAATATGGCAACTGATATACCAATTAAAATAGCGATTCCTTTGGCATTGCGCTTATAAACACCACTTGTCCGATCCATAGAACGGTCAAACCATGTTTCAACCTCTTGTTGAAATTGATTCATCTCCTCTTTAAGGTCATTAATCTTTATCCTACTCCGCTGAGCAAGAACACTAAGACTCGTCATGAGATTATGAGGTACGTGCTCAGGTAAACCCCGAACAAGCTTTTTAAATTCCTCATTTTCACTAATGTCTCCGTAAATGTTTTGGATGGTTTGATAGCCATCACTATTCTTATCGTTAATCGCTGTTTTCAGTTCTTTGTAAGATGACAATATCACATGCAAGTTTGTTTCTGTCTCCTCAGAGGGATTTTTCACAAAACGAATTAACTCTGGAATTTTTAATGTTTCTAATAAGGTAGTTGCAAACGTTTCAGAAGGAATATAGGAAGGAGCACTTTGTTTTTCTTTGAATGTTTGTTGTCCATTTATATCTCGAGTCACCTCCTGCAATCCCTTTTCTATTCTCTCCTTAGATTGTTGATTCAGGGTATTAATCAAGGGGTCTTGATAAAGTTTATGGACTAAATCTATGGCATCGTTAATCTCTGATTCTTCAGTTTCACTACCGCCAGCTAAAAGTAATTGAATTGAATTTTTTAAATGTTTAGCTCTCCATTGCAAAAGTGTGCTAATCAATTCCTGAATTTCTGAAGTTAGCAAGCTCAAAATTAAGTAAATAAAAATTAAGCCAAGAGCAATATCTAAAACAACAGGTAAATTCATCGATATTATTCTCCTAAAAAAGGTAATTATTGGTTTTGATTAGTAATAGTTTTAACATTTTTCTCAAAACAAGAATTATTAAATCAAATAAAAAAAGTGGAAATCTTTAAAAAAATATTATTTTTTTTCTAGGAAATGTAAGTTAATTTAAATAATAAGGGGGTTGTTTAAGACCACTCGTTATTACAAGTGGCAACATTCGAGACTCCAAAGCGTCTCTATCTAATCGAACCAGCAAGCACAATAAATATCCACCGAATATGCAAGAAGGAAGCTTTATTTGGGGTCGTCTAGAAAAGCAGTATCGCACGGCAGAAAAATGGATGGATTGGGTATGGGTCTTAGTACTGCTTTTGGCAGCAGTTTTACTTTTTACCATAAATCTAGGACAATTACCGCTGCGAGATTGGGATGAAGGTACTGTGGCACAGGTTGCGCGTGAAATATGGCGTGCTCCAGCTGGTTCAATGCATTGGCTTTACCCGACGCTTGGGGGTGAACCATATTATAATAAGCCACCACTCATGCACTTGCTGATTGCTTGGGCTTACTCCTTGGGAGGAGTTCATGAGTGGACATCACGCTTACCTGGAGCACTGCTGAGCGCTCTGTCAGTGCCTTTAGTGTATTACATTGGGCGAGAAATATTTCACCAACGTTGGGCAGCTATTTATAGCGCTTTGACTTACCTGACAATGCTACCAGTGGTGCGTCATGGGCGCTTAGCAATGTTGGATGGAGCAGCGGTCTGTTTTTTCATGATAATGATACTATGTTTGCTGCGATCGCGCCGCAACTTACGCTACTGCCTTGGTGTTGGAATCGGTTTTGGGTTTATTTGCCTGACTAAAGGTATGTTGGGTTTATTGTTGGGAGCGATCGCGCTTGTTTTTCTCTTTTGGGACACACCGCGACTGCTTACCAGCCGATATATGTGGACAGGAATTTTCATCGGCATTTTACCTGTCACTTTTTGGTATGGTGCCCAGTTTGTACACTATGGCAATACTTATGCCAAAATCGGCATGATGAATCAATCCCTGAGCCGTGTTTGGCAATCTGTTGAGAACCATTCTGGACCGCCGTGGTATTATTTACTAGAGATTCTCAAATACACATGGCCTTGGCTCATTTTTTTGCCGTCTAGTTTGCGCTTCGCTTGGGAAAATCGCAACTTGAACTGGGCAAAACTTGTATTGGTGTGGTGTGGTGTTTATCTCATCGCCGTTTCCCTAATGGGAACCAAACTTCCCTGGTACGTATTTCCAATCTACCCAGGCATAGCCTTAGCTTGTGGTGCCAAGCTTGCGGAAATCGAAAATATGCCTTTACTGTCATCTTATCCCCGCTATTTGATTGTATCTTTGGCAGTTCTATCTGTAGTGGCAACGAGTGGTAGTATTTACTATAGTTTGGGAAGTACAGCAAAAGCAGACTTACAACTGATTTTTGCAGCAGTAGCGATCACAATGGCAATAACTGCTATTTTGGCAGAGCGAGGTGACAGACAATTCCTCAAGGTTCTATTTTGGGGTAGTTATGTTTCGCTACTGCTGTTGATGAAGTCTAATTACTGGGTTTGGGAACTAGGAGAAGCTTATCCAGTCAAACCTGTAGCACAGATGATCCAGCAAGCAAATCCAAAAGTAACAAAGATTTACACATCTTTTTCTTACCATCGTCCGTCACTGGATTTTTATAGCGATCGCATCATTATTCCTGCTTCTTCTACTCAAATGAAGTCTTATTGGCAATCTAATGAACAACCTTACCTTCTGCTTGATGAAACAACACTCCAAAATCTCAAACTGGAGTCGGTGAAGTTAGTTAAACATGCTTCCGGTTTGTCACTAGTTACAAAAAATACTAAGTGATATAAATTTCAAAAATGTTTGCAACAGATAACCCTTCCCGGAGTTCGCGGAGGGTTGGGGAGCTCACCGGTCCCCTTTGGGGATTAGGGGCAGGGTGTTAAGCTGTTGTGCATTCAAAATGCACAACAGCAAGGCAGAAGGCAGAAGGCAGCTATGCTGAAGGGAAGAGGGTTTCAATGATTGACTAAACAAAAATAATATGCAAATTAAAAGCGCAACAGCTTATCCATCATTGCATTCTTTTTGGTATGATTTGGTAAAAGACAAGCAAATAGTGATAGTGGTTAGCGCTAAACAACAACTAACCACTAACCAATAAACAATTCCCAATTTCTAACGTTGTTTCTCTGTTTTTGGTAGCCTTGGAAAATCCTGGTCTGAGGTTTGCTGAATCATGCCAATGACACTCAAGAGAATAGCACCTCCCACAACCAGAGCTATTACAGGACGCTTAAGGATGACGAAATCCCTCAGAATTCTAGCTAAAGGTCGGCTTTGACGACGGAGTACCGACGATATCATTATCTGTTTGTAGGCAAACGGATCACGGACATAATGACCGCTTTGACAGACGACTAGCCTTTCCTGGCAATACGGACAGGTATACAATCCAATGCTAGTGTTTACTAGCTTTGGTTTAGCATTTTTTTGGCAAATTGGGCAAGTTACATAATGATTATCAAAGGTGTGTGTATTCATCTACCTCGTCCGTCTAGTCCACTTACTTGCTCTATCTCAATACCTGAGCGAGAATTTCTGCTCAATATGCGTGTAGATGACCTAGTATGGTCTAACATAAGCCATAAATCACGCATACAATATCCATCATTTAGACAGACAAAAGCCTGTGCTACGAGCATGGTTCAATAGTTGCAACACGAGTATAGCTAGGTTTTTGTGAAAATGACCAAAATGAAGGATAAAGGATAAATGACTCCATACTTCACTTTATAGTTCATACCACCATGTGGGAAGTCACCCTCAAGGCGTATATGCACTTTTCCCTTCAGTTCATGATTCATCTTAGTCTCTGGCAAGCCCCATAGGGCGTTTACACTCTTTAACCTTCAATGGGTTCCTCGCGACTCTAGATGAGTGCTGCTAATGACCATTAACCACTAATTCTTTCCCATTTAAGCATTGTCCCTACACAAATTGTGAACAACGTGAATGAATTTACTAAAGCTTTGTAAAACTAACATAATACAATCCACTTGTCCGGTTGCTAAATGATCACTCACAATGAAATGTAAGACATAAAAATTTAAATTTTTTATTAGATTTACTTCTCCACTCAATGATTTTTCTGCCTTCAACTGAAATGAGGAAGGTGGTCGAACAACCTGCTTTTACCACTCCTTCTGCCCATTTGATTCATCTGCTTAACCGTTTTCAACCATCCCCAGAAACCCTTGTACTGCTTTTAGCCGTCCTTATAGGCGGTGGTAGTGGAATGGGTGTGGTGACCTTTCACTATTTAATCGACCTGATTCACCACCTGATGCTGGAAAATTTCATGGGTGCCATTGGTGCTTGGGGCGCTTGGACTCTAGCCTGTGTTCCCATTCTAGGTGGACTCATCGTCGGATTCATGCGCTGGCGTACCCAAGACTTTGGTCCAGAACTTTCAACTCTAATCGCCGCTTCCCAAGGAGGAGAGATCAAGCGACCACTGCGACCAGTGACAAAAATGCTAGCAGCATCAGTGTCTTTAGGAAGTGGTGCTTCTTTAGGACCAGAGGGACCAAGTGTAGAAATTGGCGCAAATTTTGGCATGCTGCTGTCTGTTGTTTTACAGGTTTCTCAAGAACGACAGCGCTTACTTTTGGGTGCTGGTGCTGCTGCTGGTATCGCTGCGGGATTTAATGCCCCTATCGCCGGAGTTTTCTTTGCTTTAGAGGTGGTGTTGGGCGCTACATCTTTTGCGACTTCTGCGGTGAGTGTAGTGCTGCTTGCAGCGGTCGTTGCGGCATTAATTGCTCAAATTGGTTTGGGCGCACAGCCTGCCTTTAACTTACCTGTTTACCAAGTCCGCAGTCCTCTGGAATTACCGCTTTATCTGGGATTGGGTTTGGGAGCCAGTTTAGTTTCCTTTACTTATACCCAATTCATTCGTTTGGCAAAAGCCTGTTTTAAAGGGGAAATACCTTATTTGCGATGGCTAGGTCATATAAACGAACCCATTCATCCGATTATTGGTGGAACTATTGTTGGCATTGTTGCTTTATACTTTCCTCAAATTTTGGGCATCGGTTACGGCACTGTGGAAGCGATGCTTCAGGATGTGAAGTTTTCTCTAGATTTGTTGCTCGTACTGCTGGTGGTGAAGCTCTTCATGACAGCTGTTAGTGCTGGTAGTGGTTTTGTTGGCGGTCTATTTGCACCAGCTATGTTTTTAGGTGCTTCTTTTGGATCAGCTTATGCAAAAATTTTGGCGAGCATAGCTCCTGCAATCACAGAGTATATGGCAGCTCCCCCAGCTTATGCAATGGTAGGGATGGCAGCAGTTCTTGCTGCAAGTTTCAGAGCTCCATTAACAGCAATTTTGTTGCTCTTTGAATTAACGCGAGACTATCGCATTGTTTTACCGTTAATGGCAGCAGTGGGTTTGAGTATTTGGCTTGTAGAGCGAATCAAACCAACTTCTAACTCTAATTTCAACCTACAGCAAATCGGTCTTTCCGAGTTGAAAGATGAGCAAGCAGAAATTTTGCAGCAAATCTTAGTCGGAGATGCCATGTATTCTTGTCCAAAAAAGCTGCCAGCAACCATGAACGTGATAGAAGCAGCCTTGGAAATGAGCGGTGACCTTTGTCGGAGTGCTTTGGTTATTAATGAAGCAGAGCAATTAGTTGGTATCATTTCTTTAGAAGATGTCAACCGCGCTCTTTTCTTTTGCGAAAAATACCCAAATTCATCAAGTGAAATTCAGGCTAACACAACTCATCAAACACTCATAGACATCTGTACCACTGATATTCTCTATGCATTACAAGATGAACCCCTAGCCGAAGCTTTAGATCGCATGGCTCTTAGAGGTTTGCATCAATTACCAGTGATCGCCCGAGACAACCAAGAGCGTATTTTAGGTTTACTAGAAAAAGAGCAAATTGCCTTAACCTGCAACGTAGCTGTAACGCGTAGAGCACTTCGCCACTATTTACCAATGACTCGCAAAACAGGTGTCAGCATAAGTCAATAGCCAATAGTCAAAAGTGAGCCAAAAGTGAGTCCAGTCCTATAGGCGGGTCTCCCGCCGTAGAGAACTGGCGTTCGTTGTAAGGCGTGCGCTTCGCGCATACCCGTAAGGATCATTAGTCAACAGCTTTGCAGTCTAATGAACGGTAGATGCACTCAACGCGCTTAACCCAACGCCAGTCGCACGCCACATGCTACAACGGGGGGAAACCCTCCGAAGCTTTGAGCCTCGCTCCGCGAGGAGCTTGCGCTGACGGAGGAAACCTCCGTACCCTTACGGGAAGCCGCTCCGCGTCTACAAACTTCTCTGCGCAACGCAGTGGCTCCTCAACGGAGGGAACCTCCGCACGGCGCTGGCTCCCTCCAGGGATGACCTCCGGTCACGCTGCGCTAACACAGTCCCCTACGGCGGGAAACCCGCCTGCAGGGCTGGTTCACCGCAATGCACTTGCCTCCTCAGGACTAATGACTATCTACACCGCAGCTTCTACTAGCTCAAGCTCTTCTCTCTCCTCTGAGTCTACTTGTCTCAGACGAATGTGCTTTTTGCCTAAAGTAATGATAAACTCATCTCCTGGTTTGAGATTCATTTGTTTGGTATATGCTGAACCTATCAATAAGTTACCGTTTGACTGCACGCTAATTCTATAGCTTGCACTGCGTCCACCCCGACCATTTGCACTAGGAGCGCTGTCTAACTGAATGCCTTCAGCATCGATGAGAGCATTTAGGAATTTCATCATGTTGACGCGCTCTATACCGTTTTTGGTTACGGTATAGTAGCCACAGTGTTTGGCTTTTTCTTCTTTGCTTAGGCTTTCTAGCTCTTTGACTTTCTTGAGCAGATCTTCACCGACTAGGGGTTCAATTTTTTTCAGTTTAGCCATCAACTTAATTCAAAAACGAATGGTCAAATACAATGAATCGATTTTATTTTAGCTGAGTTATGCAAGTGCGAGCGCCATCATTTATTTTTTATCTGGTGCTATTGCCAAGTATATTACACCGAGAGAGCAAATTTTTGACTGAATGAGCAATATTGTCAATACAATTTATTTTAAAGAAGATGGGCAAAGGTGATAACTATAGTTTGTATGTATGTGAATGACCAAAAAAAGGATAAAGTAAGAGAAAACAGGTTCTCGATTGAACCGTAGAGAAAAGATCCGACTACAGTACCCTTATTTCAACCCCCAAATTTATCGTACTAGATAATTCATATAGCAATCTTAAATGATTCGTGAACACTCATGTGGGGAGCATGAGGGAGATAAGGGAGTGAGGGAGCCACCAGAGTGAGAGACAATTTCCTACCTTCGGTCCTACTCTTTCTCCTTGTTCTCCTTGCCCTCATTCAATGCCTTGATCTCACAACTCAAATAGAACTGCTATACTTTACACTTCTAGCTTCAAGTGATTACTATGCTGTATTTGCTTAAGTTTCATAAAGCATACCGAAAAAGGTTGTCTACTGACTGAATTTGATCATGAAAACACAGAATGATAAGCAAAACTGATCCTTAATCATTAGTCATTTGTCATTAGTCATTACAAAGGACAAAGGACAAAGCTTACCAAAATGAAACTAACAACCAGAGGACACTACAGTGTGAAAGCGTTGCTCGATTTGAGTTTACAGCCTAAGTACGGTCCTGTTTCCACCAAAGCAATAGCCTCTCGTCAAGATATTCCAGCTCCTTACTTAGAAAAACTGCTCATAGAGATGCGTCGTGCTGGATTAGTAAAATCAATTCGTGGTAGCATTGGTGGATACCAGCTAGCTCGAGAACCTGCACAAATCTCTCTGGGAGAAGTTTTAGAAGCAGTAGGAGAAACTATTGAACCTTTACCCCATCACCAAGCTTCCCCAACACAAGCAGAAGATTGGGTAACATTTAGTCTTTGGCAAAGACTGCACCAAAAACTCAAGGAAGCTTTGTACAGTATTACCTTGGCAGACCTTTATTACGACGCTCGTAGTTGGCAAGCTTCTCTTGGGGAAGAAGCAAATTTTATTGTTTAGGCATTAGTCATTAGACTTTTGACTTTTGACTTTTGACCCTTGACTCATGACATCAACAGTTGCTTTAATTATTGCTGCTACTTTAGATTACTTAATTGGTGATCCGTGGGGTTGGCCTCATCCAGTGCGAGTTATGGGGTGGACAATTTCTCGTTTTACCAAACTTGCTCTTACATATTGTCAAAATTCCCTAACGCAGCGCCTTGCTGGAATTGTGCTGGGCTTTATCCTAATAATAAGTAGTGCCTTCATAGGTTACCTACTTATTCAAGGTGCGAGATTACTGCATCCGTTTTTGGGAGTTGCGTTAGAAAGCATTCTTTTAGCTAGCTGTTTTGCTCTTAGAAGTTTGAGAGTCGCTGCTCAAACTGTTTTACAACCATTAACATCAGGACATATTGTAGATGCCCGTTCTAGTTTAAGTCACTACGTTGGACGAGATACAGAAAGTTTAACAGAAGCAGAAATTTTACGAGCCGTTTTAGAAACAGTGACAGAAAATGCCACTGATGGAGTCATGGCTCCTCTTTTTTATGCGATTATTGGTGTGTTTATCCCAGTTATTGGTCCAGCTCCTCTGGCTTTGGCATATAAAGCTAGCAGTACTCTTGATTCAATGGTGGGCTATCGAGAAAAACCCTATACCTATTTAGGATGGTTCAGTGCGCGGTTAGAAGATTGTTTGACTTGGATTCCTTGTCGATTAACCGTAATAACTTTAGCGCTTCTGTCTGGGAAACCTTTGTATATTTGGCGGATTTGCCGTCGGGATGCTATTTCTGACCCTAGTCCTAACTCCGGGTGGAGTGAGTGTACCTATGCTGCTGTTTTGGGCGTGCAGGTGGGAGGTACAAATTGGTATGGTGGGGTAGCAAAACACAAACCTCTGCTAGGAGATGCTATCCATCCCATCACCCCACATTGCATTTATCAAGCTTTGCAACTCACTCGATATTGCTTTTTGCTGTGGTTAGGAGTTGCAGTACCCCTTGCGGTACTATCAAAATTGTTTTTTTAATTTTGAACGAGCGAATGCGTGAATTTGAGCGCAGCGAGAGTCATGATGGAAATAGGGAATTGAGAATGGTTAGTTGTTAATAGTCAATGGTTAGCCGAATTTTCTACTAACCACTAACAATTGCCAGTCACAATGACCCATTAGCCATAACTCGTTGTTCAGGGGTATCGGTTTATGACAGTGTCTATGGAAGCCAAAGTGGTTGACATTCTCTCACCTGAAGAACTCCGTCGTACCGTGAATCGTCTTGCTTCTCAAATCGTAGAAAAAACGCGTGATCTGTCTCAACTCATACTACTAGGTATTTATACTAGAGGTGTACCTTTAGCTCAGTTACTGGCGCGTCAAATTGAAGCGCTTGAAGGTATACCTATAGCGATGGGAGCCTTGGATATCACATTTTACCGTGATGACCTCGACCAGATTGGGTTGCGGACTCCTGCGAAAACCGACATCTCTTTTGATCTTACGGGGAAAACTGTTGTTCTCGTCGATGATGTGATTTACAAAGGACGGACAATTCGCGCTGCTTTGAATGCGGTGAATGAGTATGGAAGACCAGAGGTCATTCGTTTAGCCGCGCTGATAGATAGAGGTCATCGCGAGTTACCAATTCATCCAGATTTTGTTGGTAAGCACCTACCCACCGCCAAAGAAGAGATTGTCAAAGTTTACTTACACAATTGGGATGGACGTGATGCTGTAGAGTTGATTGGGGATTAGTGCAGATTGACACTCCCCACGGCTAAAAGCCGGGGGATTCTTGGGTCACGGGGATTCCAATGAATTTACCCTCACCAAGCATCTTGACCGTGTGCCCCACGGCTGCAAGTCCGCGTATTGCGACTACTTGAGCGGCTGCAACGTCTCTATCGGTTGTATAGCCGCAATTTGAACAAATATGAGTACGCTCTGACAGTTCTTTCTTGCCTGTTTCAACGCCGCAGTTTGGACAAATCTGGCTTGTTTTTCGAGCATCTACTTTTTGGAAATAGACATCGCGCTTAAAACAAGTTTGTTCAAGAATATTGAAAAACTGACCAAACCCCGCATCTAGACAATGTTTGCCCAACATTCCTCTAGATAATCCAACTAGGTTTAAGTCTTCAACAAAGACCATTCCAGCGTCGTTACATATTTGGTGAGACAGCTTTCGATGCCAATCTTTACGACAATTGGCGACGTACTCATGCAATGAGGCAACTTTCTTTTGCGCTTTTTTCCAATTGTTCGAGCCAATACGTTTTCTGGAAACGCGCTGTTGCAGCAATTTAAGCTTGCGTTCGGCATCTACAAAAAACCTCGGACGCTTGACCAATAGCCCATTAGAAGTTGCGACAAAACTTGTTAGTCCTACATCAATTCCCATTACTTCACCGCGTGGCATGGGTTGAGGTGCGCTGACGTCCCATTGAACAGTCAGCATCACATACCATCCAGAGACACGCTTAATCACACGCGCTTGCTTTATTACCCCACCGTCTGGCACATTCCGCGATTGGCGCATTTTAACTGCACCAATAACGGGCAACTTGACAAACCCATTGGCTAACGGATTTACACCTAGTTGAGGGAAAGAGAAAGACCGCATCCGTCCTGTTTTTTTAAAGCGTGGAAACCCATGATTCTGTTCCCACATACTCACAAAAGCTTTTTCAAGCCGCCTTAGAGTTTGCTGCAAAGATTGAGCATTGACACGTTTTAGATACTCGTTTTCTTTACGCGCAGCAGTCAAGGATTTACATTGACTTGCAAAAGTTGGACGTGGTGCATCAACGGGAATGATGTAACAACTACGAAGGGTGCAAGTATTAACCTGACAACTGCGAGACTGATACCAATCTTTGCGTTCAGCTAAAGCGTGATTGTAAACCCGTCTGTGGGTTTCTAACCATTCTTCAAACATCTTTATTTGTTTTTGTGTTGGCTTTAGCTTAAATTCGTAACTTAGATTAAACACCTGCATCACCTCCTAACTACATTATACACATCCTCTACCAATCGCCAGGAAGATTTTTAGGACTGCGACTAAAATCGCAAGCGCACTACACCCCCATAGTTAGAAACTAGAGCGCCGGTACATTAGTCAAGCAGGAGCGATGAAAAACCCAGTTTCTGTCGTCGAAAAGACTGATTTTTTCGTTGAGTCACCTTAAAGAAACCGGGTTTTTTGGATGACTGTACCGATGCTCTAGGGGCACTGTGCGCGTTTCTCGGTAGAGACTAGGGGGAGACAAGAAGGCAAATCTCCCCTTGTTCCCTTTCTTTACTCTCACCGCATTATTGGACTGGCGTGATGATGCACAAGATACCACTTACCGCCAAGAAGCTCAAATATATTCGTAGCAATTGATCGTGCTTCTAGCCTTCTGCCATTAATGATTTGAAGGACATTTTCTACAAGTACAATATAGGCTACGTTATCACGAACTTCTGTAGTCAATATCTCCGTATTTATCTCAATGTAAGCAGTATTTTTGAAAATGTTAACCCAGGAGGAGCGAATCTCCTTCCAACTGCGTAAAACATTCCATCCGGGATGAATACAAAGACTACCAGTTCCTTGAGACCAGACGGTACCCATTACCTCGATATCTTTTTTTTCAAAAGCTCGATAAAAAGCTGCGTTGACGGCTAAAACTTCAGAACACTGGTTGGTCATTATTTCTTGTGGAGATTGGGAATGGCAAATGTTGTTTATTAACTGTTAGTCGTGAGTTGTCATTTTTACCAACTCACGACTAACCATTAATGGCTTCTAATGGCTTCCCTTATTTTAATTCTCACTTTTGACAGCACTAATAGTCTGCAATAACTGCTTTGCAGTGTACGGTTTAGCTAAAAAAGCTTTAACACCCATGTTATTGACTGTATTCACCTTTTCACTAGAAGCAAGTCCACTGACGGCAATAATCTTGACTGCAGGATTAATTTTTTTTAAGGTCCGGATTGTGGTTATTCCATCCATAGAAGGCATGACCATATCTGTCAAGACCACAGAGATTTCATTTTGATGTTCTGCATAAAGAGCGATCGCCTCAATACCATCGCTAGCAGTTATTGCCTTGTAATTATAGCTTTCGAGAGATGTTTTCGTTACGTCTCGAATTGAATCTTCGTCATCCACAACCAAAATCAATTCTCCATTACCGCTTGGTAATTCCTCCTCTTGTTCTTCTGGAGTTTCCATCGCTTCTTGTGCTGGTAAATACACCTTAAATTGGCTGCCTTTACCTACTTCACTATACACATTCACAAAACCACCGTGGCTTTTAATAATCCCAAGTACAGTAGAAAGACCAAGTCCTGTTCCTTTTCCTAGGTCTTTCGTCGTGAAAAATGGTTCAAACATACGGTCTATGATTTCCTGTGGAATACCAACTCCTGTATCAGTAACAGTAATGGCAACATACGAACCAACTCGAGCATCAAGATACATCTTGGCGTAATTTTGATCAACAATGAAATTTTCCGCCGAGATTGTTAATTTCCCGCCATTAGGCATGGCATCGCGAGCATTAACGCATAAATTTATGAGGACTTGATGCAATTGGGTAGCATCACCTAAAACTGTCCAAAGGTTTGGCGCTATCTGAGTGGAAATTTCAACAGATTTGGGAAACGTTTCTTTAACAATTTGCTGAATTTCTCTCATTAAATGCTTTAATTGCAAAAGAGTGCGATTGCCCTCAATCCCGCGAGTAAAAGATAACACTTGTTTAACTAAATTAGCTCCCCGTTTCGCATTAGATATCAATATTGGCAGCAGTCGTTTACTCCGCGCATCATGCAGCTGCGATTCTAAAAGTTGAGCGGTCATTAAAATGGGTGCAAGAACGTTATTGAGGTCGTGGGCAATACCGCTCGCTAAAGTTCCAATACTTTCCAAACGCTGAGCACGGAAAAATTGTGCTTCTAATTCTTTTTTTTGTGTGATATCAGTATTAACAACAAGAATTGATTGTCCTTGTTTATCAAACTCGCGCACAAGTGTCCAGCGACTTTCAACGATAATTTCTTTATCAAATTTTGTTATCTGATGTAGTTCACCCTCCCAGGAACCATTTTTCAATAAAGTCTCAAGAGCTTCTGAAAAATCTGCTATATCTTTCTCATACCAAAGTTCTGATGTATTCTTGCCAATCGCTTCAGTTGCCTTCCAACCGTATAGTTTTTCAGCTGCTTTATTCCAAAATAAAATTTTATTTTTTAAATCGCGTACAAAAATGGCATCGGTAGCAACATCAAGTAGTGCGGCGTGTTCGCGAATCTTTTGTTCTGCTCGCCTGCGCTCAACTGCGTAACGAATAGAACGTTCTAGCAAAGGAGCAGTCAACTGACTTTTTTCTAAATAATCTGCTGCACCTGCTTTCATCGCCTCAATATCTATTTTCCTATCTCCCCTTCCTGTCAGTAAAATAATTGGGGAAGAGCAGCCCTTGGCAATGGCTTCACGTAACAGTTCCAGTCCATTACGCGCCCCCAAACGATAATCGACAAGACAAACATCGTATTGGTTCTTAACAATTGCATCTATTGCTGCTTGATAATTATTGATCCATTCCAATTCGCCACAAGGGACTTGAAATTCACCGAACCAATCACGAGTTAAAATGTAGTCATCTTCATCATCATCAATAAGAAGAACTTTAAATGGACTTTCTTTCATTATCTGCCTCCCTCTGCTTATAGCGGAAGTTCCACGATGTCAAACCAGTATTTTCCTATTGTTCTCATAACTTCCACCAAAGATGCGAAGGTCACAGGTTTTATGATGAATGAGTTTGCACCCAAATCGTAACTGCTATGAATATCTTCTTCTGCCTTGGAGGTTGTTAGAATAACAACAGGAATTTGCCTTAAACGTGGATCAGCTTTTATCTCTTTAAGTGCCTCACGACCATCTTTTTTGGGCATATTTAAATCTAATAAAATTAAATTTGGTCGCGGTGCAGTGCTTTTACTGGCATACATACCACGATGGTAAAGATAATCCATTAACTCTTCACCATCGTTAACAATATGCAACTTATTTGCCAATCGACTTTCTGCCAACGCTTCGCGAGCTAACATACAGTCATCCTCATCATCATCAGCCATCAAAATTGTGACGGTTGTTTGCCGACCCTTCACTCTGCATTTTCTCCTTTGCGTTGGTTTTAGGATGAATCGATTATTAAATTGCAACAAATAATAAAAGTTAGGTTGTCGAGGACTTGACCATCCTGGGGGTATGATAAATCCTTTTAAGGAAGAGCATATTGTGTGGGAGGATGAATTGGAAGTAGAATTATAAATCTCGACCCTTGACCTGGTGTACTTTGTGCCCAGATGCTCCCGTTGTGACGTTCAACAATTTTCCGGCAAATCGCCAAACCTATACCAGTCCCTTCGTATTCGCTGCGACCATGTAGGCGTTGAAAAATATTGAAGATGCGGTCAAGATACTTTTCATCAAAGCCAATACCATTATCTTCTACAATAATTTGACAAAATTCCACAGTATCTTGGCAATTTAACATCTGACTGTAAATTTTAATAATACATGCTTCCTCTTTACGGTGGAATTTCAGAGCGTTGCCGATGAGGTTTTGTAGTAATTGACGCATCTGGAGCGGATCGACGTGAATGATAGGTAATTCGCTGACCTCTACATATGCCTCGGTTTGTTGGATACGTACTTCCAAATCAGATAACACTTCCTGCGTAACCTGTGTCAAATCCACAGGTACAAAAGGTTGCCCTCGAGTGGTCACTCGCGAAAGTGTTAACAAATCTTCAATCAAAGCCTGCATCCTGCGGGTTGAATTCTGCATTCGTTCTAGGTAATCAAGCCCCTGTTCAGTTAAAGCAGCACCACAAACGGCTTTCAACCGCTCGCCAAATGTTTTAATCTTACGTAATGGCTCTTGTAAATCGTGAGAGGCAATAAAGGCAAATTGTTGCAGTTCCTCATTGGAACGGGTGAGTTCTTGCCGTTGACGGGTTTCTTGTTCCAGGAGTTGAGCTTGTGCAAGGGCGATGCCTATTTGATCTCCCAACTGTCGTAAAAGCTCAGTTTCCCATCTCGTCCATTGGCGAGGTCGAGTACACTGATGAGCAATGAGCAATCCCCAAAGTTGATTTTTTAGAATAATAGGGACAATAAGGTTAGATATGACATTCAGTTTTTGTAGAAATCCCACGTAACAAGGCTCTATACCAGCATGCTCGATATCGCTAACAGCATGAATCCGTCCATTGCGGTATTTCTGGACATAATCTTCGACAAAGCAAGGATCATGAAGGTTTTGTCCGAGAACAGCGGGCACACCGGGAACCACGGCTTCTTGCGCCACTATTCCAGAACCATCTGGAAGCATCCGAAAAATAAGGACACGGTCAGCTTTTAGCAGCTTTTGTAGCTCTGTGACGCTGGTTTGCAGAATATCATTAATTTGTAAGGACTGACGAATTTTTAAACTCACATCGGCAAACAATTGCGATCGCAAGTTCTGACGCTGTAACTCTTCTTGAACCCGCTTGCGCTCAGAAATGTCCATCATCGCCCCAATCATCCGCACAGACTTCCCTGTGTTGTCATGAACAACATAACCGCGCTCAAAAATGTAAGCATAAGAACCATCTACACGGCGAAAGCGATATTCATTTGACCAGAATTGTTCATTGCTGTTGATAACAGCATGAATGTCACAAATAATTCTCTCTCTATCATCTGGGTGTATATGCTCATGCCACCAAGTCACTTCACTTTTAACTTCCACGTTTCTTGAATAACCAAACAGAGTTTGCACGTTGTCATTCCACCAAACCTGATCTGTCAGTAAATCCCAATCCCAAACAGCATCATTAGTAGCACGAGCAAGTATTTGAAAACGTTTTTCGCTTTCTTGTAGTTTTTCGTCTGCTAGTTTGCGTTCAGTAACATCTGTACGGGAGCCTACCATCCGTACGACTGTATCTTCATCATCCCACAGCGCTTGACCTCGATCCACAATCCATTTGTAGCTACCGTCTTTACACTGGACTCGATATTCACTGATGTAAAAAGGGGTTTTCCTAGCAAAGTGGTCTTGAATAACTCGTGTTACCCAGGTGATATCATCTGGATGCACGCGGCTCATCCATTCATCAAAATGATTGGTAATCTCATGCTCAGAGTAACCGAGCATTTCTTTCCAGCGAGTTGAGAAGAAGACTTTATTCGTTTTAACGTTCCAGTCCCAAATACCATCATTATTACCCCGCAAAGCTAATTGCCAGCATTGCTCACTTTCTCTGAGAGCATCTTCGACTTTTTGACGCTCAATGGCTGTAGCCAGAACATTGGCAATAGCTTGTAGAAAGTAAATGTCATCTTTGCTGAAGGTACGCTGTGTGGTTGTGTGTGCTCCTAAAACACCGAAAGGATTCTCTTTGCCGTGAATAACGACCGACAAACCACTGACCACTTGATGGTTATGTAGCAGCTGAGATTCCTTAAATCTCTTTTCTGTACGGAGATCATTAACAATAACTGGTTCTTGGGAAAACAGGGTATAACCAGCTTGAGAGTCAATTCCAGAACTGATAGTTGCATATCCTACAAGCCCTGGCTGCCAACCAATTCCCGCCCGTAGCAATAAAGTGTTATTGTCGCTATGGAGTTCCAAAACCTCACAATACTCAACTTTAAGACTTTGAGCAACCAAGGCGACAGTTTCGTGCATGAGCGTTGTTAAGTCTACACCAGCTAGTGCCAATTGACTGAGTTCTGCGATAAGTGCCTGTCGGTTAGCATAAACTTCTAACGCCTCCTCCGCTTGCTTGCGTTTAGTAATATCCATCGTGACCCCAGTCATCCGCACTGCTACCCCAGAGGAATCACGAAAGACGACACCTTTGCTTGTCAACCAACAAATCATACTATCGTCCCAAACAACACGAAATTCGATGTCGTACTCTGCTCCTTCTTGGAGAGCCTGCATGACCGAACTGTGGACAAAGCCTTGGTCTTGGGGATGAACGTATTCAAGAAAAGCTTCATATGTAGAACCTTCTAAGCCAAAGAGTGCTTTGAGGTTATCTGACCAAGTTAATTTGTTATTCAGGATGTCCCAGTCCCAGGTACTCATGCTGGCTGCTTCTAATGCCATCACCAGTTGTGTCTCCCGACTCTGCGCCTGCTCCGTTTGCTGTCGCAATTTCTGTATGGCGTGATAAGCTTCCAAAAGACGATGCACTCTTTGACGCAAAACTTGCCACTTAATTGGCTTGGTAATGTAATCAACAGCACCAGCAGCAAAAGCCCTTTCCAGTGATGCTGGCTCATCAAAACCAGTCATCATTAAAACAGGTGTTCCCGTAGCACCTGGGAGTGTTTGCAATTGAGCGCAGCAGGTAAAGCCATCCATTGTAGGCATCAAGGCATCCAGCAGCACTATATCCGGTTGTCGCTTAATATACAATTCTAATGCTTGCTCGCCATTGATTGCCTCTGCTACATGATACCCTTCTTCTTGTAGCAAAGTCCGTAGTTGTAACCGCGTTAAAGCATCGTCGTCTACAACCAGAATCAAATTAGCCATTAGATATTTGTTATAAGTGATTTTGTTATCAGTCTAAGCGTTCTCTTGTTAAAAGGAAATTAGCGAATTCTGAATTCTTTCTTAGAGCAAAGCAGAAGACCGCCAAATCTGGAGTCATATAAATTTCTATAGCAATCCGGAATCATTTGTAAGAAAATACTGAGCCTCAGAAACCCGGTATCTGGGATATACCGGGTTTCTTTATCTCACGAATCATTTAGGAATGCTATATCTAAATTTTAGTCAATAAAATTATATAGTAATTACCATAAATCACGCCCTAAATGTTAAATCTATTATCATTGAACGGTGAGAATTTAACGTGAAAGCACAGGTATTTAGAGGCGTTAATCAACTTTGTTACGAAGACATCCCCGTACCTACACTGAAACCTGATGAAGTGTTGGTGCAGGTGCAAGTTGTGGGGTTGTGTCAGTCGGATATCAAAAAAATTCGTTATCCCCTGTATGAACCACCACGTATTTTTGGACATGAAACTGCTGGAACTATATCAGCAGTGGGTTCTGAAGTCACAGGCTGGCAAATTGGACAACGGGTGGCGGTGATGCACCATATCCCCTGTATGCGTTGCGACTACTGCCTAAATGATAATTTCTCGATGTGCGATACCTACAAAAATATTTGCACAACAGCAGGATTTGCACCAAGCGGCGGCGGTTTTGCGGAATATGTCAAGGTTCCCGGTCATATTGTGCAAAATGGGGGGTTAATTCCCATTCCTAATAATATTTCTTTTGAAGAAGCAAGTTTTGTAGAACCAACGAATTGCTGCCTTAAAGCAGTGAAAAAAGCCCAAATTGCTCCAGGGCAAACGGTTTTGATTACTGGTGCTGGTCCAATTGGGTTAATGTTTATTATGTTGGTGAAGTATTTTGGGGCAAAGGCGATCGCACCGACTTACTCCCATCCCGCATTGAAAAAGCTTTGAGTGTAGGTGCAGAAGCTGCATTTGACGCCC
>JAAUSC010000179.1 GCA_012031965.1 Scytonema sp. RU_4_4
ATGCGGCGACGCAAACTGACAACAATAAATTGTGCTTGTTGCGCCTGTTGTTTAATCATTTAGCTAATCGTTCTACGTTTGCCCCATCTAAAAACATATCCACCTCGTCAAATGCATAAAATGGCGACGGACGGTAGCGTTGCAAAGCAAAAATAAAGCTCAATGCAGTCAGAGATTTTTCTCCTCCCGACATGGAAGCGAGTCGCTGTACAGGTTTACCTTTGGGGTGTGCAACTAAATTTAATCCGCTGTTAAATGGATCTTCTGGATTGTCAAGTTGCAGGTATCCGTCGCCTTCAGAAAGGACAGCGAAAGTTGATTGAAAGTTTTCATTGACAGCATCGAAGGCTTCTTTAAATGCGCGTTGACGCAAGGTGGTAAAGTTCTCAATTCTTAACAGTAATTCGGTGCGCTCTCCTTCTAAAGTTTGCAACTTTTGACTGAGTTCTTCAAGACGTTTTTGCGTGCGCTCATATTGTTCCAAGGCGAGCATATTCACAGGTTCCATTGCTTGCAGGCGTTTGGCAAGAGAGCGCAATTCTTTTTGCAATTCTTCTAGATTCACTTTATCTGGTACTTCCGGCAGAGGTAGTGGTAATTCCGCTCCCATCGTTCGTAATTGGGTTTGCAATGCAGCGAGTTCTTCTCGTCGCGTTTGCTGGGTTTCTTGCAGTTTTTGCAATTCCCATTCCAACTGTTGCTGACGCATGGTGTGCGATCGCAATTCTTGTTCTGTTGCGTCGCGTCTTTGCTTCTCTTCTCCCAGATTTTGTTCCATCTGACTCAAAGCAGCGCGAGTCTCAGAAATTTGAGTGCTGAGATTGAAGTGCTGAGATTGAAGTGCTGTACGTTGATTTTGCTGATTTATCTGCTCTTGATGATATTCTTCGATACGCTGCTCACCAACAGCAATTTTTTCTTGCAACCGCTGCTGCTGATTTTCCAAATCTTTGAGTCTTTGCTCTGCTTCCCTTAACGCCGTCTCCCTCTGTTGCAATTGTTGCTCTTGAATTTTTATCCTTGCCTGGATTTGTTGCCATTCTTGGGGAGTTTGCGACTGTTCCAACTCAGTTAAAGCTTGTCGTAATTGTTGCAATTGCTGCTCTTGCCCTGGTAATTCCCGAGCCAAAATTTCGAGGCGGGATTGGACGGTGGTTAATTTTTCTCTGTTTTGCGAAAGTTGCGATCGCGTTCCTTCTAATTGCGCTGTCAAACTTTTAATATCTTTGTGTAATTGTTCCAAGCGCAGTTGTTGTTCTCGCCGCGCCTGTCGTGCTTCCGTCACCTCTTGTGTCAGTTGTTTTGTTCTGGAAGAAAGAGAATAAATTGCTGAGCTACAACGTTCTAAAATTCGCTCAATATCAGTTAACCGACTTTTTAAAGAAGAAACTTCCTCAGATTCCGCAGCTTCCACCGTATCAAACCGCAACGACGAACGCTGGGTGATACTACCACCAGTCATTGCACCACTGGTTTCTAATAATTCTCCGTCTAAGGTGACAATACGATAAAGTTTCATATGCTGACGCGCGTCAGCGAGATTTGCAAAAACCACTGTGTTACCAAAAACGTAGTTGAACACATCCTTATAACGGCGATCGCACTCAATCAAGTTCACAGCATAATTGACAAAACCGTTCGCATATCGCAGCGTAAAATCTTGGGTAAATTTGGGAGCATGAATTTTATTCAGCGGTAAAAAAGTCGCTCGACCACCACGTTTCTGTTTGAGCAGTTCAATTCCTGCGGCTGCTATACTGTCATCTTCGACAACAATATGCCCCAGACGTGCTCCAGCTGCAATTTCCAAAGCCAATTGATAGCGAGGTTCCACACGTCCCAACTGCACAACTAACCCACAAACTCCAGGCATTCCCGATTGTAGAATAATCTTACTGGCTTGGGTTCCTTGAACTTCTTGCTGTGCTGCTTGTTGTGCCTCTAGTTTATCCAATTGGCGTTGTTTCTCGCGTTGTTCTTGCAAGAGGCGCTTTTGGGTTTCTTGTTGGATGTGTAGTTCTTGTTCAGTTGCGGATAAAGTTTCGGCTAAATTTTGAATCGGTTCACCAGAAGTGTTAAATTCTGTTTCAACTTGTGTACATTCAGCTTGTTTTTCTGCTAGCTGAGGTTCTAAAGTTTGAACGAGCTCAGTTTGTTCTTGAATTTGCTGCTGGAGTTGGTTATTACGCTCTGTGAGTTGTGCTTGTTCAGTACGCTGAGGTTCAACAGTTTGCAGCAAAGTTTCAATTTGGCGGTTCAGTGCTGCTTGTTGCTGTACCCAAGCTTCTGAAGCGGAAGCAATTTCTGCTGCGGCTTCACGGGAATTTTCTAATTCTTGTCGCGTCTCATCTCGTTCGGTTTGTCGTGATGTGATGAATTGCGTTTGTTCAACTTGTTGTTGTGCGAGTTGTTTTAAGGAATGCTGGTGCTGTTGAATTTCCTCTTGAGTTTGTTGCAGACGCTTGGCGGTTTCTTGGGAAGCTGTTTCTAGTTCCGTTTGCTGACGCTGAAGTTGTTTGCGTTCTGCTTCTTGGGTAGCAAGGGTAGATTGTACCGCTAGAAGTTCTTCTTCTCCCAATGCTTTGACATGGGCGTTGAGTTGTTCAAGTTCGGCGGTTTTTTGGGTGATTTCTGAATTTAGGGTGGTGAGTTGAGTTGTGAGTTCACCGCAAGTGCGATCGCCTTGTTGAATTTGTGTCGCTAACTTTTCTTGTTGATTTTGGAGAGAACGCCATGATAAAACCGCTTCCCACTGTTGTTTATCTTGAAATTCAGTGCGGAGTTTTTGGTATTTTTCAGCTTTGGCGCGATCTTGAGATAGGCGATCGCGTTGTGAGATTAACTCTGTCTCGACAATACGACAGCTGTCTTCCTTCTCCTTGACTTGATCTAAAGTTTCTTTTGCTTGCTTGATTTTGCGGTCAAACGCCGCCACCCCTGCCAATTCATCAATGATTTCCCGTCTTTCGCGGGGATTCATCGAGATAATGCTGGTGACATCCCCTTGGAGTACAACATTGTACCCTTCAGGATAAACACGTAGATTTTCTAGTTCTTCGTGTAACTCTGTGAGAGTGCAGGAGATGCCGTTAATGTAATAAGTCGATGTATAAGTTCCTTGCGGAGTGACTCGCAGCCTTCTAGTGACACTCCACTCGCTACCTGGTTTCGCACGTATTTTTTCTTTGCGAGTTCTTTCATCCTCGCTTTCTTCTTGCGCTTGTTCTGGTTTCTCGACTTCCTCATCTTCATCGATGGAGACGACAGAAGAGATTTCTTCAAGTTCATCATCAAACTCATGGTCTGACAAATCAAACGTCACCGTGACGCTAGCTTCGACAGCGGAACGAGATTTGCTCGTTTGAGTCGTGTTGACTAAATCAGGAAGGCGATCAGCACGCATTCCCTTGGAACTAGCGAGTCCCAAACAAAACAGCAGCGAGTCTAGAATATTCGATTTACCGGAACCATTTGGTCCAGAAATGACAGTAAACTCCGGTAGTAAGGGGACAGAGGTCGTACCGCCGAAGGATTTGAAATTAGTGAGTTCTACGCGCTTTATATGAACCATCGCGCTGTTTTACTGGGCTTGGTGAAGTTCAAGTGTATCAACAAAGCTCTCAAAAGATTAGCGTGAAAGTGATTGAACCGCCAAGCGTGTGCTCTTGAGCGAAGGGACGCCAAGAACGTCAAGGAGGAGGGAAGGGGAGTTCAAGACTAGTTTATCAAGAGAATTCTGATACGATAAAAGATAATATTTTTAATCATATGTAAACTCATGGTCCAATCTCAACAAAGGACTTTGAATCAAAGTAATAACTTCCATAATTAATGTATATGCGATACAAAGTAAAGTTAAAAAAAACTGATGAAGGATATGCTGTGTGGTGTCCAAGTTTACCAGGTTGTTGGTCACAAGGAGACACAGAAGAAGAAGCTTTGGAAAATATCAAAGATGCGATTCAAGTTTATCTCGATACTGTTGATGAGATGATACCAGATGCGGAAGCTCGTTATGTGGAAGTAGCATAAATATGCCCAGCTTACCAGGAGTAAACCACCTACGAGCTATTGCAGCATTTTAAAAAGCAGGTTTTTCTATTGCACGACAGAGTAAACACGTTGTCATGACGAACGGGGAACGGATTCTCGTCATTCCCAGAGCTAATCCTATCAATGCTTATACGATGGCTGGAATTGTCAAAGATGCGGGGCTAACAATTGAAGAATTCCAGCAGCTTTTGTAAAACATTGGAGCATTGCCTTTTAAAATTCACCACAGGGCTCTAAGAGTCCCGTCGTGTCAGTTGGTGTCATTATTGCTATCCTTGAACTGAAGCTGTTTGATTTTCTTTTTTTTAGCAGTACACCTCATGCACTCTACTGTAAATTCATATTTCCTTTCTAAAAAACCTCTTAACAAAAGTGACAAGTAAGATTAAGAGGAACAAGTTTGTTTGCAAAGCTATTAATGACTTAGCGACCACAATGGTAACTTATGTTAATCATTTTTTGATAAGGTGAATTATGCAACTAGAAGATTACTTTGACTTTCAACGTCCTGATGACATTCGAGTCAAAGGTACAAGGGTAGGAATTGAAACTATTCTTTATGATTTCATCCATCGGTGTCGGACTCCAGAGGAAATTACCCAAAGTTATCCATCAGTTACTCTAGAGCAGGTTTATGCAACTATTCTCTACTACCTGCATAATAAAGAAGCGGTAAGCGCTTATATAGCTGATTGGTTGGAGTGGAGTCATAGGGCGCGGGAAGAACAGCGACGTAATCCTCCGCCAGTTGTCGTCAAACTGATGAAGTTAAAAGCCGAAAGAGAAGCAATGAAAAAAACACATGACTCTTAAATATCTTCTTGATGAAAATGTGGATAAAGTTTATCAGCGTCAATTTCTGCGACGTCATCCCAACTTCATCATGTGGGTAGTTGGCGAGCCGGGTGCTCCTTCGAGAGGTGCACTAGACCCAGAGATATTATGCTGGTGTGAGGAGCATGACTTCCTGTTGGTAACTAATAATCGTACATCTATGCCTGTACATTTGGCAGAACATATTAACCAAAGTCGTCATGTACCAGGTATTTTAATTCTGAATGATAAATTAACTATCGGACAGAACATTGATGAATTAATTTTCATTGCTGAAGCGTCTTTTGATGGTGAATATCAAGACCAAATTGTTCACTTACCGCTACCCTAATTCTGAGATAATAAACTTATGCTGATAAATCTAAACGCAAATGATATAAGATTGAAAGACGTTCAACGGCTTTTGAAGTTTGAAGAACAGTATAATGACTCGTTTACATCCTTATTATTCTTAGAAAAGCTTACAGAAATTGAACAACAAGAATTACAGACTATTCGCAACATTTTTCGCGAATACTACTCAGAGGGGAAAATCTCGGAAGGACAAATCAAATTTCTTTTCCTTGCTCCCTTGCTAAAGTTAACTGGCTTTTATCATCCCAGTATAAAGATAACTTTGGAAGAAAATATTGCTGACATCTCTGTTGAAGATGAAGACACAATCATCAAAGGACGGATGGATATTTTGGCTGTTAATAAGACGCAAGGAAGAACAGTTTCGACACCTTTTTGGATATTGGTAATTGAATCTAAAAATAGTAGTTTGAATGCTACAGAGGGATTGCCACAATTGCTCACTTATGCACACACAAGTTTAGAACATCAAACGTCCGTTTGGGGATTGACTACCAACGGTATGGATTATCAGTTTGTTTATATCCAGCAAGGTAATCCATCGACTTATCAAGTATTGCCAAAATTAGATATAACTCGCCTTGAATCGTCAAGTGAATTGGTGCAAGTGCTGAAAGCAATTCGTTTACAGTATAACGCTCAGTAGTGCTTCAAACAGCATTGTCAATATCATGCCAAAGGTAGTGAAAATCGAAACGTACTTCCCTTATCTAGCTCACTTTCTACCAAAATTTCACCTCCCTGCAATTTAACAAGACGATGGGAGATAGCTAAACCCATCCCAGAACCACCAGGGTGGCGAATACGAGAGCGCTCTGAGCGCCAAAATCGATATAAAACCGCTTCCCCATTGTTGTTTGTCTTGAAATTTAGTTCATTGCTGGATACTGCTGCAACACTTGCTTAACATACTGCCCAGTATACGACCTAGAATTCTCCGCGACTTCCTCTGGCGTACCTACAGCAATAACTTCTCCCCCTTTGTCACCGCCTTCTGGTCCCAAATCTATCAACCAATCAGCACAACGAATCACATCTAAATTGTGTTCAATCACTAAAATTGAATTCCCTTTATCCACCAAACGTTGCAACACATCTAACAACTTGTGGACATCATAAAAAGATAAACCTGTTGTTGGTTCATCTATAAGATAAAGTGTCTTACCCGTAGCGCGGCGCGAAAGTTCTGTTGCTAATTTCACCCGCTGTGCTTCCCCACCAGATAAAGTCGTTGCTGGTTGTCCAAGCTTAATATATCCCAACCCTACATCAACCAAAGTTTGTAATTTACTTACCGCTTTAGGAATATTTTTAAAAAACTCCAAAGCTTCCTCAACCGTCATGTTAAGAACATCAGAAATAGACTTGTCTTTGTACTTCACCTGCAAAGTTTCGCGATTATATCTTGCACCTTTGCAAACTTCGCACTGTACATAAACATCTGGCAAAAAGTTCATTTCAATGACATTTACACCCTGTCCGCCGCAAGCTTCGCAGCGTCCACCTTTGACATTGAAGGAAAATTGTCCTGCTTTATAACCTCTTGCTTTCGCTTCAACTGTTTGTGTAAACACTTCACGAATAATACTAAAAACACCTGTATATGTCGCTGGGTTAGAACGTGGTGTTCTACCAATAGGTGATTGGTCAATGACAATGGCTTTGTCAACAGTATCTAATCTTTCAATTGCATCTATTTCTTTGGGAAATGGAACTTTACGCGTCAGCTGATGTTGCAGTGCAGGGTAGAGTAACTCATTAATTAAGGTCGATTTACCAGAACCAGAAACACCAGTTACGGCGACAAGTTTACCCAAAGGTATTTCTACATTTATATTTTTTAAATTATTGCGACGAGCATTTTTGATGACCAAATTCAGCCCATTTCCTTCTCTGCGTACAGCCGGAGTTGTAATCACTTTTCGTTTGGACAAATACGCACCCGTCAGCGACTCTTGCGACTCCAGCAACGCTTGCAAATCACCTTGGGTGACAATATTTCCGCCATGAATACCTGCATAAGGACCAATATCAACAAGGTAGTCAGCAGCACGCATCGTTTCTTCATCATGCTCTACCACAATCAACGTATTACCCAAATCTCTCAATTTTGTTAAAGTTCGCAGCAACCGTGCATTATCTCGTTGATGCAAACCAATACTCGGTTCATCCAAAACGTACAAAACCCCAGTCAACCCAGAACCAATTTGAGTAGCAAGACGAATTCGTTGCGCTTCCCCACCCGACAGCGTCATCGCCGGACGATCAAGTGTCAGATAATCTAAACCCACATCCAAAAGAAACTGCAATCGCGCTCTAATTTCTCTGAGTACCAAATCTGCAATTTGCACCTGACGTTGACTCAACTCTAAGTGATCAACTCTTTCCCGACACTCCCGAATTGAAGTCGCAGTCAAATCTAAAATTGTGTACTGTCCCAACCGCACCGCTAACGCCTCTGGTTTCAACCGTTTCCCTTGACACACTGGACACGGCTGGTCAATCAAATACTGTTCCAACTTTTGCTTAATTAACTCTGAACTACCCTCATATTGCTTTTGCAACATAGGAAGCACCCCTTTAAACTCTAAACTCTGCGACTTCTGCGTCTGTGAGGTTCCATGCAAAATGACTTCCTGCTGTTCTTCAGTCAACTGATTCCACAATATCTGCAATTCAAACCCAAACTCTTGTCCCAAGTTATACAGCAACTCCAGATAATATGAATTGTCCTTCTCCGACCAAGGAGCAATAGCAGAATACACAGGCGCTTTCGGGTCAGGAACCACCAATTCTGGCGAAAATCTTCTTAAACTTCCAATCCCGTGACAATGAGGACAAGCACCATACGGAGAATTAAACGAGAACAAGCGCGGTGATAATTCCTCCATAACCGCTCCGTGTTCCGGACAGGCGAAGTTTTCGGAAAAGATTAATTCTGGAGGTAATTCTTGATTATCTGTATCTTTTATAATCTCAATAACCGCAATTCCACTAGATTGCTTCAGACAAGTGGTAAGAGAATCGACCAAACGCTCTTGAATATCAGGCTTTTTCACCAGACGGTCAATGACGACTTCGATGGTGTGAGTAACATTTTTATCTAACTTAATTGCGTCAGAAAGTTCTCGTACCTCGCCATCTACCCGGACACGGACAAAACCCTGAGAAGCTAAGCTTGATAACAGCTTGCTATGAGTCCCTTTTTTCCCCCGGACAACAGGCGCAAGGATTTGAAAACGAGTGCGATCGCTAAGTTCCGATATGCGATCGCACATCTGGTCTATTGTTTGAGGGGCAATACAGCGATCGCATATCGGACAATGAGGCTCACCCGCCCGTCCAAACAACAATCGCATATAATCGTAAATCTCCGTCACCGTCCCCACCGTAGAACGAGGGTTATGAGAAGTTGACTTTTGGTCAATGGAAATTGCAGGACTTAAACCCTCTATCGCCTCCACATCAGGTTTTTCCACCTGTCCCAAGAATTGCCGTGCATAAGCGCTCAGGGATTCTACGTAACGGCGTTGTCCTTCTGCGAAAATGGTGTCAAATGCTAAGGAAGACTTGCCAGAACCAGAAACGCCAGTGAAGACAATCAGGCGATCGCGTGGCAATTCCAAATCAATATTCTTGAGATTATGCTGTCTTGCACCTCGAATGCGAATTGTGTTTTGGTTGTTGTTGGAGTTGGGAAGACGTCCATTTAAGGCTATCTGCTGGCTATTTGACATATAGGCGGTCTTAGAGAAAGCAGTAGGGGCGAAACAGTTCTTAATGTTATCATTGTCGTCTCTATCATGGTAGAACAAGAGTACTGTTTTAGGTGGCGATCTGCGCTCCGCGCAGCAGCGTTTGCGCAGCGCCCCCTTAGGGGCTAGCTATCGCTATGACTACTACCACAGCTAAAAAACTAACTTTTGAGGAATTTCTAGAACAGTACCCAGATGGCTTAGGCATTTACGAACTTGTGAATGGGGAAATTGTACAGGTGGAACCGACCAGAGCACATAAAAATGTAGCACGATATCTCGTCAAGTCTTTCGACAGAGAGATTGAACGTTTGGGACTTGATTATATTGCCGACAAAGATATTATCGTTAGAACTGTAACAACTTTTCTTAAACTGTTGGCGATCGCCTAAACAGATAGTTCATTGCTCGCTAAAGTAGAAAAATCTCACTTTCATGCCTGAGAATTACCACTGCACCATTGATGATTTCTGTCAATGCGTAAGTCCTACATTTCTAACTCACAATAACTTCACAATAACTTGCTTATGACTTACTTACTAGGGCAGACTTTGGGTGCATTAGGATGGCTAGCAAGGTAAGGTTTGAGCCAGTCGCAACCCCGTGTTAGTAAATCATCTAGATCCAAACTCCACAAAATCACGCTTTTGCCATCTGGGCTAAAACTGACAGAAAGGTTTCGCTCTACGGTAATGACACGGTTTTTCTCAAAAGTGCATAAGTTGATTTTGCTTATACCTATCAAACATTAGAAGAGTGATCTCAAAGATCTCTATTTTTCTTCAGCAAAACTAATACCGCTTCTGTATGATAGCTTGCGTGGCGTAGCCATAGATGCGCTAAATCAATCTAATTTTTCAGGTGTGCTACAAGTTTTCTTCCAAGATAGAATTTGACGCAGCCTCAGAAAGAAACGGTATAAAAGTTGAAATGTAAACTTTTATCCTGAGAGGAAGCTTCTATGTTGATATATCGTGGCGATGGAAAAGGTAAACCAGTTAGCGAGCCATGTACTCTTTATGGGAAGAAAAAAGATATGCTTCTTGGGTCTCTTAACCTTATAAAAGGTGATAGTTCTTGGGATGATAAATTTCTTGATGCAGAGATTTTAGTAGACATAAACGGAAAATATGAAGTGATAGGATATATCCACGACTATTTATGGTCTAGTCAGCAACCAAAAGCTTTACATTCAGAAGATTATCCTTTTGTTCTCATTAGAAGCAAACAAAAAGACGAATTAGATTCAATTTTGGAGTCAGTACCTGAGATTAACCTAACTTCCTGCACTCATCTTCAACCAGGAGAAAAGAACATACTTGCAGAGAACATAGAAAGTGATGTTTTTCAGCTTAAGGATTCTACTCTAAAGAATCTTGGAGGAACAATCTTTAATTGGGTTCAAGTTTTTGACTCTTTGAATCAAATATTAGCAATGATTACCTGGGATTTTCAAGGCAAATTTCCTTATGACGTATTTGATCTGAAATTGGTCAAAGAAAAAACAACAACTTCAGGATATCGTACTCCAGTAGATGCAAACAAAGACCAGAAAATTCGAGTCAGTTCTAGACAGAAGGAGCTGATAAGATTTCTCCCAGCCGGTATTTATGAGTATCAGCCTCCAAAGGATTTACAATGTCAGCTTTACCAAGGTGAAATCCCTATAAACTTTGGGAATCAAGTGGAAATTCAATCAGGACAATTGTGTCGTCTACCGATAAGTAAACTAGAGGAAAAAAAATAGAGCGAAAAAACCAAATAGTTCAGGACTTACGCAAAGAAACCCGGTTTCTACCAAAAATCGTCTGTTTTGAAACCAAATACGAACGAAGAAACCGGGTTTCTAGCAGATGGTGCGTAAGTCCTATAGTTTTCATAACTCTACTTTTCCACGCTTAAGAATGCCAATCCGATTACCGCTTGCGATTAGCTGCTCATGAGTGGTCAAGTCATAGAAATCAGATTCACCGTTATTCAGGAGAACGGTGAATCGTCTCATTTGGAGAACCTTGTTATTCATTTTCACTAACCCAACACCTACGCCGTACGGAAACGTGCTAATTCCTTACCCGTCTTCGCATCATGGGCGTGAACAGTGCAAACAAGACACGAGTCAAACGATCGCGCAACATGACCAACCTCTACAGGATCAGTCGGATTTTGAATAGGTGTCCCAATCAAAGCTTCCTCAATAGGTCCGCGTATTCCTTGAGCATCGCGGGGTCCCACATTCCAAGTCGTGGGAGCAATAACCTGATAGTTCTTAATCTTACCGCCTTCTACTTCTATCCAATGACACAAGGAACCCCGTGCTGCTTCTGTTGCACCCCAACCACGTCCATCTTTTTCTTTGGGTTTGATATACCAAGGGTCATTCAGGCGAAACTCACGCAAACAGTGTTCAGCTTGTCGATATAACTTGACAATTTCATGAACTCGTGCTAACTGTCGTAGATGAATACTAGCACCACCCATTGCCTTAAAGGCATTTAAGATAAACCCGTCATGGTGCTGCCAAGATTCTCCATGTTTACCACCCGCTACAAGTTGTCGTGCTAAAGGTCCTGCTTCCAAACGTCCATAGTCTTGATGACGTACCGCAGTTGACCAAGAATAGGCATTATCAAAGTCTTTATCGTTCTGCTCAATCGGTCGAGTGGTTCGATCAAAAGGATGGATATCCTCTGTTCCTTCCTCATACCAAGAGTGAGTCGTATTTTCACGAGCAAAAGTATGATCCATCAAGGTATGAGTGTCAGTGAAACTGTCATACACTCCACTCTTCATAATCAGGGCTGCATTGCGCTCTGCAATTGTTGGTTTCTGGTACCTATCTTCATGAGGTAGATATCCCCAAGTCACGTACTTACCTAAACCAATGCCATATTTATCCAAACCAATATCCAAACCCATGCGCCAATAAAAACCCAAGTCAGAATTTGCATGATTTGGGTTTTCTTCCAGCCACATCATGAAGTCTTCATAAGTTTTAATTTGTTCATAGCGCTCCAGAGAACAACCCAACCATACAGGTTCTAACCAATTGGTACGGAAATATTCCAGAATCGACCATGCGCGAGTGATGTCTGTTAAGGTTGGGGCGCACATCACACCACCAGGAACCATGTAGCTAGAATGAGGCCATTGTCCTCCTAGTAGTGCATAAATTTCTACAGGCTTACCAGAAATTGTCACACCGAGTTCGTAAGACTTACCAGTAAAAGCTGTAAAACGTCTGCAAGCTTCTTCGTAATAAGGGCTGTATTGGTACTTTTTATGTGTTAAATCAATCGCAAATAGACCGTAAAAGTAACGAGGTATGCTTTGGATTGTTTCGACAATTTGACCTAAGTTTCTTGCCAAAATCGCATTGCGTGGGACTTCTGTTCCCCAAGCAGTATCCAATGCCCAAGATGCACAAGTTAAGTGAGAACCACCGCAAATACCGCAAATACGAGGAGTCGCAATTAATCCTGCTTGGGGGTCTTTACCACGCAGAATCACTTCAAATCCTCGAAAGAGTTCGGCGTGTGTCCAAGCGTTCACGACTTGCCCATCTTCTATTTCCACTCGGACATCCAAATCACCTTCTACTCTCCCGACTGGCGATATATCTAATGTTTGAATTCCCATTTGTTTTTTGTCCTTTGTTATGTGTCCTATCAAATCCGGTAGCATCTGAATTATTAAAAAACCGCAGAGACGCTGAGGACGCAGAGAGAGAGGAAGGAGAAATAATTCCGATACAGACGGACATGATATCCTTTGCTAATGACCAATGACTAAACTGTGAACATATCTTCTTCAGCCCAAGTGGGTACCATGTTCTTTGCGACAACGGTGAGAAAGGCATAATCTTGTCTATTCATTCCTGGCGGTATGTCCTTGGGAACCCCCATAAGGGTTTGCGTCTTAAACACAGTTCCAGGTGCGAGGTCATAAAAGGGGAATTCAGGCTCAGTACAGCCTATGCAAGGCATTCCAGCACGGGTTTTTGAGGAAACGCGATTCCATAAGATACGGTTGCAGGAAGAATGGGTCATTGGACCGCGACAACCTAAGTCGTAGAATAAACATCCTTTGCGCTGACCAAATTCAGCAACGGATGCTTTATAGGCAAAGTGGATGTTGCGGGTACAGCCTGTTTGTGTAAAACTCTTGAAAAATGTTTGTGGGCGATGGAATTCGTCAAGGGTTATATCATTGAGACGTCCTGTGGCGATCGCCACTAATATTTGACTAATCCAATCAGGATGCGCAGGACATCCAGGAATATTGATAACAGGAAGCCCTGCTTTTGATACGTACTCTGTTCCTAAAAAACCACCTTTTTGCCGTTTGAGAAATTGCAATCCCTCCGACTGACTGGGGTTGGGTGCAGTAGCGGGGAGTCCTCCCCATGTGGCGCAGTCTCCCACAGCTACAACAAAGTTGGCAACTTTTGAAAGGTCAAGCAACCAATCTTTCATGGGACGTTCAGCAAACCGATTCCAGTTACCAGTTCCTTTGGGGGCGTTAACGACTGTACCTTCAAAGACCAGGATATCCAAAGGAATTTTGCCCGAAATACAATCCCACAAAAGTGCTTGTAAGTTTTCACCTAGTTCCAACCCTAAAGATGGATGCCAAAGAATTTTAATGCCAAAATCAGCGATTAAATCACAGACGGTCGGTTCTTCCGCATTCAGAAAAGATATAGTGTTACCTGAACAAGCACCACCTTGCAACCATAATACGTTAGTCATTTGCTATGTCTTTTTATTGTCGATAATACGTAACTTGGATCTGGAGTTTGGTTGAGTCTAAACAGACACGCTTTGGTAAGAATGTTTTCCAACAAAATAGGCTTTGTACATACCCTAACCCCTTGATTTTGTTGAAATGAAATCAACTTGTGTTCGCCAGTAACTTAGATGAGGCAAGACTTAGCAAAGTTGTGTGGAGGTCTTACCTGTTCCTGTATCTTCACATTTAGCTTTCATTATGAGCTATTTTTGGATGTCATGCTCTAAAACACTATGAAAATTCATTAAATCATGACATTATAATCATTTATTTTAAGTTAGGAAAATGTTATTGTAATGATATTATTGAGAATAAAAAAAATACATAAGACTCGATTTTTTTATCTCAAAGAACCAATTTATTTAAAATTAATCCATATAATCTCCTAATGTTTATGTGAGAAATCTGCATAAGTATTTTTATTCTAAAATAGTTGAAAAGATTTCAATCGTATCAATGACAACATTCAAAAAGTACATATGTTAACTACAACCTTAGAGAGAGCGCTGATAACAAAATATTAATGAGCAATTCATATAGTCTTTTGAGTTTACTATTAAGGTATAACTGAAAAATAAAAGTAAAGTGCTTTGACATAAGAAAGAACGGGCTGCGCCCCGCTACGCTAACAGAACGCAGAACTCAGAATTAATAAAGAGCACAAGCCCCTAAATTCATTTATGAAAAGAAGAAAAAGATTTGTTATGTCCTGCGGACACGCTGCGCGTGCCCGCAGGGCTTTGAAACAAGAAGTCCGCAATCATTCCCCCTAAATTTATTTATGGAGATATATTCTGGAGCGCGTTTGCGCAGCGCCCCTGAAGG
>JAAUSC010000025.1 GCA_012031965.1 Scytonema sp. RU_4_4
AAGCCAAAAGCTACCTTTGGCAAGGGCAGATAGATCGAGCCTTAGCGCTGTTCGAGGATTGCCAAAGCAAGACATTTCAATGCTTTCGTAACTACCTGGAAAAGCATCGCACTCGCATCCCCAACTAGAAACAATTGCAAGCTGAGAAAACCTGTTCAATTGGCTCTGGAGCGGTTGAGTCTGCTGTCAAGCAAATTGACCGTCGAGTTAAGATTTCTGGCGCGCAATGGTCGGCTCAAAATGTCCCGAAAGTCTTGGCACAGCGTTGTGCTTATCTCAATGGTTGCTTCTCAGCTTAGATTAACTTACAAAACTGAGATGCACCCAGTGTGACTTCGGACAAGGGATTGGATTGACAAAGATTCAGCGTCAAGATTTACTGCTTTGCGGTGCTAAATTTGATCATGTAGATTTCTAAATTCTAAAATCAATCATCGTCTGCCGATATACATCTGGCAATCCAGTGTCAAAGCATTTTCCTTTGACAACATATCCTGTCATTCCTTCTTCTTGACGCACTCTATCCAGACAAGATGTTAGCTGAAATTCCCCTCGTTCTCGAAAATTTTGATGAATGTGTTCTTCCAAAAAGTAAAATATTTTTGGTGTCAGTACATACAACCCAAAGATACAGAGAAACTCATCATCTGCCATTCCTTCTACATGCAAATGTTGACGGGCATAATCAATGGAAGGTTTTTCGTAAACTTGGGTTAGTGAAAGAAGCGAATTCAATGAGTGCCAAATTCCTGTCACACAACCAGCTTTATGGATAATTTCTACTGGCATAACTGTCAACCCAATAACACTTTGATTGACTTGTTCGTAAATATTTATAACTTGACTAGCACAGGATTGTTCAGCATTTGATGAGTAAACATGGTCGCCTAGCATCAGCAAAAATGGCTCATCTTTTACCCATTTCTTAGCATAAAAAACAGCATGACCATAGCCTTCCTGTTCTTCCTGCGTCAAAATTATGATTCTGCTACCTAATTCTTGAAGATATTTACTGTATTCTTGATTCTGGGGCGAAAGTTTATCGAACAGTTCTTTTTTCGGTGGACTTTTAAAAAACTCTGTAAAGATTTCTTTGTCTGGTGGTTGTACCACAATCCCAACTTCTTCAATTCCTGCACTCATCGCTTCTTCAACAATCGCCATAATGACAGGTTTTGACCTACCATCTTTATCGATAATGGGGAAAAGTTCTTTTTTAACGACTTTAGTCGCTGGAAACAAGCGAGTCCCGAAACCAGCCGCTGGAATCACAGCTTTTCTTACCTTATTTTGTTGCATAAATCGTCAATTTTAAACATTGCATTTGTGGGAAAGAATGCTCAATAATTTCGATGACTTTTTGTTGATTGTCTTCGTCTTTGACAATAAACTGCGCAGTGCCATCTCCCTGTGAACCCACACCTTTGCCACCTAAAATATAAGATTGAATGGGTTCATACTCAAGAAGTTGATGTAGGACAGGAGCAGTTAACTCTTCTGAACAAGCAGACATTAAATATGTGTCAAATTCTGCCTGTGCTTGTTTCATGAGAATACCAATTTGCTCAGCATCGCCTCTTTGCAAAGCATCAATAGCTGCTTGGGTTATTCGATAACTAACGGAACCAAGGTATTTCTGCACATTCGCTTGTACTTCATTAGTAGCAAAAGGATAGCACTCATTGAGTTGATTGAGAATTTTTTGAGTATTTTTGCTAGCACCAAGATCCACAATCACAAAGAACAAATTATTCGGTACTTTTAACTCTATCAAATGAGTGTCACTGCCATCAAATATCATGGCAATGGGACGATTACCATAGGCACAAGCTTGATCCATTCGTCCACATTGAGAAGGCGTGGTAATCTCTCCCAGGTATGCAAACTCCATTTCCTGTTGAAGAGTCATTTTTAAGTCATACACTTGATTGAATGAACGGGCTACCAACACGCAAATTGCGGCGCTGGACGATAGTCCTTTCTTGAGTGGTAAATCTGTCAGGTAATTGTCAATCTCCAGTCCACCTACAGCAAAGTGAGCAAAAAATTGATAAGCAACGCCAGAGGCATAACTAAAAAAACCACCCTTTTGAGCTTCAGTTAGTAAAGCCTCTTTTTCCATCAACAGAGTCAAGGTTTTACGGGTTCCATCACTCAAGCATGCGTGAAGAATAAACTGGGTTGGATGAGGTTTGACATGAGCAGTAAGTCCTTGATTGGTACCCACAAGGAGCGTGCAGCCTATTTCTAAGTCAGGATTTAAACGACGATATCCTCCTGCCCAATCGCTGTGTTCGCCAAACAGACAAAGACGCCCAGGAACGACAATATGCATTCAGTTTACCCCGAAATATCCTCACTCTTTAGTTATAGCGGTTTTCATCCAGGTGAAGTACAGATTTATCTGCGTACCCTGCGGGAAGCCGCCAAGGAGCGTCTATATCTGCGTTTATCTGCGGTTTCTTAACTCTTTGATGTACCTCACTGAATTGAAACCCGCTGTATAAATGACTATGATTTCATGAAATTGAAATTAATAGGTTAACACTAACACATGAATACATAAAAAAAGGTGAAAAATAAAAATTGAAAAATGAAAATTATTTGAATTTTACATATAAAATTCTACTTATAAGGTTTCATAGTTCTCTTGACTTTTAGGTCAAAAAAAGTATCAGAAGTCATTTCCGTAATGACTGATAAACTAGTAACTCACCTACTAGGGTCAGTTGACAAACTGTCACTCACTTGATTCCGCATTTTATGGTATGAGAGATACTCTTGAATTAGTGCAAGGAGTGATACCACTTCACCATGTGTTTGCCACAAGTTCTATTCGCAATTCTTCTCACTAGGCGAATATTGCGAGTTTCAAATGTTGCATCAAGTAAGTGAGTTGGTATGAAATTCTACAGAAGAAGCGCTTGAATGAGAAAATTTTCAAGCGCTTTTTCATGTACAAATAACACCATATTGCTCTCTGGGTAAGAATCAATTGAAACTACACAGAGTGCATAAAGCAATAGTATAATTGCTTATACCTTAGTTATAAATACTTCTGAAGTATACTCTCCAACTGTTGTACTGTTGCCCTAGGAGAGGGACGAGGCAAGGGTAGTTCCTTCTCCTCTTCTGTGATTTCTGTACCTTTGCGGTTTGCTAAAAAAAGCACTGGCACTTCGTATTGGTAAGCTTGAAACCAATCTTCACGAGTCGTAATATCCCGGATTTCTAGCTCTAAGGTGAGGTTTTGTATCTGTTCTAGCTTTTCTTGTAAACCCTCACATAAATGACAACCCGGCTTGCTATATAATATGATTCGCATTTGCTTCAATCAAAATAGACTCTGTTTTTTGGGATAATACGGGAATGGGGGAACTATCTGCCACGAATAAATTCTGCAGCAAACGTACCCTAATCTTCTAAAAAATCCATAGATGAGTTGCAGAGGTGCAGTAGCAGTGGGCATAGTCGTTGAAAATGTATCCAAACAGTTTGGTAGTTTTAAAGCGGTTGATGAGGTCAGTCTAGAAGTTGAAACTGGCTCGCTTGTGGCATTGCTGGGACCGTCAGGTTCAGGAAAGTCCACCCTACTGCGCCTCATTGCAGGTTTGGAGATACCAGATAGTGGTAGAATTTTGCTCACTGACAAGGATGCTACATATCAAAGCGTCCAAGCCCGGAACATTGGATTTGTCTTCCAGCACTATGCCTTATTTAAACACATGAGTGTTAGGCAAAACATAGCCTTTGGCTTAGACATTCGCAAAGTACCAAAAACAAAAATCAAACAGCGAGTAGAAGAGTTGTTGGATTTAGTGCAACTGCGTGGACTAGGTAATCGTTACCCATCACAGCTTTCCGGCGGTCAACGCCAACGGGTAGCATTAGCACGAGCACTGGCTGTAGAACCTGAGGTATTACTCTTAGATGAACCGTTTGGTGCATTAGATGCTAAAGTCCGCAAAGACCTACGTGCTTGGTTACGCCGCTTGCATGATGAAGTTCATGTGACCACTGTTTTCGTCACCCACGATCAAGAAGAAGCAATGGAAGTCTCGGATCAAGTCGTGGTGATGAACAAAGGGCGTGTGGAACAGATAGGGACGCCGGCAGAAATTTACGATCATCCAGCGTCAGCATTTGTGATGAGTTTTATTGGACCTGTAAACGTGCTACCAAGTTCAGCGCAAATATTCCAAAGCAACGGGTTTGATTCTGCACATCCAGAAATATTTTTGCGTCCGCAAGATGTGATTGTGGAAACGACCGCCAACGATGCTACGGTACCAGCGAGGGTCAGTCGGTTGATAAATTTGGGTTGGGAAGTTCAAGCAGAGTTAACATTGGATGATGGGCAAGTGGTTACGGCTCATTTGACGCGCGAACGGTTTGACGAACTAAAGTTGGAACCGCAACAGGGAGTGTATGTGAAGCCGAAGGATGCAAAATCGTTCCCACTGTATTATTCGATTTAGTCGTTGTTGTGCTTCTTTTTATTTTGTTTTTCTGTTGTTTCGTACTCCTAACTTGTCTAAACACAGGGGTTTTTAGAAGCGGTTCGCACTTAACAGTCAATGAAATGAAGGTTTAGCTAAAATCACAAGGAGTGCATTCACAGTATGTGGAGTTCACTTCAATGGTCAGCCAAGCTTTGTGCGATCGCGCCTTGCGCGGCTCCCTTCGAGAGCATCGCCCGGTTAGTCAGTGGCTTGTCTTGAAATCAACGCTCTCTCACTGGCTCATGACACCAACGTTTGTTGTATTGCCACTCCTGATTTTAGTCTTTTTACCTTGGATGATTCCACGCCTACGTTGGAAGCGTTTTTGGAGTTGTTTGGGAACTGTGTTACTCGTGGTTTACTTTTCTGCCACTTTTCCACTCACCATTGCTGTCGCAAAAAAAGGATTAGTTACTTTTATTCCCCCCGATCCTGGTACAACCGCAGATGCAATTGTTGTACTCGGACGGGGGGAACCATTTAGAGATTCAAGGGTTCAAGTTGCGGCTGAACTTTGGAGGAATCATCGCGCACCATTCATTTTTGCCAGTGGTGCAGGAGATGGTTCTGAAATTGTCGAACAACTAAAAGCAAAAGGCATTCCTGATGCTGCATTGGGCGAAGAACACTGTTCTCAAACGACGAAGGAAAACGCACTGTTCACCGCATCAATGCTACAACCACGCGGAATCAAGAAAATTTTGCTAGTCACAGATTCTCCACACATGCTCGATCGCGACTGACTTTTAAAAGTGTGGGGTTTGAAGTGATTTCGCACACAAGTCCCATACCATCTCAATTAACTTCGACTAGAAAAGCAATGCTCATGTTTTATGAGTATATGGGGTTAGTTAGCTATGGTTTGCGAGGAAACTTTCTTAAACAAAACTTACCTCAACAGGAAAATCCACCTGTTGCTAAAATCAAGAATTCAGCAAATTTCGCTCCACAAAAACAGCAAATTCAGGATAACAGAGATACAAGTTATGCTCTTTAAGACAACTATATAATTGGCATGACTCGCAAATAAAGTACACGACATGGGTCTGGTCTTTTTTTACCAGACTCAAATTTTAGGTAGAAATCAAGCGCTGCTTTGGTTCAGGAATTTTGCGTCCTAACTCCTGAGCAGTCAAAATCCACTCCTGAATGATCATTTCTACATTTTGCAGTGCTTGTTGATAAGTAGAGCCATCAGCAGCACAACCTGGTAATTCTGGTACTTCAGCAATAAATGCTTGGTCTTCTTCGCTCCAATAGAGAATAATTTCATAGCGAAGTGTCATTGTGACCTCCTAGTTGATACTTGAGAATGACTGCACGAACTTGCTTTACTTGATAGGCTTTAGCTTGTGAACCTTTGGGTTGGAGATTTAAGATTTCTTCAACACCTTCTTTGGTAAAAATATGATGACTGCCACGAATCCGTTCATCAAAGCCTATACTGTGTAATAGTTGGCATAATTGGGCAAATGGAATATTGGCATCAGAGGTGCCTAATAGAATTTTATCTAGGAGTTTGTCTTGTTAACTCACGCTTTTTTGTGATAGTCATCTGCTTTAACAATTCTCACTTACCATCTCACTTACCAAATGGACTCAAGATTCAAAACAAATCCAGACAAAATATCTTCTCCGGACAAGGTAGTAGGATGTTCTAACACCTCAACCTCTTGTCCAATTCGATAAATTTCTACTTGTCGAGACTTACGATTAATCAACCAGCCTAATTTAGCACCGTTATCTTGATATTCTCTCATCTTCTCTTGAGTTACTTTCAAACTATCACTTGGCGAAAGTAATTCAACGATAAAATCAGGACAAAGTGGTAGAAATCTTGTTTGCTGTTCTTGAGTCAGTGCATTCCAGCGTTCCAGTTTCACCCAAGCAGCGTCAGGGGAACGATCCGCACCGTTAGGAAGTTTAAATCCTGTTGAAGAATCGAAAACTATACCTAGTTTATCTTGCTCATTCCATAACCAAAGTTGACTCGTTAGTCCAGCATTACGGTTTCCTGTTTCTCCCCCTGTGGGTGGCATTATAATTAATTCTCCTGTTGCATTACGCTCAAATCTCAAATCGGGATTTGCCTGACATAGTTGGAAAAATTGCTCATCTGTCAGTTCAATCACGGGATTGAGATTCACTGTTAGGGCATTCATAGGGGGATTTAAAATGGAGAATTTAGGCAGGCAATATGCCTGCCCTACAAGTACTATTCTATTCCTTCAATCCGATCCTCAACTTCCTGATACAACTCGCGCAGCAATTCTAAATTGCTCTCGCTTGTCTCCCAGTAACCGCGTCCATTGACTTCCAATAAGGTGGAAACAACCTTACGGAAAGAATGAGGGTTGAGGTTCAGCAAGCGGTTCCGCATTGCTTCATCTTTGATGAAGGTTTCATTGGTGTCCTCATAAACCCAGTTATCCACAGCGCCAGCGGTTGCACTCCAACCCATTGTATTGACTAAGCGTTTGGAGAGTTCCCGCACACCTTCGTAACCGTGAGACAGCATTCCTTCGTACCACTTGGGATTTAACAATTTGGTACGAGCATCTAAACGCACGGTTTCTGATAGAGAACGCACTTGAGCGTTAGCTGTGGTGGTGTCTGCTATGTAGGATGCTGGTGTCTTACCATCACCCCGCAAGCTAGCGACTACTTTGGTGGGATCAGAATCGAAGTAATGGGAAACATCCGTCAAGCTAATCTCGGATGAGTCAAGATTTTGGAACGTAACTTCAGCAGTTTTGAGGGTGCGTTCAAAAATCTTTCGGGATTCTTCCATCGTACCGGGGTTATCAGCACTAAAGGCGAAGGATTTGCGGTTGAGATACATTTCTTGCAACTCGGCTTCGCTTTCCCAAGTGCTGTTTTCTACCGCCAAGTTGATATTAGACGAGTAGGAACCAGAAGCATTGGAGAAGATGCGAGTTGCTGCTTGACGCAGGTTAATCCCCATTTCCTCTGCTTGTTCAAGGGCGTGTTTGCGGACATAGTTCATTGATGATGGTTCATCTGCTTCCGCCGCCATTTTCACCGCTTGATCTAGCAGGTTCATTTGGTTAATAAACAAGTCGCGGAAGACACCAGAACAGTTGACAACGACATCAATACGTGGGCGTCCCAACTCTTCCAAAGGTATCAATTCTAACTTGTTCACTCTTCCCAATGCATCTGGAACTGGTCGCACTCCAACCATCCACATGATTTGTGCCAGTGATTCACCGTAGGTTTTGATGTTATCGGTTCCCCATAGCACACAGGCGATTGTTTCAGGATACTTGCCGCCGTTTTCTGCCATCTGACGTGCCAGAAGCCTGTCTACAACGATTTTTGCCGACTGTACAGCAGCCGTTGTGGGGATAGATTGGGGGTCGAGGGCGTGGATATTTTTACCCGTGGGCAAGACATCCGGGTTGCGAATGGGGTCGCCACCAGGACCAGGGAGGATGTACTCGCCTGCTAAGCCTTTGAGTAATGCCCCCAGTTCATTATCAGCACAAACTTGCTGCAAGCAGAATTCTAGATACTCAAACACTGGTTTGAGTGCTGTAACATCCACCCTGGTATAACCTGCTTTATGCAGTGCTTCTACCCAAGGTTCTTTTTTGCCCATGTTGAAGAAGTTGAGCTTGGAAACGAGGGAAACTCGTCCTTCTGCGTCGGTTTGCTCTTTCACAAGGGCAGAAACTGCGGCGCGGGTTGCCATTGTGATGTCTTGCAGCAGCTGAACATCTTCTAAAACACCTTTGTCGCTGTTTTGGTAGATATCGTCGATGTTGCGCCCGATACTGCTAGCTATAATGCGGAGTAGACTTTGAATCTCTTCCTCTTGACGGTCTAAACTAGCAATGTTGACCAGAGTGGCGATCGCCTCTTCAGCCGATGGTGGTTTCCCAATCACGTGTAGTCCACATGGCAACAATCGCGATTCAATTTCCATCAACTTGCGGTACACCAAGCCAACAATATTATCGCGCTCAAGGGCGGTCATATCCTTGGCATCTTGCTCGCTTAAAGCGATATCCTTATCCAGGTTCACCATCCGGCATTTATCCATGATGGAGTTGACGATGGGAATACCACGTCCGGTATCTTTCAAGGTTTGGTAAGAAGCAATTAACTCGCTGAGTTCTTTCAAACCTTTGTACAACCCAGCATTTTCTGCTGGAGGGGTGAGGTAGGAAATTGTCTCCGCATAGCTGCGACGCTTGGCAATTGTTGCTTCGCTGGGGTTATTTGCGGCGTAGTAATAAAGATTGGGAATTGCACCAATCAAGTTATCTGGGTAACATTCTCCAGACATCCCCATCTGCTTTCCTGGCATAAATTCCAAAGAACCGTGAGTCCCGAAGTGTAGCACAGCGTCAGCTTGCCAAAGTTGTTCTAAGTAAGTGTAGTAAGCCGCAAAACCGTGGTGTGGACTTGCAGAACGCGAGAACAATAACCGCATCGGGTCGCCTTCATAACCAAAGGTGGGCTGAACACCGATGAACACGTTACCGAATTGCTTACCATAAATCAGCAGGTTTTGTCCATCGCTGTTGAGATGTCCGGGAGGTGGTCCCCAGTTTTCCTCAAGGCGTTGCGAGTAAGGTGTGAGTGCTTCATACTCAGGAACCGACATGCGATAAGCAATGTTGAGTTCAGGGCTGCTGTACTGCGCCTGCGCATCGTGGATGACTTCTTCCATCAACTCTTTGGCTGACTCAGGCAAGTCTTGCACATCATACCCGTTGTTCTTAAGGGCTTTCATCACCTCGTAAATTGAGCCGAACACATCTAGGTATGCAGCGGTTCCGACATTGCCTTTATCAGGTGGGAAGCTGAAAACGGTGATGGCAACTTTCTTGTTTAGCTTCGGCTTACGGCGTAGGTTAGCCCATTTAAGGACGCGTTGTGCAACTATTTCGATGCGGTCTTGCAGGGCGATCGCCCTCCCTGTTGTCCCATCCCGTCCTGATAATATGATCGGCTCAATTGCGCCATCTAATTCAGGAATGGCAATTTGCAATGCGACTTGAATGGGATGTAACCCTAAATCACTATCTATCCATTCTTCCGTTGTTTGGAAGATCAGAGGTAAAACTACCATGTAAGGACGGTTCAACCGCTTGAGCGCCTCAATTGCCTTAGGATGATCTTGGCGTGCTGGTCCACCTACTAGGGCAAAGCCCGTTAGAGATACAACTGCATCAACGAGTGACGTTTTCGTTGTCGGTTCGTAGAAGTGTGCATCCACAGGTTTGGAAAAGTCCAAACCCCCGGCAAACACTGGAATCACCCGTGCGCCCATAGCTTCGAGTTCCTGCACCATTGCCACATAATGAGCATCATCCCCGGTCACAAGGTGTGTGCGTTGCAACACTAACCCAATACAAGGTGCTAGCGGATCTTTTACATCATTGAGAATATCTTTACGACTGTTGTACCAGTTGAGGTATTCTCTGACATCTTCAAACATTGTCGGCGCAAGAGGATGCCAAATTCCCATATCGGGATAAACAACTGGTTCTTTATATTGTAAAGACGCCAAAGTTCTCGTCTCTACATTATTTTTTAAGACGTACTTATCAGCGAGCATCAGCAAGAAGTTTTCCAAGTTGTCTGGAGAACCTCCCAGCCAATACTGAAAGCTGAGCATGAAATTTCGGGCGTCCTGTGCTTTGTCCACAGGCAAGTACTTGAGCACTTGCGGCAGTGTCCGCAGCAGCTTTAGCATTCCATCTTGGAATCCAGAGCCAGATTTTTCCTTGCGCTTTCGCATGAACTGTGCTATTACACTTTTAGATTGCCCCAATTGTGCCAAAGAGAAGCTGCCCATTTTGTTTAGGCGCATGACCTCAGGCATTGAGGGGAAAACAACGGCAACATCCAGGCGATCGCGATGTGGTGCTACCGCTGTGACTAACTTTTGTGCTAAGTCTTCTATAAAAATCAACGAGGCAATAAAGATATTGGCACTTGCGATATCCTTTTTGAACTCCTCATAGTTTTCTTGGTCTCGGAGTTCTTCAATCAAGTAACCACTGATTTCAATCGCCAAGTTGGGATGATTTTGGTTAATTTCCCGAACCGCTTGTGACAATGCACTCTGGTACTGGGACTCTAACACGACATAGACCACCTTAATAAAATGACGCCCCCGCAGATTATCGGGCGCAATATGTCTAATGGTGGACTTGACGTGAGTGAACATGCTTCCTCGGCTCCTTTGATGCGTGTTCTCGTTTTGGAAAGTACGATGTAGGCAAAATTTGCCTAATGATGACTCTCTTTGTTCGGCAATATGAGATTTTTATCAGAAAAAGCTTGCTCAGTGGGGATTTTGTCGCCTATCTGACACAAAACGATATAAAAAGCGAAACATTTTGTAAAAATTGTTGACTGATAAGTTAAGTGAATACTCCGATAAATTTAATATAAATTAACATAAATTTGATGAATGAACTGCTTTAGTTTCACCAACCTGTGTATCAGAGGAGCGTCTGTAGAAACAACTGTTAGTAGGGGTGGGAACTAATATCTGCTAAATATTGACTAGTGACTAATGACCAAGGACTCATGACTCATGACTGCTGATATTCTGATTCTCTCAAACGGTCCTGGAGAGGTAACAACTTGGGTACGTCCAGTCGTTAGGCAATTGCGCCAACTACTAGGAAATGACCGAAATCAAATAAGAATTTCTGTGGTTTTGTCGCCCTGTCCAAACTCTAGTGGCAAAGAAGCAGATATTGCCCGATCTTATCCCGAAGTTGACCGAGTGCAGGCAGCAGAGCATTTTTGGCAGTTTTTGCTATGGGGAAAGACATTTGAGAATTGGGACTGGCGTAAACACGGTGTTGTTGTTTTCCTAGGTGGGGATCAGTTTTTCCCTGTCGTCATTGGCAAAAGGCTAGGATATCGCACTGTTGTCTACGCAGAATGGGATGCGCGTTGGTACAGCATGATTGACCGCTTTGGAGTGATGAAATCTAAAGTTGCTGAGCGTGTTCCTCAGAAATTTGCCCACAAGTTTAGCGTTGTGGGAGATTTGATGCAAGAAGCCCAAGCGCAAGAGGACACGGGGACACGGAGACATGGAGAGAAGAGGACACGGGGACACGGGGACACGGAGACATGGAGAGAAGAGGACACGGGGACACGGGGAACTCGGGGTCCCCACGGAGTGGGGATTAGGGGCGACGGGGATAGCTCCACACTTCCTACTGAATTGATTGGTATACTTCCTGGTTCAAAGCCGTCAAAGTTGATGCAAGGGGTTCCCTTAACATTGGCAATTGCGGAATATGTCTATGCTAAGAGACCACAAACTAAGTTTGTGATTCCTGTAGCCCCGACCTTGGATTTACAAACTTTAGCTAGTTTTGCCGATCCACAGAAAAACTCTTTTGTTCAAACCTTTGGTTTTAGTGGTGCTTCTTTAATTGTCCCAAAACTCGGCACTCATTCAGAGCTTCCTTTCTTGAAGACAGGAACAGGTTTATGCGTCCAACTGTGGACTCAGACGCCAGCATACGACTTATTATCCCAGTGCTGTCTGTGCCTAACGACAGTGGGAGCAAACACTGCTGAACTGGGTGCTTTAGCTGTACCAATGATTGTTCTGCTACCAACACAACAGCTAGATGCTATGAGATCTTGGGATGGTTTACCTGGTCTGTTGGCAAATTTGCCTTTGGTTGGTTCTGGTTTTGCCAAGATGATTAACGCTCTGGTACTAAGACGATTGGGTTTGCTAGCATGGCCCAATATTTGGGCGCAAGAAATGGTTGTACCAGAATTAGTTGGAAAACTTCAATCCCAAGAAGTCGGAGAAATGGTTTTAGATTTTCTTGCTCATCCAGAAAAGTTAGACCAAATACGAGCAAAGCTGCAGAGTATCCGAGGTGAACCTGGTGCAGCACAAAAGCTAGCAACTTTGGTTAAGGAAGAGATGAAAAGTTGACCAGCCAGCATCACTAATTGATTTAGGGACTTCCAAAGAATAAATTAAGGGACTTCCAAATAATAATTGACCCAAAAAAATCAAGCGACAGCGACAATGTTTAAAATATCATGATAATCATAAAACCTCGTGGGAAGTGTGGAAACGAGCGTGTCTTTAGACCTGAGAGGAAATACTACTCAAGCGACTTTAGTCGCCTGATTTCATTACCGCCTTGGGGTTACTTGACTCGGTGTACTCTTGTTTTGTACTTTCAGTAGGACAATTACTACCTCAAATCGTTCACCCTGTACGCATAATGTTTTGCTCCGTGGAGCCTTCCCTTGCGGGAGTAAAGTTAGCTGAGTCCCAAGGGGACACGCTGCGCGAACGACAATGTTTAAGGTCGGTAACTATCCAAAGGACACTAACTTAACCCAATAAATCTGTTTAATCCTTCGGTTCTAGAGCAAGGAACTAGCTACGCATTCCTTGGTATGAACTTGAACACTTACCTTAAACGTAGCTCAGTTAAGAACTTAGTCTGGTCAACTACGGTCTGTAAATCTAGGCTAGAAGCAAGCGTGTCTTCAGACCTGGGTTATTGACTATGCAATAGAAGACCTGAATCCAGTCACTTGGTAAACTCCTCAGAAAACGCGAAAACCTGGTCAGGAGGGACCAGGTTCTTCTAAAAGATTTCGTAATGAACAAATTGCTTTTATCGTCAAGAAATACAAACGTTTTGCAACTAGGGTGAACAAAAACACTCACAAACACAGCATAGCTTTGTTTTTCCGCTTTGGGATTTGGCTTCGCCTTTCAACACAGGCGCTGTGCCACTTAGTTACCAGACTTATGCTGATATTTGCGTGGGCTGGTGACGGGAAGGACACCGGGTCATTTGCCCTTTTCAGTTTGGTTGTGCCTTGTTTGGTGTCCTATTTATAAGTTATCACCCCTTTATGGAATTGACAGCAGTTGTTTACTGAAGTTAACAAGTTGTAGAACTTCTCAATAAGAGGGCAGAGGCGGAAAGCCGCCGCGCCTCTACTGAAGGATTACCAATGCCACATAACTGGGCTATCGTCTAAATGGTCGGTCACAATACGCCCAATAGCATCTATTTGGTGCAGGTCTTTAGGAGAAAGTTGAACGGAAGCAGCTTGGGCGTTTGCGGTTGCTTGTTCGGGATGACGCGCACCGGCGATCGCACCACTCTGTGGTTGAGCAATTAACCATGCTAGCGCTAACTGGGCAAGAGTACAGTTGTGACGTTCTGCAATAGGATGCAACTTTTCTAAAGCTATTTGATCTCGTTCAAAATTTTCTCCCTGAAATAGCTTATTCTTGGCGCGGTTATCTTGTGGGTCAAATTTATGACCAGAACCAAATTTTCCTGTCAACAATCCTTGAGCTAGAGATGAATAAGCAATAATCGTGATCTTGTTTTCGATACAATAAGGCATTGCATCTTTTTCTACATACCGCCAGAATAGAGAATAAGGAGGTTGTAAGCTATCAATACGTCCGTACTGGGATGCTTCTTTTCACTGAGCACGAGAAAAATTGGAAACACCAATACTCCGAATTTTCCCTTGCTTTTTGAGATGGTTGAGAGCGCTCATTGTCTCCTCAATTGGAACAATTTCAGAATTGAAGGAGCCAGCGGGCCAATGAATTTGGTACAGATCTATGTAGTCAGTTTTGAGGTTTTTCAAAGAATGGTCACAAGCCTCAATCACTTGGTTGTATTTCAGATGGTTAGCAAACACTTTCGTCGCATACTCGACTTGATGGCGAACATCAGATAAAGCTTCAGCAACAATTCTTTCTGAGTGTCCGTCACCATAAACCTCAGCAGTATCAACTGTTGTGATACCAGCTTCAAATGCTGCTCGTATTGCTTTAATCGAGTCAGTGTCCTCAACTCCCACCCATGCTTTTTTACCAGCTTGCCAAGTTCCCATGAGAATAGGCGTTATTTTCACATCCGATGTACCGAGTGTTCGCTTTTGCATAATAATTCCTTGACTATTCCTTAATTCATTTCTGCAGACAGTGACATAGTGTATCGGTCTTGGCGTCAAATTCAATCACAGTTAAAGTAGATGCTTACGGAAGAACTGACTATGACGAATCATGCACTCAAAGAATGGGCAGTTGCTATCAATGCCTTGGAAACAGGCAAAACAATCATGCTCCTCCGCAAAGGTGGTATCCATGAACGTCATGGACGCTTTGAGGTTGACCATAAGCAGATTTTGCTTTATCCAACGTTTGAACATCAACAGCCTTTCTTGCTCAAACCCGAGTATGCTAATTTAGTGATTCCAGTAACACCTGGTTGGCGTCCAGAAACAGTTCGTATCAGTAGTTGGGCTGAGATTACAGATATTTTCCCGGTCAGTGAGGAGTCAATAGTCAATGCTCTACTTCCATTTCATCTTTGGAACGAGTACTTTATTAGCGATCGCCTCAAATGGAAACCGCGTCAGCCACTTTATATTCTCCTGCTGCGGACTTACAAACTCCCCCAAGAGCAGGAAATTCCCTATTACCCCAAGTATGGTGGCTGTAAATCATGGATTGATTTGGCTCAACCAATTTCGCTAAAAGGAGCAGAACCAATTTTATCTTCTTCGGTATACACCCAATTAGTCACTCAAATTCGCAACATTGTGAGTGATGAGCTATATGCCCCATACATATAAGGCAAAACTATCTAAAAAAGTACTCAACAATACATCAATTTTTGTGAAGCGTAGATAGTATTAGGTAAACACAGAGGTTGGCTGCGTTTATTTCTGTAGCCCTTCAGCTATAAGGCTTCTGGGTCTTAGTTTGGTTTGCATTCTGTGATTTGTCTTGAGGTTAATAGTTGTGAAGGAGAAAAAAATTACTCCAAAAGGGCGATGTTAAGATTGACAAATGTCTGCGATTATGCTTAAAAGCTAAATAACATACATGAGGAGTTTGCCATGCATCAAAGAATGTGCTGGTTATCAAAGCCTGGCGACAGCGGAGAAAAAATTTTGCACTTGCAGACTGCACCCAATGAACCTTGGCGTCCTTACACAACTTTTCGGCAATATGCAGTTCCAGATTACGAAATACCAGGTGGTTCCAAGGGTTGGGCGACTTACCAAAAACTGTTAAAAGCAGGTTGGACTTTGATACCAAGTGCGAGAGCAAACGAGTTTTCCTCTTCCACGACTTCGATTCATCAAGAAAGAAAATAGAAAAGTTCTTCATTGTTTAGAAACCCCTAGGAGAACCTTCACCACGCGGATCAGCTGCTCCTTCTAATATTCCATCTGGTGTTACGACAATCGAGTTAACATTACCCCAAGGCTCAATTTGTTTAATTTTGTATCCTCGACGCTGCAACTGGGCAAAAGTCAGAGCTTCTAAACCGAGAGGTTCTACTCTCAATTCATCTGGTAACCACTGATGATGTATGCGGGCTGCAGAAACAGCCGCGCCAGCATCCATATTGTATTCCAAGACATTCAACAGAACTTGCAACACAGATGTGATAATAGTACCGCCACCAGGCGCACCTACTGCCATACGAAGGTGACCGTTTTCAGTGACAATAGTGGGAGTCATGCTAGATAAAGGTGTTTTACGCGGTGTGATTGCATTCGCTTCTGCTCCCACAAGCCCAAATGCATTCCGTACTCCAGGTGCAGCGGCAAAATCATCCATCTCATCATTTAGTAGAATACCAGTCCCTGGCACTACTACTCCAGATCCAAAACCGTAGTTGACTGTGAAAGTTAAGCTAACAGCATTGCGTTGTTCATCTACAACTGTCAGATGACTAGTTTCAGGTGATTCATATTTAGGACAGCCAGACAAAGGGACAACAAAACAAGAAGATGCAGGGACACGGGGATGTAGAGACGCAAAGAAGGTTTTTCCCCTTGTCCCCCTATCTCCCTCTCCCCTTGTCTTTCCCTGGTTAGGCTGACTCAACTGCTGCAATGTTTCCTTATCTGCTGGCTTGACTTCACTTGAAGGTGTCGCTCTTTCCATATTGATTTGTTGACGCCGTTTTTTGGCGTAAGCTCGGCTGATAAGTTGTGCTACAGGAACTTTGACAAAATCTGGATCGCCCAAGTATTTAGAACGATCTGCGTAGGCGATTTTCATTGCTTCCACCATCAGGTGGAGAGCATCAGGGTGGTGCCATCCTAAAGATTTCAAATCTGTGTCACCAATAATATTTAGAATCTGTAATAGGTGAACACCTCCAGATGAAGGAGGTGGCATTGAGCAAACTTTAGCTTTGCGAAAATTGCCACAAATTGGAGTACGCCAGACTGGCTTGTAAGATTTCAGATCCTCAAGAGTTATTAAGCCACCGTTTTTTGCCATGTCGGAAGCAATGGTACGAGCAATATTTCCGGTGTAGAAACTTTGGGGGTTTTTCGCAATTTCTCCCAAAGTCCGCGCTAAATCTCGCTGTACTAACCTTTCTCCAGGACCGAAAAACTCATTGTTGCGAGTAAAAATTGCTCGCGCTGCTGGATTATTAAGAATAACTTGCTTGCGATCCTCGTATACTTTTATAGAACGCCAAGTCTGGTTTGAACTGATGATAAACCCATCTTTAGCGAGAGAAATTGCAGGTTTGACCAGTTCTTTCCAAGGCAGCTTACCATAACGACGATGGACTTCGTACAGTCCCGCAACTGTCCCTGGTGTCGCTACTGCCAAATAACCGTCCACACTGAGATTTGGACGTACCTTACCCTGAGCATCCAAGTACATATTTCTTGTCGCTTTTAGCGGTGCGCGTTCGCGAAAATCCAACGCCTTCATTTCGCTAGTTTTCGACTGATGCAATAGCAAAAACCCACCACCACCAATTCCTGCGGAAAAAGGTTCTACTACAGAAATAGCAAAAGTCGTAGCCACAGCAGCATCAACAGCATTTCCACCTTTGCGTAACATCGCAACTCCCGCTTCACTCGCCAGGGGATGAGCTGAAACAACCATCGCTTTTTTTGTGCGTAAGGGTGGGACAATAAATGCTGACGCAGATTTCTGGCTGTTAAACAGCATTACGGAGAAACAAATATAAAACAAAAAACTTGCAAACCGCGTGCATCGGTCAACAAAAAAATACATTTCATGCTCCTTATAGCATTTATCTGTTGTTCAATTTTAAAAATAGGAACTTTTATAATTTTTGAGCAATATGACAAGCCGAGAGGTACGAAAGCTGAATACTTCCTTCAAATTTTGTCTCTATTTTTGCCCTCAAACCTGTAAATAAAGAATCTTTATTCTTTTGCTCTAACTTGAGATATGGCGAGAAAGTTTGTAAAAGAGTCAGATAATCATCAACATTATATATAATTTCACAAGGAAAATATTCAAAGACTACATCTTGAAATTGACCTGAGTTAATAACAATTTGTCCAAGCCCTTTAAGTATCTCTTCCTGAGTTTTCCTATCTTCATATTGTGCAAGCGATGGAGCATAAATTTGATAAACTTCATTCAATGTTTGGTAGACTTCATAGTGAGGTTGAGGTGTCATGTTCCACAGTAAAATTAAATAACCACTATTCTTTAATGCATCAGCGGCTTTCGGATAGCCTACCTCAGGTGGAATCCAATGAAAAGCATTGGCTGCTAAAACAGCGTTGAATTTCCCAGGCTCTAACTCCCACTCTTCAAACGAGGTATTGCGAATCTCAACATTAGGATACTGGGCACAATTTTGGCGTGCTAGCTGAGAACATTCTTGACTTGGTTCAAGACAAACCATTGAGAAACCCAATTTAGCAAATCCTACCGTTGCATTCCCAGGACCACATCCCACTTCCAGGATAGTTGCATTTGAAGAAAGTTTGGCTAACTCCACAGCACGATCAATGATTTCTTCTGAGTAGCGTGGTCTGACTTTGTTGTAAGCTTCTGCTACTGGAGAATACCAGGTTTTTCTTTTTTCCAAGTCTTTGGAATACCAGGTTTTGATTGTTTCTTGCAAGTCTTTCATGAACTCTTTGGACGTGCTTTTGCTTTATGATATTATGCTCGGCAAATGATATATCATAGAAATTGTGTGTAGTAAAGGCTTTAGTCCTTGTTCTGGTGGAAGAAGACTAAAGTCCTCACTACGATTTTTGCACGGTTATTCAATTGGACATGATATACGACCATCTTCCATATGCACAATGCGATCCGCAATATCTAAAATGCGGTTGTCGTGAGTCACAAGTAAAACAGAACAGCCTTCTTCCTTTGCAAGACGCTGGATGATATCAACAACATCTCGACCCGTTTTTCTGTCTAGCGATGCTGTGGGTTCATCTGCAAGTAACAATCTGGGTTGAGCAACCAAGGCGCGGGCGATCGCCACTCGTTGCTGTTGTCCTCCTGACAAATTCGCTGGGTAAGACTCTACTTTATCGCTTAGTCCGACTGCTTGCAGTGTTGCGACAGCTCGTTGTCGATACTCCTTTTTAGGAATTTCTGGATGCAGTTTCAGAGACATACGGACATTCCCATAAGCGGTTAGGCACTTTAGCAGGTTGTGGTGTTGGAAGATAAACCCAATGTTGTTACGAACTTTAGTAAGTTGTCCTTTATTGATACCTCGTAGTTCTCTACCAAGAACTTTTAAACTACCCTCCTGTACAGAGCGCAATCCTCCAATGAGTGATAATAATGTTGTCTTACCACTACCAGAGGGACCTGTGAGGATGACAATTTCTCCTGGGTATATGTCTAAATTCACATCGTTGAGTACAGGTTTACGTAATGTTCCTTGACCGAAAGAGTGATTGAGATTGTAGACAGCAACAGTAGATTCCATAGTATAGTTCTTTCACTTCTCACGACTCACGACTAACCAGTTCCCATCAGAAGAATACCTATTTTTTAACCGCAGAGGCGCAGAGGACACAGAGAAAGGAGTCAATCACTATAGGTAATCTTAGATCGGGAAGGGAGTAAGCAGTTCTTAAAACACATCGGCTGGGTCAGCAGAGCGAAGTTTGCTTGTGGCGATCGCACCTGATACTGCACACATGACTAGGGTAAGAATAAATACTTGAATAGCTACACTCACTTTCATGGTTAAAGGGATTCTTGTGAGTGTGACTAGCAATTGATAGAGACCGACTGAGGCGATAAAGCCAGGGATAAACCCCATGACACCAAGAATAATGGCTTCTTGAAGTACAACCATAAGCAGTGAGCGATCAGAATAACCCATTGCCTTAAGGGTGGCGTATTCGGAAAGGTGGTCGCTAATATCAGCGTAAAGAACTTGATAAAGGATGATGACTCCAACTACGAAGCCTACAATAGTACCAAATTTTAGGATAACACCCTCTGGTTGTGAGGCATGAAATTGCTGTTCCCGCTGAATTAATTCCTTACGAGTCAGGATAGTAACATCTTTGGGAAGGCGATCGCGCAGCTTTGCTTGCACTGTTTCGATATTTGCTCCTTTTTCTACGGTGAGAACTCCTATCCTGACTTGTTGAAGACTCTTTTGCCCGTTGCGTTGAGCATAATTCCAGTCACTCATGATAACATTACCTTTATCATTTATGGTGCTGCCCATATTGAAGAGTCCAACAACATAGGTGCGGTGATTGTCCATGATAGTTGCTATCTCTTCACGCTTATTAAGTAGCTTTGGGATATCTCCAAGAGACGGTTGGGAAAGGCGATCAAACAATACAGCATCTGGAATAGCGAGTTTTGCCAATTGTTGATTGACTTCTGGTATATTGAGTGTTGAAGATTGAGCAGGGTTAAAGGCAATAACTCTAACTTCGTTGCCAAAAGGACGCGAGCGTGAACGTTTTTCTTTGTTAAGATAACCTTCTCCAGAAAAAGAGACTTGATTAGGATTCACCCAATTTGCTCTGCCAATATAAATTGGGCTGACAGAGGCGACACCTTCTACCGCAGCAGCTTGATAAAGATAAGCGCGAGGAAAAGATATCCTAAATAATAAACTTGGACTAAATGAGGAGACTAACAGCAAATCTCCTCCCAAACTGTCATGAAGCTTGATTGATCCATCGATCAACATTGCTAGAAGTCCTAGCTGACTAAACATGAGGATGTTGGCAAAGCAAACGCCTGTTGTTGCGACAGCAAGGCGAACCTTTTGATGAGACAATTGCGCCCAAGCAAGTGGAGTCTCAAAATCAAGGTTTTTGAAGAACGATTTGAAATAGGGAAATTTCATCATCAAAGCAAATAGAGGACAAATCAATTCAAAATTCAAAATTTAGCAGGACTTACGCAAAGAAACCCGGTTTCTGCTAAAAATCATCTGTTTCGCAACCAAATACGAACAAAGAAACTGGGTTTCTAGAAGGTGGTGCGTAAGTCCTATTTAGAATTTCTCTATCTCTTCCTCACTGGGAATCAGTGTCAATCTTGACTCTTACTTGCATACCCGTGAGAGCAGCGATTTTAGGACTATCTTGTGAACCTATGCGGATTTTGACTTCTACTACGCGAGCATTAACATCATTGGTTGGGTTACTTTGGTCTTGATTCAAACGGGTTTTACCGATTTGTAGACCAATTTGGTCAACTTTTCCTTGAATTTCTCCTTGAAAACCGCCGTATTCGCTGATTACTATAGCTTGCTGTCCTAGACGTATTTGAGTAATATCGGTTTCGTAGACTTCAGCAATCGCATACATTTGGTTTGTCCTCCCCAGTTCTGCTATCCCTTCTTGAGTACTGACGAGTTCTCCAACGCGGGTGTTGATTCTTAAGATTTGTCCTGCAATTGGGACTCGCACTTGGGTGTTATCTAATTCAGCTTTGCGCTGTTCTACCTGAATGAGGGCTTGCTCTAATTCAGCTTTGGCAATTTCTACATCAACAGGACGCACCTCCTGTAATCTCCCTAAATTTGCTTGTTCTTTAGTAAGTTGTGCCTGTAAAGTTGTCTTGGTATTTTCTAATTCAGCTTTGTTGACTGCAAGAGTTGCTGTCGCTTTGTCAAACTCCTCTTGTGTATTATCTAAGTCAGATGTGCTGATAGCTCCTTCCTTTGACAAAGCAAGATTACGCTGATATTTCAACTTAGCATTGCGCAGAGTCGCTTCAACTTGAGCGATCGCCGCTTCTCTTTGTTTCGTTTCAGAACGAAGACGAGCCTCTAACTCAGCGATCGCAGCACGTTGAGCTGCAATTTCTCCCTGTTTCACGTCTCCCTGTTGGGTTTTCAGCAATTGTGCCCGCTTTATGGCAACATTTGCTTTAGCATCCCTCAGTTGTTGTTCAGCTCTATCCTTTCCTTGAAGGACAGCAATGATTTGATTTGCTTTGACAAACTCACCTTCCTTCACAAAGATTTGGTTAACCCGACTGTCTTGAGCATTGGCGACTGAAATCTTGATAACATCGCCCATTGGGACTAATTTACCAAGAGCAACGACTCGACTAGTAGAGTTCAGATTTGTTGGAGAAGGAGTTGGGGAGGTATTATTCTGTGCTTGGATTGTACCGCTACAAGCAGTACACAAACAAAGAATAACTGTGTAAGTCACACGCAGACAAAGATGAAAACAGACACCTCGGGTCAATCCATGTTTGAGTTGAACCATAATGATAGCGGTTCTCAGTGGATATAATATAGCGGGGGTGTGGAAAACGAAATAACGTGCCTAAAGACTTATAAACGTTTAATTTATCAAAGTTTTACTAAGTATAAATTCTTGTAATACAATTCTTGTAATAAATTGAAACTACAGACGAGTTAGACTCAACAGACATCTGCAAAGTTCCCAGTTGATAAATTATAAGCTGGAAAAGAAAGGAGTCAGAAGAACTGTACTTAGAAAAGGTTAAAATCTTAAACATTGACTTATCCTGACTCCTAAAGTCCAACTTTTTAACCTTTAATTTCGACTAACAAATACAAATCCTCGAGTTTTACCAGAAGTTGGATCAGGCGTTGTTGCCATAGCCTTCCACAAATCTGCTGTTTTCACCCAAACAGGTGGATATTTGTAACGAGAAACATCCATGATTAAAAATCTATCTGTTTTCTCGTTATATGCTGCTAGAGGTGAAATATGTCCACCTTTTTCTTGTCCAATTTCTTTACGTAAATAATTAACTAAGACAAAATTACCTGGCTGCTTCAAATTTTCCGATGCCAGTTTTTTAAAAACTTGTAGGTTAGTATCACCCGCGTGGTAAACCTTTACTTTCACACCATAACTACCTAAGAATTGTCCTATTTGTTTAAGCGTCATACCCATACGAGAAACAACCTCGGGCGCTAACACTTTTCGGGTAGCTTCGTTATTAAAAAAATTTTCTTGAGTAAACACACGGTAGGGAGAATACTGCGGCGCTTCTGGTGCAGGAATTTGCAAACCATTCAGCACCATAACGATGCTCGCAACCCCACAATATGCCTGATTATGTTGAGTGACAAACTGCATGCTGAGTGGAAAGAAATCTTCTCTTGATTGACTTTCAACTAATAATTTTTCACCTTCATCTGAATTGAAGCTGATTAAATTCTGAGGCAGAGTGAGTGTTTGAGCAAAGACACTTCCAGCAGCCACAAAAGCACCTATTATTAAAGCCTTAAGAGGGATTTTGATAGTTTTGAGTAAATTGTTCTTCATAGTCATCTGTTCTGAAAGAATCTATAATAGAACACTTTACCAAAACGAGAACGCATTAGATAAGGATAAACGAAGCGACGGAGATAATTAGGCTAAACCCTTGGCTTTGCGAAACTCGCTGACAACTTCTTTAACATCACGTAACTCGCCCTCAACCAAATAGTTTAACTGGCGCATTTCATCTGCCGAAAATTTTCCCACAAGTTGGGCGATCGCCTTCCTTAATTGCGGGTATTTTTGCAAACTTGCTTTACGTACTATTGGAGTCGCTTCATAAGGTGGAAAATACTGCTTATCATCCTTTAACACAACTAAACCCAAGCGAGAAATTTGCCCATCAGTCGAATTGCCATTTACCATGTCTACTTGCTTTTGCACCAGCGCTCGATAGATTAACCCCAAATCCATGATGCGAGGAGAATGGGCAAAGCGTAAACCGTAGGTTTTAGCCAATCCAGGAAAACCATCTTCTCTTTCTATAAATTCGTAGCTACAACCACCACGCCATTGAGGTGTATACTGAGCAGCTTCAGAAAGAGTTGTCATATTGTAACGCCTTGCATCTTCGCCGCGTATAGTCATCACAAAAGTGTTTTCAAAGCCCAAGGATTCCATCACTTCTAAATTGAACTGTTGGGCGTAAGCTTGTTTTAAACGTTGATAAACTTCTTTTGGATCACTAATTGCTTTTTGCTTCAAAATTCCAGTAAAAGCCGTACCTGTGTATTCAACATAGGCATCAATTTTGCCAGCAGTCATTGCTTTATGAGTCACAAAAGAACTCGTAAAGCGGCGACGTTCAACTTTTAAATTTGTCGTTGCTTCTATTTGCTGCGCCAAAAGTTCGCTTAAAATATCTTGTTCAGTAAAACCCTTGGAAGCAACAACAATATCTCCACCACCACTGCCATTTGTGTTGGGATTACAACTAGCAATTCCCAATACCAAAACAAAAGTTAAAAGGAAAAAGGCAAAAATTTTTTTCAATTTTTTTTTCATTTATCTCTCTTCCTCCTCCTCTGTGATCTCTCTTGCCTGGTGCGGTTTATTCATGACAACACACCCTACTTTCTTGTAATTTTCAATTTCCCCTCCAACCAACCAATGCCAAAATCAGCAACTAAAGCAATGATCGCCGCAGGAATCGCACCAGCTAAAAGTAACTGATTATTCACCACTGCAATACCTCGAAAAATTAACTCCCCTAAACCACCAGCACCAATGGCTGCAGCAATAGTAGCAATCCCAATCGCAATCACTGTCGCCACCCGCACTCCTGCCAAAATCACACTCAGCGCCAAGGGAATTTCCACCTGAAGCAATAGTTCTCTATCTGTCATTCCCATCCCTCGCCCAGCTTCAATGATGGCAGAATCCACTCCAGTGATACCCGTATAAGTATTGCGAATTATCGGTAATAGAGAATACAGAGTCAAAGCAACAATTGCAGGGCTTGCTCCAATTCCGCCGATACCAGGTACGGGAATAAGCAAGCCAAATAGCGCCAGACTGGGAACAGTTTGCAGAATATTCGCAATCCCAAGAATAGGTTGGCGGAGGTTTTTGCGTCGGGTAATTAATATACCAAGCGGAATACCTACGAGAGTGGCAATCCCGATAGAAACCACTACTAGCAGCAAGTGTTCTAGAGTGCGTTCCAGGATTTCCGAGGCATATTTTATCAAGAAGAAGTCATTAAAATTCATAGCGTTGGTTTGAGACATTGCAGAAATGCCAGGGCTTCTGGGTGTTGAGAACGCAGAAATTCCTCTGGAGTCCCCAATACTACCAATTGTCCTCCATGCATTAACCCAATTCTTGATGCTAAAACAAATGCTTCTTGGATATCGTGAGTAACAAACACAACTGTCTTACCCAGTTCCTGCTGTAACCGTTTAAATTCTTGTTGCAGTTCTAAGCGCGTAATTGGATCGAGTGCGCCAAAAGGTTCATCCATCAACAACACGGGCGGATCTGCGGCGATCGCCCTTGCTACACCAACTCGTTGTCTTTGCCCTCCTGAAAGTTCATGCGGATATCTTTGAACAAATTTTTCTGGTTCTAAACCGACTAAATGCAACAATTCACGGACTCGCATTTTAATTTGCTTGGGTTTCCATTTTTCTAAAGATGGAACTAAACCCACATTGCGTTCTACCGTAAAATGAGGAAATAAACCCGTTTCTTGAATGACATAACCAATTTTACGCCTAAGTTTAATTTCATCCCATTGAGTTGTGGAAATGCCGTCAAAGAGTATTTCGCCTCGTGTGGGTATAAATAGGCGATTGATTAATTTCATTGTCGTAGTTTTGCCACTACCACTGCGCCCAAGTAGTATCAGTGCTTCTCCCTGATGGATCGTGAAATTGAGGTTTGATACCAGAGGGCGATTGTTCCGACTAAAGGTGACATTGTGAAATTCGACAGCGATTTGCTTATCTTGTGGCATGTGTAATTTACAAGCTGGTTTTTTGTTATTATCTTCTGATTTTATTAATATGCGTTATCAATACCTAATGATGACAAATATAGTGATTATCATTTGCATAGAATACATGCATGTATTGGAGGCACAGCATTGCCGTATTCCTACAAATAACACGGCAGTTGCACTCAATTGAGAATGACTCTAATCAGCAACCCGATACTTGTTTCTCCATGTACGTTTCGTATACTTTATTTATGCATCAGTCAGAAAATAATGCGTAAGTCATAATATATTAAATATTACCTACTCGATTGTCAGATTTGCGGAATGTAAGGTCTAGCTCAAGTCATTTGTCGTTACTTTAGGAGGTTATAATAGTGAAGTTTTCTCTACAAAAATCTTTGTTTATTTTTGGAGTCACCTTTTGCTTGGTGCTAGTCTGCGGATTTGCATTGTGGCAACCGAGTATGGCTCAGAGTGAGACAGGAACACGAGTTCAGATTTCAGGGACAAACATTGCTGGAACCCTCATCCTAACGCAGCAACAGAATGGGTTGGTGAGGATTCGGGGTAAGATTCAAGGTGATCCAGCAACGCTGACTCCCGGTGAACACGGACTCCACATTCATGCTGTAGGTGTGTGCGAACCCGATGCCCAACCTGCTTTTAGCACCAGCGGTGGACATTTTGACCCTGGTGACTTTGGTTCGGAAGTTCCCGTAGAGGCGAACCATCCGTATCATCTGGGTGATTTGCCAAACCTTGTGGTGGATGAGCAGGGATATGCAACATACAATGCGCTCACCAGTCGAGTCACCCTGAGTGAAAGTCCCGTTAGCGTGTTTGACGAAAATGGTAGTGCAATCATCATTCATCAGTTAAAGGATCAACAAAAAGCAAAAGGGTTGGCGTCAGAAACAGGCGGGGGACGGTTAGCCTGTGGGATAGTGACGAGTAATAATGAAACTCAGCAATCAGATGAGCAAGTGTAATCTTGCTTACTGATGTCAAAACCGATGTTAAAGAATTATATCAATGGGGAATAGCGTAAGTGTTGTTCCTCACTGAGTTCCTTCGTAGGTTGGGTTGAACGAGTGTGAAACCCAACCATATTATCAAGTTGACTGTAAAGTTGGATTGCGTTCTTCAAAATTGGTTGACATATTCCCTCAAGCAATAAGTAATCTCGCCTTATCTGCTTGCTCTTGCACAGTTTCCTTGAGCCACTCACTGATAGCTTTACCCAGTTTGACAGCTACTGTTTGATCTACAGTCAAAGTCTGTTGGATTTTTTGCTGCAACTCTGGTTTTTTCTGACCCGCTAGTTCGTCAATTCTTTTATCTGAAACCAATGCACGTATCCAACCAGGAATATCTGTTTCCTTAACTATAGACTCACCGAGAAAGTAAGCTAATATCCCAACTATCGGTGCAATGATGCCAGCAAAAAGTAGGATATGAAATAATCCTGCTAAAACAACACCTACGATTAAAGCAACAAGGTGTCCAACAAATATAGAAAGCATAATTTAAATGTTATTTTGGGTAAACAAATAAAATCTGCTATTGTTGCAGCAATACATCTTTATCTCGAATTGCTATTACACCAATACATTCCCTATTCCCATTTGTTATTTAGTAATTCTACCCATATAATTCCCCCACAGTTGAGATGCTGGAGCGCTGCTGCTAGATGTTGGGGAATTGTTGTCATTTCCTAACCAAATACCAGTGACCAGTCGCCGACTGGGAATAAAGCCAATAAACCACAAGTCAGCGTTCTCATCTGTTGTACCAGTTTTACCCGCTTCCCCCAGTCCTATGGCAGCACTGCGACCAGTACCGTTTGTGACTACGCCGCGCAGCAACCGAGTCATTGTATTGGCTACATTAGTTTGCAGCACTCGTCTGTTGGCGTCTGCATCTTGGTCATAGGAGTAAATCACGCGGCAAGTTTTCAGGTCGTTTCGGTCGCGGCAATCACTGCTATCTAGAATTCGGCTAATTGCATGGGGGCGATTCCACACACCGCCATTACTAATAGCGCCAAATGCACCGGTCATTTCCAGAACATTGACTACACTTTGACCGAGCACTAAGCCAGGAACCGGATCTAGCTTTGATTTTACCCCTAATCGTTGTGCCATTGCTACGACTTTATCTAGCCCGACTTCTTGGGCAACCCTTAATGCAATGGGATTTTCCGATAATGCTAGCCCTGTGGCGATATCCAAACTAGCTGCGCCAGTACGACAGGGTTTATAGGTAAAGCCTTGCCAACGAAAAGGGGAGCAGGAATATGAGTTTCCCGGTGAAATCCCTTGCTCAATAGCGGTAGTATAAGCAAAGATGTTAAAGGTAGAACCTGGTTGTCTTTTTGCCTGAACAGCACGGTTGAACTGGCTTGTTTGATAATCGGTGCCTCCTACCATTGTCAGGATGGCTCCATTGCTGAAATCAAGAGTCACCATCGCTCCTTGTGAAAAATTAGAAGTTGACCCAGCATTGCGGACATGATTACGCAATGCTGTTTCTGCTTGTGCTTGAATTGCTGGGTCGAGCTGAGTTTCAATGATAAAGTTCCCTTCTGTTGCCAGTTCCTTTCCCAGAATATTTTCTAGTTCTTGAAAGACATAATTGTAAAAATAAGGAGCAATTGTCTTAGCTTGCTGTTCGCATACTTTAGGGCTAATTTCAATGGGCGATCGCCTAGCTCTGTTGTACTCGTCTTGTTTGATTTTGCCCATCTCCAGCATCCGCTTTAAGAGTCGATTGCGGTACTCAATGGTTGTGAGCTTATTCTGGCTATCTCCACAAAAATCGAAGGCGTTAGGATCGGGTAAAATTGCCGCTAATGTCGCGGCTTCAGACAGAGTTAATTCTTTTGCTGACTTGTCAAAGTAATACCGAGCAGCATCCTCAAAGCCGGAGGTATCTGCTCCTAAGAAAACCCGATTTAAATAAGTCAGTAAAATTTCATCTTTACTGTAATATGTTTCTAATTTCAGGGAGACAACCGCTTCTCGAAGTTTACGCCCAAGGGTATCTTGCCTACCGACGTAATCACGGAACAAACTCCTCGCAACTTGCTGCGTGACTGTACTTGCTCCTTGCTGGATATCACCGCTGTTGCTATTTAGAAACACAGCTCGCAAAATCCCTCGTAGATCAACTCCAAAGTGCCAGTAATAACGGCTATCTTCAGAAGCAACGACTGCGGTGGGTAAGTAAGGACCAAAGTCCTGCAACCGCTTCATATCTATATGAGTAGTCATCCGAGGTTCGCGTAACTTGGTGACTCCATCACGAGCGTAAACAACCACTGGTGCTCGTGTTGGTCCAGGTAAGGGTTTGACAGCAAATTTCAGCGATTCAACGCCAATAACCAGCGCCATAAGGGTAGTGGCTCCAGCAACCCCATAAGCTGCCCAAGTTGCTGCTCTGACATACCAGGGAGGTGGATCGACGTATTGCAGTCTCACGGAGGCGGCGAGTTCTGGAGGTCCGAGGGTGAGGATATCGCCGTGACGTAACTCCAAAGAATTGATCCGACGTTTACCTCGATAAATTCCATTCGTTGAGTTTTCGTCTTTAATGACGAAAACAGGTTGTCTTTGAGTCGAATCTCGTGACAGTGACAGGTGAATTTGGGCGACAACTGGGTTACGGACAACAATATCGCAGGATTTGGAACTACGACCTAGAATGTAGCGATCGCCCAACAAGGGATACACCTCTGCCTTATCCGCCCCCGCATCCTGTACCCAGAGTTCTGGTACTCTGGCATTAGGCTCGAGCGCCAGTTTAGAGAAATCGACTCTCGCTTGACTTGTCTGTACTGCTTGAGTTAGCTGAGCAAGCAAAGTTTGTGGTTGTCGAGATGGTTGGGGAGAACGTCTCGGTCTCTCCTTCGGAATGAGTTCTTCAAAAAAATTTCGTAGTTTCGAAAATATTTGGCTAGATGAGCTCGATTCAGATGTCCTCTCTTCTGGCGGATGGGTGGAGGTAGGGTTCGGGCTGTCAATATCTTGACTAGATTTCAAATTTACTAAAGCCGTATTAATCCAACTTTGTTCAAAAATGCGCTCATACAAGCGGTTATAAACTTTTAACCTTCCTTGTTGCTTGACCACTAAGCCCGATAGCCGCAATTCCATTTGTTCGGGACTGTCATCAGCTAGAATTCCTCCCTGTAGTAAAATTTTTTTATAGAGATCTAGCCGCCGTTTGGTGTTGCCTTTTCCGCTAAGAATGCGCTCTTTGATCGTTGTAAAATGCTGTTGATGATCCTGCGCTTGCCAATTCTGAATTATGTGCAAAAACACAATTTCCTCAATCAATTGCGCTTCTTGGCCAACACGACTAGGCGAGGAATAGGTGCGAATCAGTTCGCACAGCCGTTGGGTTAGAAATGGTTGTCCACCCGTCCACCTTAGGACCTCTTTTAGCACTGCTTGAGGATTGGTAACTTTGTTCTGCAATCCCTTCTGTAAAGGCTCAGTTTGCTCGAGTTCAAAGCCAGTCAGTTCAATTGGTATACCAATATTAAAAGTTGAGTTGATTTTATCTCCAATCAAATCCGCAGGTGTCGCTACCCCTAGTAGTGCAAAGGTGAGGCGCTCGAATTTTGGTTTGGACGCGCGTTTGTTATAGCAAGAACGGATAAAATTAAAAAAATCGTCTTTGAAATTTAAGCTGAGAACACTATCAATTTCATCGACGAATATAACAATATTCTGAGTAATCTTCTCAAGCAGTTCTTCTTCAATAAATTTACTCAACTTCACCAAAGAAACAATATGGCTGTTCTCACCCCACCATTTTCCTTCGTCAATATGTAAACCGAACTCGTTTACCAAACGACTGAAAAAACCCCCATAAAATTCATCATCTGTAACACCATGTGTACAAAGCTCCCTCATTTCAATTGCAGCACAGACAAACCCTTCGTTTTTTAGGGTTTTCATCGTTTGTACGCGCAAGCTAGACTTTCCCATTTGTCGGGAGTTCAACACATAACAAAACTCTCTAGCCTTTAACCTTTCATCGAATTCTGTGTCTGCTTGCCGCCTTACATAAGTACTGGCAGATTCAGGTAGACTTCCTCCAACTTGATATTGGTAACCTGAATTAGGTGTTGCACTCATTAAGTATCATCTCCTGAGCAATTGCAGCATTACTTACAAACGATTACGGAAATACTGACTATACAACTTATAGCGCGGCTTCGCTTGATTGTTTTGCAGTTTCACCAGTCCTAACTCATCTAACTTCACTGCTAGATCAGGATTTAAGTCTAAGTTTAATTTCACTGGGTTTACGTCGTTTGCTATGACTACCTTTTTGAGTTCTGCAGCTAGCTGTGGGTTATTTTTTAATTTAGTCAAGTGTTGTCTCAAGTGGTCGCGATAAATTCCATTTTCACTAGAAGCTGTTTCCAACAGATGCTCAAGCGCCATATCCAGCCGCGCTACCTGTTCGAGGGCTTTCGCTACTAGATAGGGATGCCCTCCTATCATATCCATTAGCTGCTGCACTTGAGTTATGTTCCAGTTCAGTCCATATTGCTGTGCTAAATCTTGCACCTGTCTCTGGCTGAAATCTGTTAATTTTATCTCTGTCCCTGCATTAAACGGTGACTGATTTATATCGATCTGAGTGTAAACTTCGGTATGCAACACGACCAGCCGCATATGTCTCCAAAGCTCACGAGTTTTAGCGTCCTCATGCCAGGTTCGCAGCATACCCAAAAACTCTCCAGCAATTTCCGGATGAAGGAAAAGTTTGTCTACCTCATCTAAAGCTAAGGCTAGGGGACTTTCTCCAGGCAACAGATACCTTTCAAAATAGGTTCTACACTTAATTTTGCTATTACCAACACTCCTACTCCAGTGTTCATCCACTGGTTGAGTTAGCTCTAGCTTTACAGAAACGCTAGTACAGAACCACTGTAAGAATGTATCCAAGTTGCTGAAATCTTTTGGCGTTCCCTCCCGCAGGTTCAAAGCTACTGTTCGAAAGCCATGCTTATCTGCCTGTTCCAGAATTTTGGACATTAGCAAAGTTTTGCCCATTTGCAAAGGAGCTTTGATTCGGATCAAGGCACCAGGCTGCAAAATTTCCCTGTAACACCGAGATTCATCAGGTTCTCGCTTCACATAAGCCGAATCGAAATGGACTTGCCCCCTTGGATAACTCGAAAGGAGGTTGTTGGGTATAACAATTAGGTTCTGTGTAGAGACTTGGTGTCGAATCCGCGCTTCGTATTGGGCGAGAGCAAGTTTTGCAGCTGCCGATCCGCGTCTTACCAATTCTTCTTTTTGTGCATTAGTCAGGTCAAACGTTAGGGTGTCGAAACCTGACACATCAATTTCAATATCTATATAGTTGGGGTCTTGAGCGATATTTTGAGGAGGTAGGCTTCCACGTCTCATCATTAGATTGATCGTCGCCTGTGCTATCTCCCACACCTTCGGTGACTCGAAGTACTTTAGTGGTTGTTTGAACCGTACACCAATCAATGCACAGTTTTCCTTTTGCGCTCGTGAATATAAAAGTTCGACTGGTAAATTGAGTAGCAGTCCACCATCTACTAATTCTTGCCTTTGGCTAACCCGTGACATTGGTTTGAAAAGACCAGGAATCGAAATCGAAGCACGTACAGCAAATGAGACAGTTGTGCTTGGCTCTTGATCTTTGTCGAACACTACGGGGAATCCTGATTCACTGTTCAAGTCGCAGGCTACGATTGCCAAGTAGATATTCTTAAACTGATACAACTTAGCAAAGGTAATATCTGTACTGCATACTCTCTCAAGCAATCAGCAATCTCGCCTTATCTGCTTGCTCTTGCACAGTTTCCTTGAGCCACTCACTGATAGCTTTACCCAGTTTGACGGCTACTGTTTGATCTACAGTCAAAGTCTGTTGAATTTTTTGCTGCAACTCTGGTTTCTTCTGACGCGCTAGTTCGTCAATTCTTTTATCTGAAACCAATGCACGTATCCAACCAGGAATGTCTGTTTCCTTAACTATAGACTCACCGAGAAAGTAAGCTAATATCCCAACTATCGGTGCAATGATGCCAGCAAAAAGTAGGATATGGAATAATCCTGCTAGAACAACGCCTACGATTAAAGCAACAAGGTGTCCAACAAATATAGAAAGTCCGCTTAAATCATCAAAAGATATAGATGTAGGAACCTTTTGTGTGTGGTCACCCAAATCAATTGTTTTGCTACCAAATGTGCCTAATGGTAAACCATACTTCCTACAAATTGAATCTGTTTTTTCTCTGACCTCGTTTTGAACTTTTGACAGCCACTCAACTAAACAGGTTGTCATTTTGTCATTAGCATCATTTCCTGTTAGCCAAGCTTTGGCTTTCTGCTCTATTTCTGACTCAAGAGATGAGAGCGTTATGATGTCTCTGTTCCGCCAAGATTGCACACTTGGCTTTATAACTTTGTCTACCAAATCATTTGCTAATTCTTCTGCTAATTTTTCCCAGAATGCGGGTATGTTATTTCCAACAATACCTGTCAGTTCTCGGTCAAGGAATTGGCTAATTTCTTCCATAAATCCTTCTGTGCGAATATATACCCGTCCCCAACGTGCCAATCCTCTAGCAATACAAAGCTCAGGTTCTCCATCTCGTTTACAAGGTAAATCAGGAAATACTTCTTGGCATATTTCCAGAACAAACCACATTTTAGAAGCACTACCTGTGAGGAGAATTGCACTCGGTTGAATGCTTATTTGTTCTAACTTTTGTTTGACTGTCTGCAACTGGTCACGGAAAGCATCACACCAACTTTTATTACCAAGTTCTGGCAGAGGTTGACTCAAGATTGCGTTTATCATTTTGCCATTGACCAAAGGCAAAAATTTAAATCTTCTTTGAATATCTTCAATACCTACGTTAACGATGGTTTCTTCGTAAGAATCTTGATAGGTAAAATACTCTTCTTTTGCTTTCCGACATCGAAGTTCACAGCGATTTTTGTACAATGGGTTTTGCTCCAAAATATTTTCAAGCTGTGAAATTTCTTCTAGTTGCAAAATCTCTTCATCTCTGAGAATATCTCCAAGTCGTAATATTTCTTCACGTCCTTCTCTATATTGTTTCTGACATTCCAAGGTTTTCTGAAGAATTTGTTTTTCAATAAGGGAAGCACCTAAGTCGTGTCCAAAATCGATTGGTGTGTCAGACATACCCTTGACGAGGGTGTAGTCTGTAGTGGACGATCCAATGTCAATGACTAGTACTGATTTTTGTAATTCTTCTATGGTGAATATACCACTTTCTTTAGCGTGCATTAAAGCAGCGCGTGACTCCTTGACTACGGTTGTATTTGGCAAGCAATCTTCAGAAAGGAGTTGTTTGTAACTCTCAATTTCTTCTTGCCACCATCCTGATGGACAACCTATAAAAAAGTAGTTGTTATCTGTTGATTGAATTTGTTTGGTATCAAACAAATGCTTATAAATAGCATTGACAAATTCTTTGAGATTTTTTCTGTATACTATTTCATTAAATTGCCGAGATTTCAAAGCAATTTCAAAGATGGTTGCATCAGGCATCTGACACGCCATTTCGCCAATGAAAATTCCTTTTTTAGGATGATGGGCGATAGCGGTGATTTGGCTTTTCCTGTTATTAATGAGTAGACTTTGAGGAGTCGTTTCTGGATTATCTGCTCGCACCCATGTTAGAGCTGTTTCTCCGTGTCCCAAATCAAACCCGATGATTTTGATATTGTGATAATCATGCATGAGTAACTCTGTTTGCTCCAATTTATACTATTGATTTATACTCTTGACTTGCTCCCTGCTCTGCATGAGAACGAGAGTAAAATAGAGTAAAAGAATAAATATTGATCACCCTAGGATACCGAAGACGATGTAGGCTCAACTACACTGCCTGGTAAAAGTACTTGGTCATCTTTAACAAAAGCGTGTTTTAGGGTAATGTAATCTATCATTTGTGGATCAAGACTCGGCTCAAAGTAGAACATTGACCAAGCTTCCATATCCGCGTCTTGTTCCTGTGTAGGTTGATAAACTCGTGTCTCAATTCCGTAGCGTCTCAAGATTGTCGCAGCTTGTTCAATACGTCTACGCACCGCAGTTGGAAGTTGATTCTGTTCATCCAGTGCATCCGCCATCAAGTCTTGTAAATACTCTAACAAGTCTAGATAATTCTCCAGACCGGGTTTGAGTGCTTTTTCTTCTGTTCCCCCATATGCAGCGATAGTTAAATCAATTGTTTGAAAAGCTTGGTAGAGATGGTCAAGCAGTTTATCAATATCTACACCTATTTTCAACTCATTTTTAGAAGGTGTCGCCTGCGAAACAAAACTTGTGTTCTCAGACAACTTCGTTTGCTGAACTAGAATTCCAATCACGCTTCCCGTAATTGCTCCTATTAACCCCCAAGAATAACCCCCTGCCAAAGTTCCTGTTATACCACCAGCAAGTAGGCTACTCACAACCTCACGATTTTGCTGCATTTGTTGTGATAACGCTTGCTTGTAATAATCAAGCGATGTCAATGCTTTCAGATTTTTTTCTATCTGAACCATTGTGTTAAATGGTGATAGAGTGTTAGAGGCTAATTCAGTTAAGACTAGCTGGTTTTCAGATTGAAAATTGGCACTGTTGTTAGATTTCTCTGGAGTATTTGCTGTTGAATCTTGCAGTTTGACTAAGATTAAAACGCTTGTGTATTGATTGAGCGCCTTTAACATGACTATCGCCAGGCGTGCCTGTGGTGGAGTCAATCCTTGAATGTAATCACCACTGTAGTCTGAAAGCTGATTAATCTCTTCTTGAACTATCTTAACGACTTGTTCAGTTGTTTCTGCACGTTCTAATTGAGATTTTAGCTTTTCTTTTATTTCTTTGTAATGAGATATAAGTGTTTTCATAATAGAATTCAAGATAAGAAAATTCAAGGCATCCATCTCTATGGTATCCTTGCTATCTCAGAAGTCTATCTTTAGATTGGTTGGGTTTGCATACCTTTAAAGTCGTAGTTTTAAGTATGTATTCTTTGTGTTAAATCAAATACAAAAAATTCTCCATAATTAATTATGGCTGAGCAATGCACTGCTTTGGTACATTCCTCTGGAATAGATTACCAAAACTGTGGAGTCAATGAGGCGGCGTGTTACTTACTGCCAAATCTCAGTTAAGTCCAAAGTAAATCCCACTAGCACATCTTCTCCTGAGAGGGTGCTGGGATTGTCTAATACTTCCACATCTTGCTCTTGCCTGTATACTTCCACTTTTCGGTTGTTACGATCAATTAGCCACCCTAAAGAAGCTCCATTTTCTATGTATTCCCTCATCTTTGCCCGCAACTTTTCTATACCGTCAGAGGGTGAACGCAGTTCTACAACGAAATCTGGACATATGGGAGCGAAACCTTCTCGCTGTTGGGGTGTGAGTGCTTCCCATCGCTTTAATCTCACCCAAGACGCATCTGGAGAACGATCAGCTCCATTAGGGAGGTGAAATCCGGTGGATGAGTCAAATACCACCCCCGACTTAGTTTGACGGTTCCAAAGCCAAAGTTGTCCTTCAATGTCTATGTTTCGTTTTCCTGTGTCGCTTCCAGTGGGGGGCATAACAATTAACTCTCCAGTCGCAGTTCTTTCTAGCCTTAAATCACGGTTAACGGCGGCGAGTTCTTTGAACTGCTCATGACTGACTTTGAATGTTTCAGGAATGATGACGGTGGGGTTAACCATACGGTAAAGTCTCGCTAATATCCTAGACTGCTAAGGGATATCTTTGTTACTGTCTGTTACTGTCTGTTACTGTCGAAACACACGCTCAAAAGGTTGGCGACGATAACGACGATAAATATCAAAATCTTTATCAAGAGTTGCAATAGCTGCAATATCTAAACGTTCGGAAATAACAACCAGTGATAAATCTGCAAAATCTCCAGGTAAGTCAGCGTATTGGGTGTTGAGTTCAGCAATACGTGTAAAATCCTGCGGTAATAACGGCTCACATTTATAGATGTTATTAGCAAGAGCGGATAAAAAATTGTTTTGCAACTGCCAATCAGCACCCAACAACCACATGACTTCAGTCACACAAGCAATGGTAGTTACTAAATCACTCCTACAACTTGCAAAAAAGTTACAAACTTGAGCATGATATTCATCTGTGGCATCATAGTAAGCCACTAGTACCGACGCATCTACAAGAATGACAGGATAATAAGTCATACTTCCTGTTTCTGAGAATGTCTCTGCCGCTTTTGTAGATATTCAGCAATATACTGCCGTCGTACATCTCTGTCAGATAAATTACCTGGGCTGTCAGGTAGATGGCGAGGAATGCTACCCACTTCTTCTAATCGCTCTAAAACCGTTTTCCGAGACTGTAATTTTTGCCAATGTTCGTGTATCAGCCGTTTCATCAATTCACTGCTTGTGGATTTTTCCTGTGCAAGAATCTCCACTAAATACTTCTCTGTCTCGTCATCCAAGCTTATGTTTATCATAAAAATCTCTGCCTTTCCTTGAGTATAAAATGAATTGTGCGTTCTCAAATTTTCAATCACCAGGTTCTTTAGCAATAACTCTATTGTATGCAATGTTTACCTACAGACTTCTCTTATATTCTTCTAACAATTGTGGAATGTAATCATACCCATCTACACCAATGACTGCAATTATTTTAGAACGATTTTTCTGCAAGAAATTTCTGAAAGATTCTTCGCCTATTTGTCCTTGCAAAATTGTGAGTAAGCCCGCAGATTTTTGCCATTCATTTGAAGCAATTTGGTTTAGCAAATACATTCCTAAACAACCAGCATAAATTGCGTTTTCTTGGTCTTGTAAAGAATAATAAGCTTCGCCTAAATTCGATAAATTCAAACCTTGGAGATACAAATCACCAGAAATTTGCGCTGCTTGAAAGCCGTCTTCTAAAGATTTCATCGCTATCTGAGGTTGTTCAATAACTAAATAGGCTATGCCTAAACTACTAAAACACAGAGCTTTACTTTGAACATCGCCCAGTCGTTCTGATAGTGTTAAACCTTGTTGCAAGTAGTTAATTGCTGTCTCATAAACTTCTGGTTCTGCATGTTCCATCTGCTGGGCTTGCATGACTTCGCTATAGCCCAAGTTTACCAGAGCATTTGCTTCGCCTGTGCGATCGCCTGTTTGCCGACTCAGTATTAATGCGCGTTGGCTAAAGTCAATTGCCTCAGCATACATTTTTTGAGCAACAAAGGCACGGCTGAGGTGATTAAGATTGGCAATTTCACAAGGGCGATCGCCTGCACTGCGTGCTATATCCAAAGCTTGCTGATGAAACTCCACAGAGCGCCTATATCGCCCGAATGCTCGCACAGAAGAACCTAAAAGTGTCAGAATTCGTGCTTTTTCTTGAGTCCCTTCTACCTGGCGCAATGGTTCATCAAGGTAATTCAGCGCATCTCGCAAGTAGCTACCAGAAAAAGAGGCGAAAATTCCCCCGTACAGGGGAAAGTATGGACGCTGTGCAAAGGTTCGCAGAATTTGTAGCATGACTTGAGAACAACCAGCGCTGTATATCTGCGCAACGCCACCAAAACCATTTGCCAGTTGACTCCAAATCACTGCAAACGTCAAGAAAGTTGAAATTGACAGCTTCGACCCTGCCTTAACATTGTAAGGCTGTTGGTCAAACCAGTTGACTAACCCCCGTTGCAAGTACTGCAAAATGATTGCCATCTCCACCCAATCACGGAGGTTGATACTGGTATGCTGCTGTGCAAATTCTATTGCAGACTTCTCCAGTGCTAAGTAGCGAAACAGTGCTTGGGGAAACTCACTATTCACTTGCTTTGCCCAAGTTGCCCAAGGACCACGTTCTCCTGGTACGCCACCAAATCCGAGTGATTCTCGACTTTGCTCGTACATCCAGCTGACCAAGTGGTCTTGCAGTCGCTGCCAGCCGATTATACCACGATTGATACCATCTGATATTTGCTGAAAATCCGAATCAGCTTGGGCAAATTGCTGTAAAGATTTTGACACTTGCTGAAGTTGTTGCAAATTCAGTGCATTCTTTCGGTTAAAGTCGATAGTACGTAAGAATGCAGCCAGACGACTCCCTGATTCGGCTGTCCTGACTTCTCTAACTGCTGAGATAATGGCTTCTGTAGTTTTATTCTGCTGTTGAGCGCGTTGCCATTGACTTTGAATTGTTTTGATTGCTCTGAGACTGCGGGTTGCTTTTGCTTGCTTGAGTTCATCTTTTCAGTATCTACCTGTCGCTGAGTAGAATTCAGGCGATCGCTCAAAGCGAGTTCAAAAATTTCCCCCGTGTCAGCAGTCACACCTTTGAGCAACATTTGATAGACTTGCTCTTGAGAGCTAACCTTGCCCTTCAGCGTGTTTTGGACAATTTCGTCGATTAAGGCGAGATACTTTTCGCGCAACGGCAGAGAGTCAGACACATTAGCAACCAGAATAGGGATACGTCAATTTTAATTCCTGTCTTGGTTAAGTTGCAGAAGGAAAACCGTCAACTTGTTGAGCAAAAACACCTGGCGAATAGAATGATGTTGTTGATCAATTCGTGTGGAGTGATAAACCTCATAAGCTCGTTTCCAGCCTGAGGCTGGAAATGCAGGCGGCGAGGCTCAGCCTCGATCTCAGTACTGGAGGCGGAGCCTCTTAGTAACGCATTCCCTGGCTCAGCCAGGGAACGAGAAGCGAAGGACTAATTACAGCCTGCTAGTCACGGCTTTGTTTGTATAGCCGAGCCAGTGCTCGAAAGTGGGTTTCCCGGCTTGTAGACGCTCGGAGGGCGGCTTTCCATAAGGTAGCACCTGGCGTCCAGACTTCCAGTCTGCGGGTAATTTGCACATTTGGGATGCTCCCCATCCAACTTGCCATTTACTTGATGTTAAGCGGTTTTGCCTTTCTTTCTAGAAATCCAGAATGTGTTCAATAAACAATGTGATAAAAAAAAACCCGTCCAAAGGATACGATGCAGAAGCACTGCACATCAGCGAACGCTCTCGCGCTAGGGGTTTGATAGAACTTTTAACCGAAGCTCGTGCTAATATCCGCAAAGGCGCTGATCCGAAACTCTTGGCAGAAGAACGCCGCTTACAATTTCTTTTGGAAGCGCGACAGAAACGGTTACTATCACTATCTGAATCTAATACCAAAGTCAGCGAACCTCAAGCCGCAGCTTTGAACAGAGAAATTGCAAATCTCCTGAACCAATACCGCGAATTGGAAATAAAAATCCGTAGGACGAGTCCGAAATATGCTGCACTGAAGTATCCCAACCCCTTGACTTTGCCGCAAATTCAGCAACAGCTAGATAAAGACACGTTGCTATTGCAATATTCCCTCGGTGAAGAACGCAGCTACCTTTGGGCGGTGACTCCTAATTCCGTACAAAGCTACGAACTTCCAGGACGCAAAGAAATAGAGCAAAAAGTAGAGGATTTACGCAAACTCTTACAAGATCCTGGGATGAATGGAGTTTCGCCAGAACAAACAGCAAAAGTCGCCCAGCAACTGAGTCAACTCATCCTTGCTCCTGTTGCAAAAGATTTGGGTCAAAAACGCTTGCTAATTGTCGCCGATGGTGCATTGCAATATATTCCTTTCACTGTGCTAACTGTACCAAAATCATCTGTTCGCCCAGAAAATTATCAACCATTGTTACTCAACCACGAAATAGTTAGCTTACCTTCTGCTACAACCATTGACATTCTCCGCCAAGAGCTCAAAGGACGCCAAAAAGCACCAAAGACTTTAGCCATTCTTGCTGATCCAGTGTTTAGCCGCACAGATGAACGTGTTAAAGGAGTTACCGAAAGCTGTTTTCTCGACAAAAATGACCAGCGAGCAACTGGAGCATTCCAGAATACATCTTCCGCAGTTGACCTAGAAAAGTCTGCCTTAAGGCGGGCAATTAGAGACATAAACATGGGCAATATTCCGCGACTCTGCGGAACACGGAAAGAGGCTGAGGAAATAATGAAACTACTGCCCCAGTCAAACAGATTACATGCTTTTGATTTCGATGCTAATTATACCTGGGCAACTAACCCACAACTCAGCCAATACCGCTACCTGCTTTTTGCAACCCACGGTATACTCAACGAGAAAAACCCAGAATTATCAGGAATAGTGCTATCCCAGGTAGATAAAAACGGCAACCAACAAAAAAAAGGCTTTTTGCAATTGCCTGATTTATTCAATCTCAACTACCCAGCAGAATTACTGGTACTGAGTGCCTGTCAAACCGGACTGGGCAAGGAAGTCAAAGGGGAAGGATTGGTGGGCTTGACAAGAGGATTAATGTATGCAGGTGCAGCGCGAGTTGTGGTGTCTTTGTGGAAGGTTGATGATGAAGCAACATCAAAGTTGATGAGCGAATTCTACAAAGAAATATTGCAACAAGGCAAAACTCCAGCAGCAGCAATGAGAGCAGCGCAACTAAAAATGTGGAAGCAGGAGGAGTGGCGCAACCCTTATTCTTGGGCGGCTTTTACCCTGCAAGGGGAATGGCGGTAATAATTCAAAATTTACGCATTCAAACACGCATTCAAACACGCATTCAAAATTCATGCATTCACAATTTCGGAGTTAGGACGAACTACAAATGAAACGGCAATTTATTCTCCCTTTTTTAGCAGGTATTCTAGGTACGATGGTGTTAGGTGCTTGGGTAACGCTATCTGTGCAAGCACAGTCTAAGCCAGTACCGCCCAAGTTTACTACAGTTACAAATCTTGCAGATTTTAATTTAGTCATTGACAAAAAACCTGTCTCGCTAAGCAATGTCAAAGAAATTGGTGAACCACCTGGAAGACGTGATATTGTTGGCGCAGATGATCGTATCCCGATGACTAGTAGAAAAAAACCTTGGTCAGCAGTTGGTAAAATCGAAGGGATCAGTGCTGACGGTCAAAGCTACAGTTGTACGGGTACGCTGATAGCTGATGATTTGGTGTTGACTAATTCTCACTGCGTAGTTAATCCTGATACTGGTAAACTCAGTCGGGCGATCGCCTTTCTACCAAATTTAATTAACGGTCAAGTACGCAATAAAAATGATATCGCTTACGCAACCTTTGCTAAGCCTGGAACAGATTTCAAAAACGGGGCATTGGAAGATTTTGTAGACGATTGGGCTATTATCAAACTTGACAGACCTCTTGGGAAAAAATACGGTGTTATCTCTTTGAAATCTTTACCATCCTTCGACCTCGTAGGGGATACTCAAAAATTTGCTCTGGTTGGTTATTCTGGTGATTTTCCTAACCCCAAGCAAAAGGGATATCAAGAATTTACAGCTGGAGAAAGCATGACTGCTGGCGTTCACTTAGGATGCAGCATTCTCCGGCAAAAGGATAGCTTACTATACCACAACTGCGATACTAAAGGCGGGGCTTCTGGCGGCGCAATTATCGGCAATATTAACGGCAATTATTATGTCCTTGCTTTGCATTCTGGCTGGAACCAAGTTAACGGACTGAAATTAAACCGTGCAGTTGAAATATCTCGCATACAACCAGCTTTGCAAGGAAATTAGAGAGCTTCGCCAGCACCGAAACTGTTGTAGGGAGTTGGCAAGTCATAAGTTTTGAATGGCTCTAAAGGTGAAATATCTTCATTACTATCAAGTTCTTCCGCTAAAATGCGGATCAACTTGAGTTTATCGGGTGCAGAAAGCTGTCGAATGGCAGGAAGTAACTCTGTAAGTGTCATGTTTTAAGCCTCATCCTCTCTAAATCTATGAATGATTTAGGATTGCTATTTCGCAAATATATTTAGTACACGTTACCTTAAAAGAATATAAATAAAATTCGTAAAGCAGGCTACGAAAGCTTGACAAAAATACTATCCTGTGCATAAAGACAATAAGATAATTCTATAAAACCATGAACCAGGTAGATTACCTCCGCATAAGTTTAATAGACCGCTGTAATTTCCGATGTCAATACTGTATGCCAGAGGGAGCAGAACTTGACTACATCCTCAAGCAGCAGTTGTTGACTGATGAGGAACTTCTAACCCTCATTGAAGAAGTGTTTATCCCCGTTGGATTTACGAGGTTTCGTTTAACTGGGGGAGAACCTTTACTACGTCCCCGTGTGGTGGAATTGGTGAGAGCGATCGCCTCTCTCCCCCAAACCCAAGACCTCTCAATGACAACAAACGGCTTTTTACTTGCTCCATTAGCGCAAAAGCTGTACGATGCTGGTTTGCGAAGAGTCAATATTAGCCTAGATTCCCTTGATTCCGACATCTTTGACCAAATTATTGGTAATCGCGGTCGTCCACGCTGGGAACAAGTTTGGCAGGGAATTCATGCAGCTTATTGCGTGGGATTTGACCCGCTGAAGCTGAATGTGGTGGTCATTCCTGGCGTCAACGACCACGAAGTTCTGGATCTCGCGGCGTTGACAATTGATAAGCAATGGCACGTCCGATTTATTGAGTTTATGCCAATTGGTAATTCGCAATTGTTTGGCGATCGCGGTTGGATATCTTCCCAAGAGTTACGTCAACGCATCCGCGAACGCTGGGGATTGACAGAATCTCAAGTTCGTGGTAATGGTCCTGCTGATGTCTTTCAGATTCCGGGAGCGAAGGGGACACTGGGATTTATCAGTCAGATGTCGGAGTGTTTTTGCGATCGCTGTAACCGGATGCGTCTTTCCGCTGATGGCTGGTTGCGTCCCTGTTTATTAAATGAAACGAGTCAAATTGATTTAAAAACTGCTCTGCGTGAAGGTGTCAGCACAGCCGAATTGCGGGAGCAGGTTAGGCACTTATTGGCAATTAAGCCAGAAATTAACTTCAAACAACGTTACTCAGGTACGACGACTGGTGTCTACACTCGCACGATGTCACAAATTGGTGGTTGACACTGCTTCTAGTCCTTCAAGAAGGCAGTAATATTATGTCCGGTTAATCACTTACAATATGTCATTGCGTTAGCGCAATGACAAGTATTCAAGCGGACATGATATAAAAAGTAAAAGGCAAAAAGAAAGAAATCATTCCTCTTTCTTTTGCCTTTTGCCTTTTGCCATTTGCTTTTTTAAGCTTGACGTGAGTAGTATTCCACCACAAGCAGTTCGTTAATTTGTAGCGCCACCCACTCGCGCTCAATGAGGCGGTTGACTTTGCCAACCAGCTTGTTTTTGTCAAACTCCAGATGGCTGGGTAGGTTTGCCAAACCAGGGTATTGTAAGTTAGCTTCCACCAACTTCCGTGATTGTTCCCGGTTTCTGACGGCAATTGCCTCTCCAGCACGACATTGGTAACTGGCAATATTGACAACGCGACCGTTAACTGTGACATGACCGTGATTCACCAGCTGACGAGCTGCGGGAATCGTGGGAGCCATTCCCATACGGAAAATTGTATTATCTAACCGCATTTCTAGCAACTGCAGCAGCACTTGTCCGGTAGAGCCTGTAACGCGTCTAGCTTTGCGTACGTAGCGCAGCAATTGTTTTTCCGTCACACCGTAGTTAAAACGGAGTTTTTGCTTTTCTTCCAACCGGATGGCATATTCAGAACGCTTTTTGCGGTTCTGACCATGCTGACCTGGCGGGTAAGCGCGTCTAGCGCTTTTACGAGTTAATCCTGGTAAGTCGCCTAAGCGACGTACAACCCTAAGGCGTGGTCCTCTGTATCGGGACATGAGTTTCTTAAATTTAATCCTGCTTAACTTTACCCAGACATATAATTATATAGCAGTCCTATTTGAGTTGTGACATCAAGGGATTGGATGAACAAAGATACTAGAAAAGTGACCATTGCGGGATGTATCCTGAGTCAGGTATTGGTAATTTTGAATATGAGCTTGCCTTCGCTGACTCAAAATGGACAATTTCCCTATAAATCCCCCCATTATTGAACAATTCTGGCAATCTCCTCCAGAACCGATTAACCAAATTCTTGATGTTCCACCGCCACCCGCTATTTTGCTCTCTCCCAACAGAGAATGGATGGTAGAGTTGGAAAGACCATTGTTGCTTCCCATTTCCTTGCTTGCAGAAACGGAAGTTCCTTTGGCAGGTTTTCTTATTAATCCTAAAACGAATGCACCTGCTCGCTCTAACCCTTTTCAAAGCATGAGAGTTAGGACCCTCATCTCTGTTGAGATGAGTAAAACGGTGGCGCTTCCTGACGACGCCCAGATTGGTTTCTTAAAGTGGTCACCTGATAGCCGAAAACTTGCCTTTACTCTCACTCAAGCCACGGGATTGGAACTGTGGTTTATGGATGTTGCAGATTTCATTCCCCAGCGGTTAACAGAGCCAGTTCTCAACGCTGCATATGGAGAACCGTATCGTTGGTTGTCAGATGAGACACTGATCTGCAAGTTCATTCCGGGCGATGCTCCAGAAGGGAGCCGCGCAAGGTGCGATCGCCCTAAGCCTCCTTCTGAACCAGCCGTTCCACCAGGACCCCTGATTCAAGAAAATCTGGACGGTAAAAGCCCAACTCGTACTTACACAAATCTACTGCAAAATCCTCACGATGAGGCGCTACTTGAATACTACTTAACCTCGACCTTGGAGAAAGTGACGCTAGATGGTCATCGCACTTTGTTAGTGTCTAGCAGTCTCATTCATGAAGCCATACCTTCTCCTGATAGCAAATTTATTCTACTCACCACGCTGCACCGACCGTTTTCTTACCAAGTTCCAATCTCGTATTTTCCCAAAAAAATTGAAGTTATTGATGATACAGGGAAATTGGCTTATGAAATTGCCGATATACCTCTTTTTATCCGTCGTACAACTAAATTTGATGAAGTTCGCACAGGGCGGAGGGGAGTCTCTTGGCGCAGCGATGCAAAAGCGACATTATCTTGGTTAGAAGCTTTAGACGAGGGTGATCCAACACGGGATGTTCCCAAACGGGATGCTTTATTTGAATTGGATGCTCCCTTTATCGATACACCAAAGCAACTTTGGCAATCCGAGTACCGCTTTCATAACCTTGCTTGGGGTAAAGAAGATGTCGCTCTGGTTTGGGAACGATGGTACGATACCCGCAAAGAACGAATCTGGCGTATCTACCCCAAAGCACCTGAAACACCGCCACAACTACTCTTTGACCGCAGTTATGAAGATAAATACACTGACCCTGGGTCAACCTTGATGACTGTGGGACCTTACAGGTATAGGGTTTTGCGCTTTGCACCACAGGGCAATATCATTTACTTGAGTGGGCGAGGAGCTTCAGCCAATGGAATGTATCCGTTTTTAGATTGCTTGGATTTGGAAACAGGAAACAAACAACGCTTATGGCAATGTCAAGACCCATATCTTGAGGAAATTTGTTATTTATTGGATGACGAAGCACAAACTGTGATCACTCGTCGCCAATCTCAAACTGAGCCACCCAATTATTTTCTCTGGAACCATCAGGATAACCAGATTCCTATCGCGCTGACACATTATCAAGACCCTGCTCCCCAATTGGCTGGAGTTTACAGTGAGTTGGTGAAATATCAGCGAGGTGATGGTGTGCAACTGTCAGCGAAGTTATATCTGCCTCCTGGTTATGATACTAAGCGAGATGGTCCTCTGCCGATATTATTTTGGGTTTATCCGGAGGAGTTTAAAGATAAGGAATTTGCAGGACAGATTACGAAATCTGAAAACACTTTCAGCCGTCCCAATCGTGCTTCTGTTTTATTTCTACTAACGCAAGGCTATGCAGTTCTTTCTGGTCCTACTTTACCAATTATTGGCGAAGGTGATGCAGAGCCAAATGATACCTACGTAGAGCAATTAATTGCTGGAGCACAAGCAGCAGTGAACTATGTGGTAGAGCGTGGTATTGCCGACCCCAATCGTATTGGTATTGGAGGACACTCTTACGGAGCGTTTACTGCTGTGAATTTACTTATACATACAGATTTATTTCGTATAGGTATTGCTAGGAGTGGTGCTTACAACCGAACCCTGACTCCCTTTGGTTTTCAAGGAGAGCAACGCAATTTCTGGGAAGCACAACAAACTTACATTCATATGTCTCCTTTTACTCATGCTGCAAAAGTTAAAGCGCCACTTTTGCTGATTCATGGAAAAAAAGATACCAATCCTGGTACTTATCCATTACAAACAGAACGACTGTATGAAGCGCTTAAGGGATTGGGAGCAACTGTTCGCTTGGTAGTATTACCTTTAGAAGACCACGGCTATCGTTCTCGTGAAGGGGTTGCTCATGTCCTTTGGGAGATAATCAACTGGTGCGATAAGTATCTCAAATGATTTCTGCAACAAGTTATCACCCCTAGAGCAAATAGGTGAATCATGAATCATGCCAAGCTGTATCATATTGGGTTTGGAAGAAATGACTTTGGAGAGCAACCACCAACCATTGCTTTATTATCTGGTGACCCTGAACGAGCACGGCTCATTGCTCATTCCTATTTGCACTCTGTGCGTATTTTGTCCGAAAACCGAGGGTTGAATAGTTATGTAGGTATTCTACCTAACGGGAAAGCGCTTTTATCTGCGACGAGTGGGATGGGAGCACCATCCACAAGTATTGTTGTTAACGAGTTGATCCAAGTTGGCATTCGGCTGATCATTCGTGTCGGCACTTGCGGCTCTATTCAAAAACATGTATCAGTTGGTAGCATCGTGATTACGAGTGCTGCCTTATGTCGGCAAGGAGCAGCTAACGATATTGCACCTGTTGAGTATCCCGCAGCTGCTGACCCGTTTGTGACGGTAGCTTTGGTTGAGGCGGCGCGGGAACTAAAGGTGAAACACCACATGGGCATTACCGCCTCAGTTGATACTTTCTACGAAGGACAAGAGCGAACCCAGGCTGTAAACCGACATTTGTTGCGCTCACTGCGCGGCGTGACAGAAGAATATCGCTCTTTGAACGTGCTGAACTACGAAATGGAGTGTGGGACTTTGTTCAAAATGGCGGGGGTGTATGGTTTTAGAGCAGGCTGTGTATGTGATGTCGTCGCCCAACGTACAGTTGGTGAAGAGATCATATTGGCACAGAAAGATGTTGCGATTGACAATGCAATCAAGCTAGCTGTGCAGGCAGTACAGCACTGGAAGGAACCAGAAGAATAAAAACTTTATAATTTTTTACAAAAATTGACAAGTCTTTCCAATTTAAATATTCCCGTCTTTTGGTAGATGGTTAATACTTCGTAAGAAAGTTTTATAAGAAAGTTGGAAAAAATCGGGAACAGATAACTAAGCTCTGGTTCTAGTACAAATACATAAAACTAAAAACAGCGAGTAGGCTCAAGATGCAACTGGCTCCCTTGTTTCCTATTTTCTACCGCATCCTCAAACCAGCATTTCCTAACTGCCTTTGGTGTGGAGATGCAAACTCCAAAATCATCGCACTGACCTTTGATGATGGTCCGCATCCCCAATATACGCCGCAACTGTTGAAAGTTTTAGAGCATTACAACGTCACAGCTAGTTTCTTCTGGCTAGGTGCTTGCGTCAACCGTTCACCAGGTATAGCCAAACAGGTGTGCGATCGCGGACATTGGATTGGCTTGCATGGCTATGAACATCAAAATTTTCCCATGTTGTCCCCGACAGAGCTTAAGGACAGCTTAGAAAAAACCCAAGCTGCTATCTACAGTGCTTGTCATCTGACATCCGAAAAAGTGCGCGATGTCCGTCCACCCAATGGTTTGTTTACACCTACAACATTAAAATTATTGAGCCAGTGGAATTATCGCCCTGTTATGTGGAGCGTTGTACCGGAGGACTGGGTAAGACCAGGAATCACCACAGTGACGCAGCGAATTCTCCACCAGGTCTGTAACGGTTCACTGATTGTTTTGCATGACGGTGCATGCGGCGGACAGGATGTCACAGCAACAACACAAGCCCTTATTCCTCAACTTATGGAACAAGGCTACCAATTTGTAACGGTAGACACTCTCTGGAAGCAAGCTAGGGGGAAATGGGGAATGGGGGAGTTGAGAGAGTAGAGAGAAATAATAACCGATGACTCTTGACTTTTGACTAACTTACCGCGTTTGAGCAGCTTCAGATTTCAAGCTGGGAGTTAAGGAAAGTTCGTCAGTTCCTAAAAGATGATGTATCTCGCTGAGTGAACTAGGTTTTGCAGCAGGCTCATCGGGTGAATCGCTTGTGTGTTGAATTAAATCTTCTACTTGGCAATTCAGAGCTTTGCAAAACCTGATGATTCTCTCAATGTGATCTGTCCCAGTCCTTCCGCTTTCCCAGTTCTGAATGGTACTTTCGGTCACGCCCACGAGGCGTGAAAGCTCAAGTTGGGTCAGTCCCGCCTTTTCACGTAGAAAAGCGATTCGTGGTTTTGCCTTCTGTTTCACAGCTATAGCGTATTTATCTAACCTTTAGCCGTAGATTCTAGCACCAAAAAAAACTTGTGCCCAAAAATTTTCCCCAAAAATTTTTGTCCAGGCTCTTGACGCACCCAAAATCTTTAGTTAAAACATTTAGGTATAGAGTTCACCTCTATCTCTAGTCATCTTTGGGGGAGAAGGGCAAAACAGAGAGCAAATGAAGCGCATCGCGCATTTTTCAAAAATCTTTTTAGAGAAATACGAAATGATGCAATTCGATGATGTAGTTCTCAATAGGAAAACAAACAGAGAAAAAAACAC
>JAAUSC010000180.1 GCA_012031965.1 Scytonema sp. RU_4_4
TCTTTTAGCGATTGCCTACGGCAGAGCTACGCTTAACGCCACCCATCTGGCGGTAATTCTCAAAAGTCTGGAACGACCAAATTACGTTATACACATGATGTCCCTTTTGTACAGTGCGTAAGTCCTATACTCATCTAAATGCTTTTCAATCACTTTGAGCAAATCATTGAAATCTGATTGGCTATGAATATCAGGTTTAAGTGCGTTGATGTTTTGCAAAATATAGCGGTTCTCGTTTGCATGCGGTACATTTTTCAACCTCACCACGCCAGATGCTACAACGGAGGGAACCTCCGCAACGCACTGGCTCCCCAACCCCTCTCCTTAGCAAGGAGAGGGGAGCGTTGCGTCAGCAAATGGCGGGGTGAGTGACGACTGTATTGCACCGAAGTGAGAACCGCTATATCTATCAGCCCATCCATCGTTCCTTTGATTAGGATTGTTTATAAGCTGGCGAGTTTGATGCATTTATCTCAGCAGACATAATTCTGTTGATTCTACTGGGTATGTCAATTTAACTATCATTAGTCCTTAATCTTGACAAAAAATCTTGCTTGTGCTTAGCATTGAGTTATACAGACGAATATCAAAGCTTGGGTGTTCGTCTCATGGGTACTACCTCAATTCCTCAGACCAATGTATATCCAGTATTCTGGTCTAGCATTTATCTGAGATTTGAGGTGAAGCTCTCAAATAACTGCTAGTTCAGCATATTGGATATGCGCTGGTTTGAGGTTTGGAGGTAGTACGCTTGAGACGTTTATCGCTAAGCAAGGAAAAAAAGTTTCTTGTTTCTTTTAAGCAAAGTTTCTTTAAGCAGAGTTTCTTTGCATATTTGATATTCCGATGCTACTCAAATCTGTAGTAAAGGATATTTAATAATGAACCCTAAACAAAGACACAACAAGAAGGTTCAACTTGTTCATGAATATGGACCGTGCTGTTGGTGGTGTGGGTGCTATTTACCCTCAGAAAAACTAACCCTTGACCACCTAAACCCAGAAGTCGTGGTGGTTCTAACTCGTTAGAAAATCTACGACTTGCTTGCTTGTCATGTAATAACTCCCGTGGGAATAGTCTTTTTCCACCACGACAACAGAGCAGTATTGTTCCTGAATTGTATTCTTGATTAATGAGTGAGGACACAAATGCATAAACTTTTGATTTTCAATGATGAAAAACTTCTTCGTCGTGCGCTAACTCACCGATCCTACGTCAATGAAAATCCTGAAGAAATCGGAGATAACGAACGATTAGAGTTTCTTGGCGATGCAATTCTCAATTTCATTAGCGGTGAGTATTTGTATCAACATCATCCCGAAATGGGAGAGGATGAAATGACACGACGACGAGCAGCACTCGTGGATGAAAAACAACTTGCTCAATTTGCAATTGAGGTTGGATTAGACTTTAGAATGCGCTTGGGGCAAGGTGCAATCAGAGATGGTGGCTACCAAAACCCAAATCTTCTTAGCAGCACCTTTGAAGCAGTTGTGGGGGCTTACTATTTAGACAATAATCGAAATACTGAAGCACTTCGTCTTTTAGTGGAGCAATTGTTTGACTCTGTGCCTCAAGGAATCGTTGTAGCTCGCTCAAATGTAGACCCAAAAAATAAATTTCAGGAATTTGCACAGGCAAATGGTGCGACAACCCCTCCAAAGTATGCCACAGAAAAAATAGGTGGGACAGATCATGCTCCAGAGTTCATTTCTAGGGTTTATGTAGGTGATAAAATCTACGGTGACGGCAAAGGTCGCAGCAAGAAAGATGCAGAAAAGAAGGCTGCCGAAGACGCTCTAACTCAGTTGAAAAAACGAAGACAGCTTTGAAGATGGTGAGTGTTGTAGTAGGCTTATTTCAACTCCTTCGCAGGCGGTAGAATACCAAACTTATTTAAACCTTTTTCCAGTTCCCTCAATAACTGAAAATCCTCCTCCGGCAAAGGATAACTGTTACTGCTCAACCCCGTACTAGAAGACTGCTCCAAAAAGGAGAATGCTTCTCGAAACTGATGCGGCTGTGCTTTGATTGGTGAGTCAAAATGACAGGGAATAATCCACTCAAAGTCCCAACTCGCGACTTTATTAGCCCAGTCTATAGTTTCCCTTGGTGCGCGGTTGAGAATAAGAGTTTGTAAAATTGGTGCGACAAACAAACGACCATTCCCTCGCAGTGCATCGAATGACCGTTTCCAATCTGAGTTCCATTTGAAGGGAAACAACCCAAAATAAGCTTTCTTTGAGCGCTCAGGTGCAATGCTTGCGTTACGAAATACCTCAGCCCATGCAATAATCTCTACCATACTTGGTCGGAAGTAGACAGCAAATAGGGAGATGCGCTGCCATCCTTTACAGCGATTTGCTTGATTATCTTCAACGATATCAGACGCTTTGTCTTTGGCATGGAACAGCAAGGGATATGGATCTAATTGGGCGATCGCCGGTGGTTCTTCTGGTACCGAAACCACTGAGTCTGTGACGAGCAGCGTGTGCGATCGCCTGTGGAAAAACGCAACTTCTGCAAACCCACCTAATCTAAGGTTTATAGAACCAAGTATCGCGTAGTCAAACTGGTTAGCAAAGGGAGTTTTGCGACTATCTTCTGGGAGTATCTGAGTGCGTTTGGAAGGAAAGCCAAGCCAACTCAGTGGGAGATTAACCGGAAAACTCCATTGATTGGGAGCAACAAAGATCTGTGCATTCGGGAAGCGTCTGGCAAAGGGACCAACGAAGATTTTGTGTTCTAAGCCAGAGATAGTTGGCAAAATGATATACTTAACATCACCGTGCTTTGCAACCAATTCATTGACAAGGCGAATACACTCGGTCGTTGGTGCAACAGGTGCGTAAACGAGTAGTCCCCCCTCATCTAACTTAACAACGGTCATGCGAATGGGAACGACAACATAGAAAATGCCCTGAAGCTGGTCAAAAGTCCAAATAGTGTCTTTTAGGACTTCTTTGCGAATTGTCCGCCGTTTGCCAAAAGGGTAGAGTGGCAAGGTAAACCAGAAAGACCATGAAAAGTCCCCCGGATGAATCTCTTGTCCCTGCCTTTCCTGCGCATTCTTCTTAGTTTGAGCCACTTCACGTCCCCGAACCACGTTCTAATGCTCAAACTGTTTTTATCTAACTTTCCAGAATTTGGAGTTTAGTCAATTGTTGAGCATATAAACTATCTTGCGAGATTTCTTACAACATTTTATCGAGTTTGAAAAATATTTTGCACCATTTTTTTTGTCTGCACTCGCAGCCGCTACTGTCAAGTAAACTAACCATACCATGCTGACTGCCTTTTCCTATACAAGACTGCATTAAAGATCCGCAGTCTTGAAGTCTTCCCAAAATAGACCGGGTAACAAAGTGGCATAGGTTTTGCGTAAGTATCTTCTATGAGCATGAAGGATCACAAAGGACAGCGCTACAAAACCTAATCTGAGGTAAAAAGGAAAAAAACTATGGGATTGGGCTCACGTATTAACCGAGTCATAAAAGCAAACTTGAATGACATTGCAGGTCATTTCAACGGGACAGAAGGAGCAATATTTATTGGTGGAGGAGGTGTAGCAGGTGCGGGAATTTCTGCTACGGTTGGCAATATGGGGCTAGCTGGTATGGGCACAGCAGTTGGAATTTATGCGCCTCATTTGATAGCTGCGGGGGCGGTTGCTGGGGTTGCTGCTTATGGGGTCAAAAAGGGACTAGATAATCAAGATCCTATAGCAGTGGGTGCAGGTACTTTCGGTGCAATAGCAGGTGCAGCGGTTCATGCAACAGTCGGTAATATGGGGCTAGCGGCTTGCGGTACAGCGGTTGGCATTTATGCGGGTCATGTGATAGCTGCGGGGTCTGTAATAGGATTAAGTGTCTACGGTTTGTCAAGGTTATTGGATAGCAATGAGATTGACAATTCAAAGATAGAAACCCTTAACAGGGTAAAACTTAGCATACAGCAAAGCATTGACAGCGCTAAAGCAAGCAAAGAGCGTTTAGAATCGCAGTGCAAACAGGCTGAAAATGAAGCACAAGTATGGCATAAAATCGCTAAACAAGTATTAGAACAAGGTCGCCTAGACTTGGCAGTAGGCGCTTTACATCGTTGGAATGCTTATCAACAAACAGCTAAGAGTTTGAAAACGCAGATTTCAGAATTAACCAAAGTCATAACTAATCTCCGTAACGATTTGATGGTGCTCAGCACCATCATCTCATGTTGCACGAGCTAACAAGTATCGGCGTACGATATGATTAAAAGACCGCACTTTATCGTATGTCTGTGGTCCAAGCAACCTCATGACCGCAATAGCTATATTTAAGCGAGCAAACCACAGTTGAAAAATGAGTTGAGGGTACATTGAAAATGCTTGCCGACTATAATGAAAAGCCTGTTTATAATCTTTAGTGTCGATGGATTTCCAGGCTAGATAAACATACAATCGACCATAGCTTTGGGGTCTAAGATATAAAACTTCTGTGGGCAAAGAACGATAGGTTTTCTCAATTAAATGGCGAAAACCTCTTAACATTGATTCGCAATCTTTTGATTTGTTGTTTGGGTGCTGACGATACCTTACTAAAGGTTCTTTGACCACAGCATAGTGATAACGAGTAGCAATACGTATCCACATATCCACATCTTCTATGTAGCTCTCCCGGTCAAACAAGCCCAAGGTATCGAAACAAGAACGACGTATCATAGGTGAACTTCCACAACACACCGTGCTATTACAGACTTCCACAACTTTCTTATAGACATCACCCTCAGCACCGTGCTTCATCACCAAACCTGTGGGCTTGCCATTCTCCTCTATAAAAACTGTCCAAGCATCAACTAGACCCACCAAGGGATTATTATCCAAGCATTGGGCTTGTTTTTCTAGTTTAGTTGGTTCCCAAATATCATCAGCATCTAAAAAAGCAATATATTCGCCTTTAGACTCAACAATACCCTTATTTCTTGCCACAGCCGTGCCTTGATTTTCTTGGGAAATCAGTCTGACTCGCGAGTCTGTGATTTGAGAAGCCCATTCAACAATTCCATCGGAACTGCCATCATTAATAATCAAGACTTCAAAATCAGTCAGTGTCTGATTCAAAACACTCTCCACTGTTTCCGGGAGATATTTCATGGCATTATATGCCGGAATAATAACAGTAACTTTGGACATAGTTTTGAACTCTTTCATTGAACAGACTAAGTTTGTTGAACGAACCACTGAAAGTTCCTTTTCTCTTCTCTTCTCTTCTCTTCTCTTTCTTTTCTTTGCGCTCTACCCTGCGGGAAGCCTCTGCGCGTCTATGCGCCTATGTCCTGCGGACACGCTCTTGCAAGGCGGTTCGTTTGTTTATTTGTTGTTCACGACTTATCTTAAGATTGCTGTAGTAGAAAGAGTAGGAGGAAACGTAAAAAATTAAGCCTCACTCCCTCATCTTCCTACTAACTATTTCCTACTCCCCATTGCCCATTAGTCGTTGATGTATGTCGCCGCAATGTTTGGATAAGTGTTTTCATTTTGTCATAGGTTCGATGCCCGAATTTTTTCAAGAGTGTCAAAGCTATGGTTTGGCGGATAAATTCCCAAGAAAAAATAAATAGTGGATGATGGGCGATCGCCTGACGATTAAACTGCAGCGCTTGGTCGTAATCTTGATTATTAATAGCTCTCCAAGCTAAGTACAGATAAATACGACCATATCCTCTTTCTCTTAAAGGTAAGAAATCTGAGGGAACCGATTCAAAAGCTTTCTCGATAATTGTACGAAAAGCCTCTAAAGTTCCTTGACAATTTGTAGACTTGCTCCCTGGATGTTGACGATAGCGAACTAAGGGTTCTTTAATGGCTGCAAAACGATATCGTGAAGCAAGGCGAATCCACATATCTAAATCTTCAAGATATGGTAATTCTCGGTTAAATAACCCTACCGTTTCAAAACAACTGCGACGAATCAACGGTGTACTGTCACAACAACATACTGTTTTAAACTGGACAAGCTGCTTCCACACATCGTCTCCCTCTGCGTAGGAAACAACAATTCTCCCTGTGGACTTACCTTGCTGGTCGATTAAAACTGTCCACGTATCTACCAAACCAACTGATGGATTTTCTTCTAAGTATCGTACTTGCTTCTCCAGTTTGCTTGGCTCCCAAATATCATCAGCATCCAAAAGCGCGATATACTCTCCACCAGCAGCAGTAATCCCTGTATTACGTGCTCCAGATGAGCCTTCGTTCTGCTGTGAAATCAGTCGAACTCGTGGATCTTTTATCTGAGAAACCCACTCCATAGTTCCATCAGAACTGCCATCATCAACAATTAAGACTTCAAAATTTGTGAATGTCTGCTTAAAAACACTCTCCACAGTTTCTCTTAAATAAGCTATAGCATTGTAAGCTGGGATAATGACAGAAACTTTTGGCATACAACAACCCTCCTCTATTCAATGAGTTGGTAACGGCAATTCTTTCTTGGAGTGCAAAATCGTTTCTAAAATCACATCACGATAACTTAATGCTATGGCATCCCAACTAAAGCGAGCAGCATTCTGTCTTGCACTTACACTCCAGTCACCACTGAGCGCGTCTTTGATAGCAGTTGTGTAGACATCCAGATTGGTAACATCACACAGAATACCACTATCACCAACAAGATATCGCCGCATCTCGTCGTCAGTCGCGACAACGGGTAACCCGCTAGCCATAGCTTCTAAGTAGACCAGCCCAAATGGCTCGTCAACAGAAGGGAGTGTAAAAATATCCGCACTGCGGTAAACTTCAGGCATCTGGTCATGAGGGAAGGTCCGAATAGCAAACCGCTGCGGTCCTAGCAACTCGTCTCCCAGCGCTTGGAAGTACGCACGATCCGGTCCATCTCCACATACGAAAAGACTAACATCAGGTAAGCGAGCCACTGCTTGAATAGCAAGTTCAACTCGCTTGTGATTCTTCCGGCTTAAACTAGCCACACACAACGCTATTGGTCTTGATAACCCAAGATTGATGGCTGTTCCCTCTGGTGTAAATTGCTCAAGATTCACGCCATTGGGAATGACACTTATTGGTTGCGTCGGTTTCAAGTTATGAGCGAATGTAGCCGTCGCTTCATCCAAGACGACGAGGTGATCCGGACGAAAGCGAAGATTTCGCTGCAAACATTTCCCATCAGCATTTGAGCTATTGTGTTCAGTAAAGAGTATTGGTGTCCCCCTCAGCGCTCTGACACAAGCAGCCATTGCCAACCCACCATAATCATTGTGAGGAAAAATAAGGTCAGCGGGATGTTTGAGCAAGCGGAGCAAACAAGGGAAGAAACTGGTCAGATGTTCCACCACAATCTCAGGAGTTGAGAATTGACGCACTAGAGGCGCAATGAGAGGATGACGCACAGCATGATAAGCATAGGAACGGGGAATACATGGAATAGGGTAGCTAAAGGATCCACAAGCAGCGCCACTCAGCAGTTCGACTTCAAAATAGGAACTGAGGCGACGAGTCAGTTCAATAGCCACAATTTCTGAGCCACCACTCCAGTTAACTCCAGTGCTGGGATGGACTAAAACAACTCGGTAGGGTCGTTCACCTCTGGCGTTTAATGTGGTGTTCTTGGGGGTGTTCTTGGTGGAGCTAATAGTTTGTTGGGTCATCCTTAAACGACTCTATGAGCAACGAAAGAAATTCAGGAAACTGATTTAAGCTATGTTGTCACCGCTTTTGGTTTGAAAAATATGAGCAACGGTTTTTCAACATACGAATAGACAATGCACCCACAAATGATAGCTATGATGGTAATGATAAATCCTAAAACACTTGAGAGGAGTATATTTTGAAAAAAATGAAATGGTAATTGATTCAAAATTTTCGTTATGTGGTTGATAAAAAAACCATGTGCCAGATAGATGGAATATGACGCATTGCCTAAAAATAAAAGAAAATGAGGAACATTAATAGTTTTTCTCAGTTCCAAAGAAGCAGCACCCAGAACAAGAAGTGTACAAGCAATGCCGAATGTCATAACAGATGACACTTCTATTATTTCGTAGTAATAATTGATAGCTGATAACGTATAAAGAAAAAGCCCTACATATAGGAATAACATTCCATTGCTGATTCTTTTATTTAACAAAGTATAAGCAGCTAAACAACCTAGAAAAAATTCTAGATTATACTCAGAAAAAATAAATTGAAGTAGTATATTTTCTTGAGGTAATTGAAGAACACCAATAAAATGAAAAAATACGCCTGATAACCAAGCAATAATGATGGGAAAAGAAAATTTCGGTTTCAACCAAATCAATAGCCCAAACATCAGGTAAAAGAAAATCTCAAAGCTGAGTGTCCAACTCACTCCAAGAAATATTGATGAGAGAATTTGTCTATCTTGGGGAAAGAGTAGAAAAGCTTTGATAAACTGTCCAATACCTATCTCCTTGAGATGAGAGCTATCCGAAAAAATGAAAGATGAAAGGATTTTGCTTGTTAAGATGATCCAGTATAGTGGATAAACGCGTGTAAAGCGTTTAAACAAAAATATTCCTAATTTATTTTGATGACCTATATCCTTTTGATGAATATAAAACATGATAAAACCGCTTAAGACAAAGAAAAAGTCTACACCGGAGCCTCCAAAAGTGGTTATTTTAAATAAAAAATCTTGATTCAAATTCTGGTTATATATGAGGTCTGTATGGGCAAATACTACGAGTACTGCTGCCAATCCTCGAAACACCTGAATGAGATTGAGTCTTTTCGCTGACATAAAATTCTTACAGCAACATCAGAAGTAAATCTTGTGGAAGAATATCATTTTTGATTTTAAAAAGAACTTGATTGAGTCCCTCTATAAAGAGTTATCAAGTCTTGATCGGAAAGAATTTGTTCACTCTTTTTACCCCAAAAAAAATATCCTGACGCAGAATCAAATGTACCAGGTTTCTTAATAAGGTAGTAGTCAAAATACTTCAACCAGAATGATGTGACCCTAGCAAAAACCTTCACTAATACTCTAGCAAGTGGTTTCTTAACAAAACTGAGAAGGAAGTATTGATATGACCAAGCTAATGCCATTCCTGGTCCACAGACTGCACCACTATCAATTTCTTCAAATTTTCGGAATAATCGTCGATGTCCTAAATGAGTAAAGCGAGTAAAATCATATTTTCCTAAGTGTACTTGTTGCATAAATGGAGTTTCGGAATAAACCAAACCATCAGGTTTTAAGACTCGATGAATTTCTTCTACACAACGGTTTGGGTCTACAACGTGTTCAAGGACAGCTTGTGCGACAACGCCATCAAATGAACAATCCGCAAAAGGAATATCATGGGCATCACATATGACTGATATACGGGGACCAAAAGCGACGTCTGTCTCAATGAGTTCAATTTCAGGAACTAATAACAAAGGTTCTATTCCTTGACCAACGACACTACCTCCGATTATCAAAACCCTTGAACTTTTATTTTCCTTAAGGAGGAGTTTTGCAAAATTTTGAAAATTTGTTTTGGAATTGAGATTGAGATTAATTCCTGGTACCAAATTTATCAACAGTCTTTCTAATTTAGATTTTGGTTTGAGGGTAGTACTTTCGTTATCTAGAAAGTCACTAATAGAGAAGATACTAGACGAATCATTTATCAAAATAGGAATTTCAGCAATAATCGGAAAAGAAGCTTTGCATTGAGAATTCGTACATTCTAAATGCGACTTAGCTAATTCCAATTTAGACCGGCAAACTGGACAGCAAAGCAGTTTTTGAGTACTTTCTGTTAGTTTAGTTTGAGAACTTGTTTTTAGTTCGGTATTCATAATTTAGGTTCTCTTAACTATTTTTTGAACAATAACAATAGCAACTAGAATTGAGTTGTGCAGTTCTCTGTGTTCTCTGTGTCCTTTGTGGTTCATCACTCAAAACGCCTTGGAGGAAGAACCGATGTAATAGCGCTCCTGTTGAGGAAGCTGTTCATTCCAGTTCCACCCTGTGACCGCCATCACAGTGAACCAATAAAAAAAGAGAGTCGTATGACTCCAAATGTTTTCTGTAATCATCCCCACAGGTATCGCTAGAAAAATAGCGAACAGGACAAAACATAAGTCACGTTGAGCGCTTCGGGGGGGTGCTGATAGCATAAGCTGGATAAGACGCACACCTTGAGCCACAAGAAACACCACAAAAGTCACAAAACCAACGATCCCGCCTTCGACTAAAGCTCGGACGTAATCATTGTGAGGAAGCAACCTATTACTGGCTACATTAATACTCGATCCCAAACCATAACCTAAAATGGGATGCTGACGCCAAGCATTGAGCAATGTATACCACTGGGAAATTCGCCAGTTGAAACTGTTGTTATCGCTTTGAGAAAGGAGAATAGCTCGCGAGACATCGATATGTGGATTGAGTAGGGGTGTGTTGGCGAGTGAACTCAGGCGTTCTCGTCCAAACTCGGAACTAGCAAATAGTCCTAGGACAAGCACAACAAATAAAATTCCACCTATAAAGTTAACTGGGCTTAATCTAGGAGCAACCAAAACCACAACGAAGGTCGCAATCATCATCAAGCCAAATAATGCCTTAGTATTGACATAAAAGAATGCGAGTAAACCCAGCAACAGCAACCACACAAAGCTTTGTCTGGATTGCTTGAGTTTCCACCAAGTTAAACCAATAAATAGTAACAGCAAAGTCACAAAGCCATTGGGGTGACCAATTGTCCCTTTTATCCTCAAACCATCTGAAGTCAGTGAACCAGCATCATAGGAATGTGCTGAGAGAAAAGAGGGTAAGGCAAAAGGTATGAATACCTGCATCAACCCTACAACAACTGGTGCTACTAAAGCTAAGAACAATATAGAGATGACTTTCGCAGGAGGAACTCGGTCTTTCAGTTGCATGATCAACAAATAGACCATCAGCCATGAAAAAAGACGAATCCATTCGCGGATGCTATCTGACAAATATCCACCACCCAATCCCAACCCTCCTAGAGGGAGGAGTACCACCCATAAGCCTTGTAAGATCACCCAACCAGCAAAAAACCACCAAAAGCGGTCAGTCTGTACAGTTTGCTTTCTCAGTAACATGACTGTTACGTAAAGTATAGTGAGAACATCTAGCCCCAGAGCAAACATAGCTGGTATTTGCTGTCCAGAGAAAGGATCTAGAGAGGTACGCAAAACTAAAAGTCCGAGAACAGCTTGTTCAAACCTGGTAAAAAAGTAAAAAAGAAATGGTACTATACCCAAAGCTAAGCCCAAGTAAAGAGGTTTGGTACTTCCTATAAGGAAACCTGTTACCAAACCAACGACTACACCTGCTAACCCAATCAAGAGTCCCAGACGAGAAGAATGACTTGAGCGTTGTTTGGTCAACATTGTTACCTCTGCCTCATAGGATTCGCAGAATTTTTAGTACTTTCTCCTGCACCAATTAATTGCTTCTCAGGTTTGGGTAGTCGAGGTTGGTAACCACGAATCGGATAACGGTATTTTTGTGGTGTCAAATGTGTTATTCCATTCACCACAACTCCCAGGATAGGTATCCGATTTTGTGTTAACTCCCATACAGATCTGGAAAGAACTTCTTTATCAGTGAAGCCAGGACGTGTTATCAGCATAACTCCATTACTTTTTTGAGCTAATGTTGAAGCATCAGCACAAGCAGTTAAGGGAGGTGTATCTATGATGACTAAATCATAATTATCAGCAGCTTCTGCCATCAAAGACTTCATTGCGATTGATTCTAGCAATTGTGAGGGACGTCCGTGTAGTTCGCCACAAGTCAATATATCTAAGTTCTCAATATCTGTTGACTGCACGGCATCTAACAAGGATATATTTCCTTCTAGCACTTCAGTCATCCCTGGACCGGGAGCTAGGTTGAACAGTGTGTGCTGGATAGGTCTTCGTAAATCTGCATCAATAATCAATGTCCGCCAAGATAGCATACCTACAACGGCAGCAAGGTGTGATGCGACGACAGATTTACCTTCTCCAGATATGGTACTACTGACAACAATGAGCCGCAATTGTTCGAGACTGCGAAACTCTAAAGTTTTGAAGAGTGTGCGGTAAGGTTCAACCAAGTCCATATGATCTAGGAATCGATTGGCTGGATCTAGAACAAGCATCTTACTAGGTAGACGTGGCAAGATTCCCAGCAATGATAACTGTAGTAGTTCCTCGGCTTCGGCAGCATCACGTAGTGTATTATCCATCACCTCTAGAAGTAACACAATGCTAACGGCTAGCATAGTTCCAAACACAGAAGCAAGTGCTAATATAGCTTTCTGCTTTGGCTCAGATGGTGATGATGGTGGTACAGCTTTTTCGATGACACGAATGTTGCTCACCTTTTGTGCTTCTGTCAGCCGTGCTTCTTCAAGTTTGCTTTGTAGAAACTTCAGAGATGCTGCGGCTTCTTCCCGTTTACGAGTTAGTAGAGTCAGCGTTTGCTGTTTAATGGGTAGTTCTACAAGACGTTTCTGGAGCTCGGTTTTCTTTTTGTCCAAAAGCTTCAGCCTATCGTTCACTGCAGATTCTTCGATCCTATTGAGGATAAATTTGGAGTTCAGTTCTTGAGAGAGTTGATCGCCTGCAAAATTGTTTGCGGAGATGGTTTGATCCTTAGGAGACACGCGAGCCAGTTGTTCTGATAAGACTGCACGCAAGGCGTTCCGTTCTCCAACCAATTTGATCACAGTTGGATGCTCGTCTGTCATGCGCAAACGAGCTTCGATCATTTTCTTCTCCAGTTCTGATAAGTTAGCTCGCAACTTCTTGATTTCGTCGTCTTGTCCGCTGCGAACTGATGAATAAGCTTTGTTCAGGTTTGCGGTGTTGGTAATTTGCCCTAAGGATGCGTCTTTTGCTTTGATCTCTCGAAGTTGAGCAGACAGAGTACGCTCTTGATCTTCCACAGCAGCTATACTCTGCACTAAGCTTTTTGTTTGTTCTTCGACGGAGATAATACCGCTTGATTTTCTGTATCTGTTTTCTTTCGCTTCAGCTTGTAGCAGCGTGTTGTTAGACTCGGGTACCTCTTTTTCTAAAAATTGCCGTACTTTTGTCGCTTCAGAACTGATGGTTTTTGTGTTATCTTCAACCATCGCTAAAGAAATGGCATTGAGGATTTTAGCAGCTAACTTTGGGTTTCGAGATTGATAACTCAGTTCAAGAATATTGGTTGCTGGGACAATTTTGACTTTTAGATTCCAACTGAGTTCTTTAGTTGTTACGAGATTTTCAGATACACTACCTTCTGTCTCAGGAAAAGCAATCGCAATGGCTCGTTCGAGAACACGTTGCGACTTGATGAGTTCTGCTTGGTCAGCCAATGGACTAATCCCTGGTGCGTTTGCAGACACTTGAGTGAGATCACGACCTAATTCTGAGACACTGACCCTTTTGTCGTCCTGCATCAGTCGCGCATAAGCTTCATACTTACTTGGGGTAACCGCAAGGTATGCGATCGCCCCACCAATGACAGCAACAAACGCAGCTATCGCGGGAATACTTCGCCGCTTCAACACTGATAGTACAGTAGATATTCCTTTTTCCATCACCTATCCCCTTTGTTTGATGAGTCATAAGTCATCAGTCATCAGTCATGAAAATTTGAACAAATGACATATGACAAATGACTACTCTTACTTTCTATTTTTTACCCACAACCTCAGCAAGTCCAGTTTGGCTTTGTTCATAAATATGTACTGGTTCGGGCGAGGTTAGAAGTGTTGTATAGAGTTTTAGGGTTTCGTTCGTGATGTGATCCCAGCTATAGTTCAGTTGTACGTGCCTTTTTGCATGCACAGCCATCGCTCTTAGCTCTTGTGGGTGATGTATTGCCCAGTCTAAGGTATGAACACAAGAAGTGAGATCTCCCGCTTCAAACAGCTTTCCCCGACCTCCGCTAATTAATTGCTTGTGAGGTGGAATATCGCTTGCTACAACTGGTATCTCTTCCTGCATCGCCTCTAACATTGCTAGAGGGAGTCCCTCTACATCAGAGGGAAGGACAAATAACCCTGCTCCCCGGACAATTTCCCAAAGGCGTTGTCCTCGAAGTTCGCCTGCAAAGACAATATTTGGGTTATTTGCAACCTTTTCTAATAGTTGTGAGGTGAATGATTTCGTATCGCTCACACCACCAGCGAGAACGAGTTTCCAGCCAACAGGATTCAAAGCACTAAAGGCGTCAACCAGTAAGTCAGGACGCTTTTCTGGTACCAATCTACCCAAAAACAGAATATAGCGCTTTTGCTCAAGACCTAATTGAGTACCATAACCAAAATTGGGATCTGACTCACCATACCTGGCTGGGGCATTGGGGATGTAGACTGTATTCCTACCATAAGTTTGTAAAAAGTAGGTTTGGAGGACATTAGATACGACTATCAGTCCGTGAGCAAAACGAACTGCAGCCTTCTCTCCCATTTGAATGATGCGAGTTGAAAAACTGCCCCATTGGCACGTTGCCAATCCAAACCCTGACA
>JAAUSC010000026.1 GCA_012031965.1 Scytonema sp. RU_4_4
TCGCCTACGGAGGAGCCAGTGCGGTCTTGGGGGAGCCCAGTGCGTTGCGGAGGTTCCCTCCGTTGTAGCATCTGGCGTGTCTCCCCAAGTAGAGCATCTGGCGTTGGAAACCCTCCTGCAGCGCTGTCTCACCGCAAAGCGTCTACAGTATGACAGACATATTTTTTTATAAGTGATTAAGCGGACTTGATATTACCCGCTGAAAAATCCAACATTCATAACAATTTTATGTTCTTTTATCGGGTAATGCGGAGGATTTTGTCCTGCTGTGACGGACAATTCCCTCGCCCATCGCAGTTACTGGTTGTTACGTACAACTCCCCGTCTGGTCCCATAATTGCATCTCGAAGTCGTCCGTGTTTACCCTGTAAATACACCTCATGACGCTCAATTTGTTGGGGAGACTGTGGATTGAAGGCGACACGCTGCAAGTGTTCGGAGCGGAGAGTGGGAATGATTAAGCTACCCTTCCACTCAGGGATAGAATTTCCAGTATAAATTGCTGCTCCGCCTGGAGGTAGAGCTTGACGCCAAACAATGGACGGAGTAACAAGTCCTTTCCTTGATTCGCAACGGTAGATGGTAGGCCAGCCGAGGTTATCGCCTGCTCTTGCTACACTGACTTTATCGTGACCGCTTCTGCCCAACTCGCCACTAGGACCGTGGTCTGTTACCCACAGTGTCGATTCATCGCGCCAATCAAACCCCTGGGTGTTGCGAATACCAGTGATATATACGGGATTTTTCTCAAACGGATTGTCTTGCGGTACTTGTCCGTCAGGTGTTAAGCGTAGAATTTTACCAGCAAGGCTATTAACATCCTGGGAACTTTGCGGTTCTCTTGCATCACCAGTTCCAATGTAGAGCATTCCATCAGGACCGAAGCGGATGCGACCACCGTTGTGAAATTGCGCTACGGGAATATTGTCGAGAATTATCCTATCTGACGAAGCACTCAGTCCATTCTGGGATAGTCGCCATCGTTCGACGCGATTAGCCTGCGACCCATTTCTATCAGCAGTGTAGTAAACGTAGAAAAGTCGGTTGTCGGCAAAGTTTGGATGAGTAGCAATGCCAAGTAAACCATCTTCGCCACTCTCTGTAACATTAATAGTGGCTACTGGTTTTTGAATAAGTTTACCACCCCGCACGAGGCGAACTCGTCCAGGTCGTTCAGTCACTAACATATCTTGATTTGGCAGAAAAGCAATTCCCCAAGGAACTTCAAGACCTGTCACCACTTCTTCAACCCGCACGTTTACCCGTCCTTGTGAACCAAAGCCATTTTTCACTAGAGTACACGCTTGACTCTTGGTAGAAGTTTGTTGACTGACTTGTTCAGTTGTTTGTGTTTCTTGATTGTTAGCGTTTGCGGACTCAGATGTTAGTGAGGTGCAAGAAGAGATTCCCAAGCATACCATGCCAACCAGTAATTTTCCTGCAAGAATTCTTGTCAGGTTCATGATAATTTTCTCCAAAAAATTGCTATTTGCATGGTCTTTGAAATTGCTAAATGATTAAGTCCCGTTAGTATTTTAAGCCGCTACACCTAACGGCCAGCATTGTTGTTGTCAGATGCATTTACATTCACTTGTTGTGTCGGTACCGCTCCCGTTGCTCATCGTGCTCAGATTCTTTGGCGATCGCAGTAATCTTATGCATTGGAAAGTCAGCATCTCTAAGCTCGTTGAGTGCTCGTAAAGCACTTTGACGACTGGGAAATATACCAAGAGCGTGTTTGAGTTGATTGAAAGCCATTTTGTCTCTCAAAAATTACTGAATAAGTATGCAAAACTATTCCCAAATCACTTCATGAATGTTTCTATGCAAGCAAACTCCCAGTAGGCTAAAAGTTAACATGGGATATATCTCCACTTTGTGATCGCGTGAGTTTTGCATCACCTGTCCCCAGGCTGATATTGCTACTCACCATCCTAATTTCTACAAGATATTTCTAAGTTAATTTCAAGTGGCTCAATATAGATTTGAGGGAGATACTTAAGAAAATATTTTAATAAGGCTTTTAGCAGTGCCTTACCTCACAGTTGCTAACCCAAGCCAACGAGCAACGGGAGCTAATGAAAAACCTTGTATCAGAACTGAAACAAGGACGATAAAGAACACAACATTAAAAAGTTGATCGGCACCCTCAATGTTAGCAATAACGGGAAAAGTTGCTAGCACAATCGGGACTGCGCCCCGTAGTCCAGTCAGTATACAGTGATGAAACTCTTTGCACACTCACCTTTTGGGCGATTGTTGAAAAGCTACGCTAGTAGCGTCATTGTCTGCTGCAAAATCCTAAATCTAAAATTTTAAATTCGGGCATTGTCATTGGCTGTGATAGAGGACAGAATAACCTTGCGGTCGTAGCTCCCAAAAATGGATTTGGCAAGTTTTTTAGCGGGAAAGAAGTTATGTATGCATCGTCGGAAGCGTCAACGATGAATAATTTTATGAATTTGGTTCGCTTCCTCTAAGATTTTTTCAACTCCTCCATCAGCAATGCCTTTGACATAGTTAATTTTGATTTCTTCTAGCATATCGATAAGTAAAGATTGAAATTCCTGAATGTTATGCTTTTTCTGTAACTCCATCTCTAACACATCGCGAAAGTTTGTAATGAGACGAGAGGTAAGTTTTGCTGCAACTGGGTCTGACAGTGCCTTGACTAGGTTGTTATAGGCTGATTGAGATAAGTCACGAGCTAACTTTTCTGTTAGTTGATTAGGTAAGTGATTTAGACCGGGTATATTCTGTATGTGTTGGTAAACCGGAGATTCGTTAAAGGTGCTTGCAATACTGTGATGCATCAAGGCTTCTATGTCAGGCTGGACTTGAGGTAAAACATCATAGACACTAACGTTGACTAAGCGAGTAGCTATAGCTTTTACTTCGTTTGTTTCATTAACTTGAACGTAAGGTTTGCGTGTTTCAGGATGAAATAACCAGCGTACCAACTCACCCTGGCGAATCGCATCCTGCATCTGGTCAATCACTTGAATACCTACCATTTCCGTGATTTCCTCAGCAAAACTCACTGTCAAGTCATGATTGAGTTGCGATAAGCCGGAGGCTTGACGCTGAGTCCCAAGGGGACACGCTGCGCGAACGCGTATCGCAAAGGCTCAAGATTTAGTAAATCGGCTTGGTAAAGACGAATAGTTACTGGAATCACTCGTAGCCAACGCCAGAAGGGAAGTAATAAAAATAAATCGTACCATCGTCGCAGCATGGCTTCTAACCAATTTAACGAGGGATTGCGACGACTGATATAAAAAGTACGTGCCAAAAATTCTAGGGCAAAAATAATTACAAAGGTAAGTCAATCAGCCAGAAACGATTGATAAAATTACCAAACTTAGCAATATCGCGATAGTAGTTACTATTAATTAGAGGTTGAATTTGAAAATTAAAAAAGTTGATTTCTGATTGCCAACCCATTTGAGACAAATAAGCTTGACTCCAAAAACTAGTAAAGGCATCTCTGGCAGATTGTTCATTTGTACGCAAGCGTATTTCATTTTTAATTTTTGCTAAAGCACTACTTTTATTAGCGACATCAAACGGATTGTCCCCAATCATGCGGTGACTGAGGAGACGTAATTCACCAAGCAAACTTTCTGCTTGGGGTGAGCGCAAACCAGTTTGTAAAACTTGTTCTTCTAATTCTGTAACCTTGTTGAGATAGTTTTGCGTTTCTGGGTGGGGTTGAATGCCCTTAATTGGATCGTACAGTTGAGTGACATTTGGCAATACTTGTAGATAGAAATCACGCCAAGATATATAGGTCAAATCAAAGAAGACTAAACATAAGTTGAGCAATGCTAGGATGGCAATTAATCGTTCAAACCAGCGGTTGCGATGAACAGGAGATTTTCTTATATCTGTTTTGGATGTCATGATTTGAAAATTTCTTTATTCCATATTAAAACTAATTAATTCTAAATGACTAGGATTTGAGATTATCTCTTTTGCTACTAAAAAACCAGCTATAGTCCAGATTTGATACTTCCTTGCTTCCTTGCCAATTAATCGACCATTCTTACCATCGTAGTATTCTGACCATTCATCCTTAAATAATCGAGTTTCCGCAATATCAATAGCTTTGTGGGCAATCTCTATGCGATTTATTTTTTGCGCTGCTGCTGTTAGTAACCACAGTAAAACTGGCCAATTACCACCATTGTGATAAGACCAAGGAATATTTTTTGGGTCGCACCCCGTGATGATTTGCCACTCTCTGCCCTCTAGCGCTGGAAAACAGATTTTCATTGGCATATATCCAACTAAATCGTTCCAACGTTGTTCGATTAAATTCATAATGCTTTGAGATTCTTGCTCACTGGCTAAAGAGGTGATGATAGCCATTAAATTTCCCAAAGTAAAGAAACGAAAATCCATACGTCCAGAACCGAGATTACCCGCTAGATAACCGCCAGTATCTGGTAGCCATTCCGTCAACCAAGCTGGAATTGAATCAGCATAAATATTGAATCTATTTGCTACTTCTTTGCCAAATTCATCGCCTTTAAAGCGATAAATTTCATTTAAGCGATTGGGGTCAATCCAGTAATATTCTCGCAGATGATAGGTAAGAGGTACTAAACGTTGATTTACATTATGAATGCACTCAGCGTTATCATTGTTTGGCAGAAGAAGTTCCCTAGCCGCACGTAAGGCAGCATAAAACAGCACCTGAATTTCTAGAGGATGTTCGTAAACACCCATACGACGGTCAATCATAAAAGCGCCATCGGGAACCAACATCGTTGGATACATAGCAAACCGATGGACAAGACACATTTCCAAAATTAACTTGATTCCCTGTTGAAATTCGGTTTGGTGAGCAAGTGAGATATCGCCTGTGGCTTTCACATAAGCTCGTAGTAAAATAATCCACCACAAGCAAGAATCAATAGGTGGAACTCTGGCGATCGCGTGTTCCCCAAAATCAGCAGTCAGATACTCTTCGCCATCTTTTGATATTACTTTAAAACTGGCTGGCATTAGTCCTGGTCCCGGCTGAAAACAGTCCATTTGCGGCTCATGACTCTGCAAAGCGAGAGTTTCTATCAAGAAATTGCGTACAATCTCTGGTTTACCGCTAACTATTGGTTTTTAAATTGCGTATCTATTTGACTTGTTCAGATCGCACTTTCAAAGCACGGTTCATTTCTTCAAAACCTTGGCGTGTGTTTGTATCAAGTTGATTTGCAAATAACGGAACAAGTAACCCTCTAAAAATTTCTCTTTGGATTAAGCGAGTACGATTTCTTTCCAGCGATTCAATCACGAAAATGTGTTCGCCATCAAACAGCCCTGGTATGAGAAAATGCCCCAACCAGCATAATTCTCGATTTGGTATAGCTTTAAGAACTGTCGGTTTAAAAGTTATCTCATTTTTTCCTGGAGGCTGAATGTGTACTTCCAGATGAGACCCTTCCCGAACCTCTCCATTGATTCGACGTATAAAGGGATTCCATGTTGAAAAACTCTCAAAATTGGTGAGTATTTTCCAAACCTGATCACGCGGTGCTTGAATCTCGATTTCTGTGTATATTTCTTTCATAATTGATTGTTAAGATGTTTTTTTGGCTGAAAAATAGACATTTTATTCTTGAATAAAATGTTAATTTTATAGATGTTTAACCTGAAAACTTGCCCACATAATAAAGCCATGAATTCGGCATTCCAAATCTTGTAGCCATCCAACTAGTTCGTGATTGCTATTGTGTAACAAGGTATAGTCTTGGTCATCTTGGACTAAGGTTAAACCTGTTTGTGAATTTTCGATGCTCGTTTCAATATTGCGATTAAAACGTTCATCTAATAATTTCAGCAGCTGTGTGACTTTGGCTTGCGCTACTTCTAAACTTAATAGGGTGTAATCTTTCTGTTGAATGATTTGCTGAAGTTCAGTAATATTGCGAAATTTTCGCCGACCGAGGGTCCCTTGAGTTGGTACCAAAAGTGCCGCTACCCCATTTCTCAAGTCCTGCTGATTTAGCGCAAAATAATTCCAATCACCGTAAGCATACTGAATTAATTCACCGTTACCACTGGGTAACACCAGTCTAGAATGCCAGCCGTGATCTGTGATATAGATAGCGATAGGCTCGGCAGGGTCAGCAGGGGGTACGATGGTTGCTGGAGACAACATCCAAACCAACAAGATAGAAGCAATTACTACTGAAGCAAATTTGGCAATGCGGCATAAACGCATAGCTGACGCGTGATGCTATAAAGCATCAACCTGTAAATTGAGTTAAACAAGGTTATAGTGTTCCATATGAACGTTGGTGACAGGTACTTCCAATTCGTGTAAAGCTTTCTCCACTTGATCCATCATTTTGGGTGCAGCACAAATGAAGTAATTTCGAGTTGCAGGACGCTTAGGAATGTAGCGTTTCAGCAGTTCCTTATCAACATATCCACTTTCTCCTGACCAATCCTCCGGAGGTTCTCTAAGAACGTGGATAACTGTCAGGTCTAATTTGTCTTTTAAAGCCTCAATTTCTTCTCGGTAAGTTACGTCTTCCCAAGTCTTATTCGCATAAATTAACAGTAGAGGGCGCTCATCTTTACGTTCCGCTAAGGTAACAAGCATACTCATAATTGGTGTGATGCCGATACCTCCGGCAATAAAGACAAATCCTGCGGTATTCTCATAGCGGTCTGTGGTGAAAACTCCGTAGGGACCGTCAAGGAAGGCTTTAGTGCCAGGTTTGACATCTTTGATCGTGTTTGTGAAGTCCCCTAAAGCCTTGATGCCAAACTCAATGCGTTCGAGATGTTCTGCACTGGAAGCAAAAGAAAATGGATGTTCCCGCATTCTAAACGGCGAGATTTCCAGAGTGAGCCAAGCAAATTGACCTGGTTGGAAATGTATTACCTCGTGTCCTCTGGGACGCAAAACCAAATTCCAGACATTGCCCCGTTGGGGGATGGCTGCTTCCACTAGGTAAGGTTTTTTCAGCATAAAGTAGGGTTTGACCAGGCGGACGTAAATCAACAACCACAAAGCAGCTAGTGCAATACCAGTCCAGATAACGCCCTTCCAGAACAAGCTGAGGTAATTACCCACACCCAAGGCGTGTCCTAAACCAAATGCCATGATCACAACTGCTAAGATGCCATGAGCTATACGCCAAGGTTCGTAGGGGATATTAAGCTGTTTTCGCCAAACAGAGGTGATAATAATCGCAATTAGCGCCAAAGTAGCAATAACTGCTGCTCTAGCTCGCCACGGGGCTTGGATAAAATTTAATAATTGCAGTGTCTCTGGGTTATTAATGAATACAATTATGGGATGAACAAGAATAAAAAAGAACGCAACTATCGAGGTGTAGCTGTGAAACTGAAGAATTAGGTCAACACCATATGAGGCTTCGATGCGGTTGATGCGGGCAGTCAAGGCAAATTGCATTGCCATCATTGCTAAACCAATGAAACCCAAAGCAGCGGAAAATTCCAGCCAAAAACTACGTTCATCACTTGGTGTAGGCGGGTATAAAAGTAGTATCAATAGGGGTAATAGGATAATCACAAGATATGCACCTATCCAAGATGCCCCTATGATCACGGGATTTTTCATCAATAAACTTCTCATAGGCGCAGACCTCCTAACCTTGTTGTTGCGATACAGCTTGCAATCGCCTGTTGATTTCCGACCAGTTCACCACATTCCACCAGTTGTTTAGATACTCAGCGCGGCGATTCTGATATCTGAGGTAATATGCATGTTCCCACACGTCGTTACCCATGATTGGATACAAACCGTCCATGATTGGGCTATCTTGATTAGGTGTGGTAGCAATCTGGAGTTGACCTTGTTCGTTACGCACTAACCAAACCCATCCACTACCAAACCTGTCTTCACCTTCTTCATTAAACTGTTTTCTAAAGGCATCAAAACTACCAAAGGTTTGATTTATTTGTTGAGCTATTTCTCCCGTTGGTTCTCCGCCACCGTTGGGACTCATAATTTGCCAGAAAATTGTGTGATTCAGATGACCGCCACCGTTGTTGCGTACCGTCTCCCGAATATCCTCTGGTATACTATTCAAGTCGCGCAGCATTGCTTCTACACTTCTGTTTTGCAGTTCAGGATGCTTTTGCAATGCTTCGTTGAGGTTTTCAACGTATGTAGCATGGTGTCTGTCATGATGCAGTTTCATCGTTTCTGCATCAATGGCTTTTTCTAGCGCGTCATAAGCGAATGGTAATTTTGGTAGTTGTGCAGGAGAAGCACTCAGTTCCCTGTCAGGATATGCTACTGGGGGAAACAAGGTGTTAGCAAGAGTTGCCTCTGTTGCGGGTGTTGCGGTTGGTGTTGCCGTGGGAGTTGGTGAGTCTGCGATTGGTACTCTTTGACAAGCAAATAGCACAGACACCAGAAAAACTCCTGTTAGCAACAGAACAAACTGTTGTCGCAAAAATTTTATGATCATAGGTTTTTGCCCCAAAATCAAAGGCTTATGCTTCGTCTTTATTAGTGATTACAAATGGAATACTCGCTTTTTTTATTAGGTAAGCGGTGCTATGAGTCTCAAGAGAATAGAGTTAATAATTGCCAAAGCGATTGAGCCAAGCAAAGCGCTCCAAAAACCGTATCTTAAGCGAAAACCAGGAACTATAGCAGCTGATAACCCAAAGATAATTGAATTTAGAACAAAGAAGAATAAGCCTATGGTAATGATAATGAATGGCAAGGTAAAAAAGGTTAAAGTGGGAAGTAAAAGCGCATTCAATATTCCAAAAACTGCGGCGGTAATTAACGCTTTCCCAAAGCTGTCTATTTCCACTCCTATTGGTAGTCTAGAAATAATCAAAAAGCTGATAGCTGTTACTAACCAAGTAATTATCAACCCAACCATAAGAAAAACTCCTTATCAGTAACATTTCGATCTCGGTCGAGTAGGACGATATTTTTAGTGTTTGCGATAAATGTGAATAGAAAGTGACAGCGTTACCACGCTGTCACCAAGTTCATACAAATTCGCTAAAATTTGGCTTAACTAGCTAGCTACCTGGAATTTATCATCCCTCTTTAGTGGTAAGTATGAAAGGCAAGCCAACATGGAAATGTAACGACAAATATTTAAAGTTTTTTTTCAAAGTTGGAATTATTCGAGTTGTCCCCCCTAACTTCCTCAATTTGACCAACTTCAAAAATCAAGGTGAAAGGTTGACCCATTTCTTTTGCTAAAAATTTTTCTAAAAGTATCACTTGTGTTGGTGTTACAGGTTCCTTAGTACGAACACTTAAACGAATTTGCGGCGGATTGGTTAACCAATTCACACTACTATCTAGCAACACCACCCGTTGAAACGTAATAGTTCGATTCAGCAACGCTTGTCTAATACTGGCTTCAAGTCTGGCTTGTCTAATTAACTGAAAAAAGCTTACGCTTAAGGGAATGAAAAGTATTGCTGTAAAAGCTAGCGTCCATACGAGGGCTTTTCTCGCACGTTTAAATGAAGTGCAACCCGTTAGCAAAAACGTCAGCATACAAGACAGAGTGATTCCCAGTAAATTGGTTAGATAAAGTAGAGTTGCACCGGTACTTAGTGACCAATTTACTTGCGATAAACCCAAGCCTATGACACAAACTGGTGGCATAAGTGCGACTGCGATCGCTGTTCCGGCTAAACTTTCAGAAATCTTTTGCTCCACTTTTGCAAAACCACTAATTCCCCCAGCCGCTACGGCAATTCCTAAGTCTAGTAAAGTGGGTCGAGAACGGCTGATAATTTCACTACCAAATTCTGGAAGCGCCACTAAGTAACCGATAACCCAAGCTAAAACAATTGATAGAAGAGTTCCAAATATAATGGCAGTTAAACCTTTACGAAATAAGACTACATTCCCTTCTAAAGCTCCAAATGCCAGTCCCCGAATTGGCAACATTAAAGGTGCTATAATCATGGCACCAATAATCACAGCGGCACTATTAGAAAGCAGTCCTAAGGTAGCGATTATACAAGAACCAAGAATCAATACAGTATAATTAATATTTATTGTTGATTCTTCTAATAACCCACTGCGTATTTCCTCTAATTGCGGTAGTGGAACTCGTTGGTTTTTGAAATTATTAAAACGATGGCGAATACCATTTATATTTAGCACAGTGCTATCCCTCGAACGCCAATCAATTTTTAGAAAGTAAGGGTGGATATTCTCCACCCTATCAAATCACTAATGCGATCGCCAAATAGACCGTTCCCACCATAGTGAAAGTTAATTGTCCTTCCTATAGGATACCAGTTCAACAAACTGCTTTGCGAGATAATTCAGCATCAATAGGCTTAATCAATTGACATCCTCCCGCCACTGACCTGAGTACAGGTACAGTGGGGGATTCCAAGAATCACTTCTTAGACTTCCTCTTTCCGCGACTCGGCTTACTTGAAGGAGTTTCCTCACCCAAGCAGAGGTCGATGTCTCCAGAGGCGTTAGTTCCGACGTGACCCGCCGTACGTAGTGCCTTTTCTAATATGTTTCGTGCAGCGTTCCAATCTCTATCTTGAGTATGTCCACAATGCAAACAGGTATGCGTCCTGATACTCAAAGACTTCTTGACGACTTTCCCACAGTTGGAGCAGTTTTGGGAGGTATAGTGAGGTGGAACAGCAACTGTGACCACGCCAAACACTTTCCCAAAATATTCAACCCAACTACGGAACTGCGTCCACGCTGCATCGCTAATCGATTTAGCCAGATGTCGATTTCTGACCATGTTGCGCACCTGCAAGTCCTCATACGCCACGAGGTCGTTAGACATCACTACGCACCTTGCCGTTTTGATGGCAAAGTCTTTACGCTGGCGACTTACCTTGAGGTGTTTACGAGCAAGTTTGTTTCTAAACTTGGCTCTGTTTTTGGAACCTTTCTTAGTCTTAGAGAAACGACGTTGAAGTCGTTTCAAAGACTTTTCAGACTTACGCAAGTGACGCGGGTTGGCAACCGTGTTCCCGTCAGAATCGGTGTAGAAGTGGTTCAGCCCAACGTCAATACCGACATTATGAGCGGTTGGTTCCCGCCTTTCCAGACGTTCCTGGTCGATGCAAAACTGTACATAGTACCCATCTGCTCGACAGACAACCCGCACCCGTTTAAACTGCTTCAACTGATAGAAATGCAAATCGCGGGTTCCCCACATTTTGAAGGTTCCCGCTTCAAAGCCATCAGAAAAGGTGATACACCGTCTGTTTTCGGAAAGTTTCCATCCACTGGTTTTGTATTCGACGCTACCGTGGGTTTGTTCTTTCTTGAAGCGTGGGAATCCTTTCTTACCTGGTGTTTTCTTTTTACAGTTGTCGTAGAACCGAGATATCGCCGCCCAGGCTCGTTCAGCACTAGCCTGGCGAGCCATAGAATTGAGATTCTTGGCAAACTCGAACTCCTTGGCAAGCACTGCACAATATGCGCTCAAATCGTACTTGTCAATGTCCTTATTGTCCATCCAGTATCTCAGGCAACTGTTGCGAACAAATCTAGCAGTACGGATAGCTTCATCCAGCTTTCCATATTGCTCGTTTGTTCCTTCCAACTTTGCCTCGAATACCAGCATCTTTTGCATTGTCCCCTAGAAAATGAACCAGCCTTCGCTTTGTTAATAGGGATAAACCCCGCCCTTGAAGGGCGAGGTATTCGTTTGATTAGTGGGCGGAGTCGGGTACTCGTAGTAATAAGGCTGGTTCATTTTCTTCGTGTAAGACCCCGTTACGCTCAACTCTATAGCGTAAATTATAGCCCATCGGCTTGTGGAGTGTCCACGGAAAGTGCCAAAAATACAACTGTCCCCCTTTCTTGTTCTTGGTGTACAAGAAATCAGTTGGAGGACGTTGTATTTTTGTCCCGCGATTCATCTCGCCGCCAAATCGAAGATTATGGCGGGAGCCTTCTCACGGAAACAGGTAAAGCCGTAGCAAATGCCCGATGATTGAAAGTATCAAAGGTAATTTTCGGAAGAACTTGACAATCTTTGGACTATTGCTGTTGTTAATCTCCGTTAGTTTGAAATTAATATCCGAGCACTCTTCTAGCCGACGGAAAAACTCTGGGTGATCTGTATTCAGTATCACAGGAAATGCCCGTGCTGCGGTTTCATTTGTCTTTTCAATGACTTGGATGTTGTACTCGTACGGATTGATGCCAATAGAGCGATAAAATGATGCCCTCTCCAGCACTGTCAAAGTATGAGTTGCAAACACAGACAGTAGGAAAAATTGCACCCACAAACGTGCTTTCCAGTTCTTCCACAATTGGGGTTGGGAACGCAACAGCGCCTTGAAGAAATCTCCATGTCGATTCTCATCCTGACACCAACTCTCGAAATACCCGAACAGAGGATAGAATTTTAACTCTGGATGTTTCTCTAGGTGACGGAACATAATAATGTAGCGCCAGTAGCCAATTTTCTCAGAGAGGTAAACTGTATAGATAATCCACTCTGCTGGGAAAAAAGTGTAAGTACGATTCCTTGTGAGATAGCCCAAATCCAGCGAGAGATTAAAATCCCCCATTGCTTTATTGAGAAATCCCGCATGACGTGCTTCATCTCGCGCCATAAAATTAAAAGCTTCTGCCAAGAGAGGATTTCGCTCTTTGAGTCTGCGTGATAACTCTTTGAACAGAAGAAACCCAGAAAACTCTGAAGTGCAAGAGCGTTCTAAGAAATCAATAAAGGCGCGGCGCGTTTCCCCATCAATCTGTTCCCAACTCTGCTGAAACTCAGAATCGCGTACAAAGTGATGGCGGTTATAATCAGCCCGCAGTTCATCCACAATAGCTCTCAACTGCACTTCATGCGCTGAAATGTCCAACTGCGCTACAGCATCAAAGTCAGTGGTGTAAAACCTGGGCGTTAACAATGTTTCTTGCACAGGTGCTTTCACACCAGGCTTTAGCAACTCAGGCTCCGGGGTTTGAAGAGACTTAGCCATGAGAATCGTTCAATCAATTTATCTTTTTAAAGCTATAAAAGCATAATAAATCTAAAATGAAAATATTTAAAATAATTTTTAAAACTGATTTGCGATTGAGTAACGGTGTGGGAGTGTAGGGGAATATGGCATTAATATTGAGTACAAATTCAATCAGTAATAATTATTACTACCAACTTGGCAAGCCATTATGAGCGAATCAGACAAACACAAGCCTCATTCTGCAGATTACTTTGGCGAACAAAGGAACTTCTGGTGGAATCAGGACTTTCTAGAACTGATGGGAAAGCGGTGGGGATTGGAAAAAGTCAGCACCGTGCTAGATGTTGGTTGCGGAATTGGTCATTGGGGACAGATACTTGCTGATATACTCCCCCCAAACGCCAAGGTAACAGGTATTGATAAGGAAGCGCAATGGGTGGAACAAGCTAGTGAAAGGGCAAAGGCGTTGAATTTAGCACAACGCTATAACTATACTCAAGGCGATGCGCAAGAGCTTCCTTTTGAAGACAATTCGTTTGACTTTGTAACTTGTCAAACTGTCCTCATACATATGAAGTATCCACAACTTGTCATCAAAGAAATGGTTCGCGTTTTAAAACCAGGCGGACTGTTAGTTGTAGTTGAACCAAATAATTTAGTTGGTAGCCTCATTTTCGATAGCCTAAGTTTTGGCGACTCCATTGAGAAGATTTGCTTGTGGGTAAAATTTCAACTCATCTGCGAACGAGGAAAAGAAGCACTCTCGGAAGGTAACAGTTCGCTTGGCGACTTGCTTCCAGGTTATTTAGCCACAGCGAATCTACGTAATATCCAAGTATTCTTATCTGATAAAGCCTTCTCTATTTTTCCTCCCTATCTATCAAAAGAGCAACAAGTTTTGAAACAAGAATATCTTGATTGGATTCGACAGAACTTTTGGATTTGGGATAAGGAAGAGGCGCGAAAGTACTTTCTGGCTGGTGGGGGAACCGAAGTGGAATTTGAGTTAGGTTGGCAGCAAAGGATGGAAGAAAATAAACTTTTAGAAAAAGCTCTTATTGATGAAAGCTTTCATACAGCAGGCGGCAGTATCTGCTATTTAGTATCAGGTTATAAGTAAGTCGTATATACCTTGGTGATAACAGTTGTATTTATGACATGGCTTTTAATGACAACTTGCAGTCTGATAAGGGAAATCTTAATAAATATAAACCCTTTTACAGTGACACAACTGTTTGATAGTTTAATAGATTAAGTAGTCATCAACGTGGTTTAGAGTGACATCAGCAGTGATAGTGTCTATCGAAGTCTGCTCTAAACCCAAGATAGCTATCTCTTCTTAACTCTGAGGTTAACTGTAAACTCCTCCTGAAGTCAGTGAAAAAATGCTTATTAAAACAGTGAACAGGTATCAAAGGTTCAGAGATAACTGTTCACTGATAACTGATAACTGTTGAGGTAGTTGCAACAGAGGGTGAGGAGATAGCCTCATACCGGGAATTCTGCGAAAGTCCTAAAAGTCAATAAATCAAACGGACGAAAAGCACTTTAACGATGAGTAGCAATCTAGCCCAAAAACTTCGCTGTGGAACACAACAGGCTCACACAGCGGCTGAAAATGTGGGATTTATGAAATGTTTTGTTAAAGGAGTTGTTGATAGAGACTGCTTTGCAAAATTTTTAGGTAACTTGTATTACGTCTACAGCGAACTAGAAGCAGCATTAGAGCATCATAAAGACCATTCTTTGATAAGTGTTGTCTATTTCAGAGAACTCAATCGCAAAGCTCATTTGGAAAAAGACCTGGAATTTTACTATGGTCAAGATTGGAGAGGAAAAATCGCACCTTCAAAAGCAGCTCAGACTTACATAAGCCGAATTCATGAACTATCTGCAACTGAACCTGTATTATTGATAGGTCATGCCTATACTCGCTATATGGGTGACTTGTCTGGTGGTCAGATGTTGCAAAAAGTTGCTCAGTCAGTTTTGAAGCTTTCCGGATATGAAGGCACATCTTTCTACAATTTTGAGCAAATTCCAGACAAGAAAGCATTTAAGGACAAATATCGTCAAGTATTGGATTCTTTACCAATAGATAATGCAACCGCCGACAAGATTGTTGCAGAAGCAAACAACGCGTTTCGGCTCAATATGCAAATGGTTCATGAGTTGGAAGAAACTCTCATCAAAGCAATTGGTCAAGTCATGTTCAATAGCTTGACTAGTACCAATAACTCTGGTAGCACCGAACTCAGTCCAGCCTAGAAATTAGATCTCATACAAAAGTTAACTTTTTGAAAATTAAACCGTAGATGGACACAGATAAATTATCTGCGTCCATCTGCGGTTCCAAATAACCCTAAACCGGGAGCATCCCAAATGTGTAAAAACATCTTTTGTCATTGCGTTAGCGCAGCGTGCCCGGAGGGCAGCGTAATGAAATGGAGCGAAGCAATCGCAAAGTCCAGATATTGCGATTGCTTCATTCCGCTAGTTCCTAAGAGGAACCGCTACGCTGCGCTTCATTCGCAATGACAATCTATCGTTTTGGTAAATTTGCAAAATTGGGATGCTCCCCCCTAAACCAGATTTTTGCAACAATAAAATCCACATAAATAGATATGACCACCTTCATCAAGGTGCATAAATAACGGATTTTTTAACGCGTATAGTAGATGATTTATCTGTTAGATTCTTACGCTATTCTATACATTCATTTTATTGGAAGCAACTCAATGGTTTATCAAATTCCTGGTGTTAAATTTGACTTCGATATCATCAAAAAGTATGATACTCCCGCACCCAGATACACTAGCTATCCACCTGCGACAGAGTTAACGGAAACATTTACTCACACAGATTTTCAAAGTGCGATCGCCACCTCGAATCAAAGAAAAACTCCCCTTTCTTTATATTTCCACATACCCTTTTGCCAAAGTGCTTGCTACTTCTGCGGTTGCAACGTAGTTGTTTCAAACAACAAGAATATTGCCACACCATATTTAGAGTATCTGGTTCGAGACATCCAGAAAACAGCCAGCTTAATTGATCCAGATAGACAAGTGGTTCAGATTCACTGGGGTGGTGGAACCCCTAATTATTTGAGCCTTGAACAAGTGGAATTTTTATGGAAAAATATCAGCCGACACTTCACACTGAGCCAAACAGCAGAAATCTCTATTGAGATTAATCCTCGCTATATCGATAAAAACTATATTTTCTTTTTGAGAGAAATTGGGTTTAACCGCATTAGTTTTGGTATCCAGGATTTTAACCGTCAAGTTCAAGTCGCAGTAAATCGCATCCAGCCAGAAGAGATGCTGTTTGATGTGATGAGCGCGATTAGAGAGGCGAAGTTTGAAAGCGTCAATGTAGACCTCATTTACGGTTTACCTTATCAAACTGTCCAGACATTTCAAGAGACGATGAGAAAGACTATTCAATTGAACCCAGATAGGATTGCTGTTTTTAACTTCGCCTATGTTCCTTGGTTGAAAGCTGTGCAAAAAAATATACCCGTAGAAGCTCTACCGCCAGCGCAGGAAAAGTTAGAAATTTTGAAGATGACAGTTGAGGAGTTGACGAAGAACCAATATTTATTTATTGGTATGGATCATTTCGCCAAATCTAATGATGAGCTAGCAATTGCTCAGGGCGATCGCACTCTAAAACGCAACTTCCAAGGCTATACAACTCAACTCGCAGCAGAACTCTTTGGTTTTGGTGCCACATCCATCAGTATGCTAGAAGATACCTACGCCCAAAACCACAAGCAATTAAGGGATTATTACCAAGCAATTGATACAGGTATCTTACCTATAAGTAAAGGTATCAAACTCAGTTGGGATGATATTCTCAGACGCGATGTCATCATGAGCATCATGTGCCATTTTCAACTCTATAAGCAAGATATTGAAGACAAATACCATATCAATTTTGATAAATATTTCTCTCAGGAATTAGAGGTGTTGAAGTGTCTCGAAGAAGATGGATTAGTTCGGCTATCAAAAAATGACATCAGTGTCACAGAAATCGGCAGACTACTCATACGAAACATTGCTGTCATCTTTGATATGCATAGAACAAAACAAGAGAAAAAGTTCTCTCGTGCAATTTAAGAGTCTAGTACGAAGTTTCGTACCTCGATTGACATCAATACCCTCAATCCAAAGCTCTCTCCTAAATTTTAAGAGAGTCACCAAAAACAGGATAAGGGGTTTTTATATCAGAGTTTTTCTGGAGTTCATTTACCAGGGCTACATACAACACATCCTCCTTGTACCAAGGTTCTCATTCCTTATTTGATTCATTGTAGATAACAGACGACTCCTTTCAGGACTGATAGATCCAACTCAATGTTCCTAACAAAATTTTCTGTGTGAATCAACCATTATTGATTCAGGCTGCAACACAAGTCAATCAGTTTTCTGTTACTCACATCACTTACGGCAACGCAACTCATTAGCAATAATTACATACTCATGCAGTTTTTTTCCGGACAAGACTATAAAAATCTGGAAAAATTGTGCATGCCAATTCTACTATCGCTCACAAAAATCACACGGATGAGATTTAGTTTCCTGTTAGTTAGCGTTGTCAGTATTGTACTGTTATCTTCTCCAGTCAAAGCGGCTCGCTTGCAATCTTGGTATTTCGATCCTGTTCAAAATCAATTAGATATAACCACTGATTCTGGAGTCCAACCAAAGGCTTTTTTAATTAATAACCCGACGAGACTTGTTATTGATTTACCAGGAACAACTAATCTAGACGACAACACAGTCCGTAAAAGTCTTGGTTCAGCAGTTCGAGAACTTCGGATTGGACAAGTCGATTCCAAAACCACCAGATTAGTGATTGAATTAGCACCTGGTTACACAGTTTCACCGGAAAAATTACTGATTCAAGGAGATTCTTCCTCACATTGGATAGTGAAATTCTCCTCAATTGAGCGTGCAGTCTTTGGTGATTCACAAGCAACAGTTGTGAACACCAATGTAAATACTAACGTTGCAGAAGAACAAATTCCCATCCAAATCGGTGCTATTTCAACCTTTGCTGGGGTTGTCCCCTTAGGGAAGGAATTGTTAGAGCTGAGTTCTCAACTGAAAACATTGATGGCTCGCTACAGCTTTCTCTCACCAGGGATGTTTTTCCTAGATTTGGATACAGGTAATTACTTGGACTTCAATGGAGAGAAGGTATTTCCGGCTGCTAGCACCATTAAATTTCCGATTCTGGTTGCATTATTTCAGGAAGTCGATGCAGGTAGAGTCAAGCTCAATGAAACCTTAGTACTACGGCGTGACTTGAAGGCTGAAGCTGAAGGTTCGGGAGTCTTGCAATACAAACCCGTAGGAACCAAACTGAGTGTTTTAGACACCGCCACAAAAATGATTACCATTAGTGACAATACAGCTACCAATATGATTATTGACCGTTTAGGCGGTATGGCTAAGTTAAATCAGCGGTTTCGCAGTTGGGGGCTGCAAAACACTGTGATTCGTCATCTATTAGGGGACTTTAAAGGAACCAATACAACCAGTCCCAAAGACTTGGTAAGACTATCAGCGTTGATTACAAATAATAAGCTACTCAGTAGTACAAGCCACTCTCAAGCTTTGGCAATTATGCGTCGTGTTGAGAACAAAAGATTGCTACCAGCTGGACTTGGTAAAGGTGCAGTCATTGCTCATAAAACAGGAACTCTTGGAGTTCTCCTGGGGGATGCAGGTATTATCGAGTTACCATCAGGTAAGCGTTACTTAGCAGGTATTTTGGTGAAAAGACCTTTTGGTGACACAAGAGCCAGAGACTTTATTAGTCAAGTTTCCAAGTTGGTTTATGGCTACCTAGACCAACCAAGAGTCACTAGTCTCTCTCAAGAGTAGTTATTGAAAAATAGAAAAATCAGCCAGCTTTGTCCCAAAACCCTGTGGGTTTCGGGACGACCCCCACTCGTTAACCTCTTAAGGGCAGGTTTTTGAAAATTGGTTATAAAAAACAAGTGCCAAGTTTTTCTGTGGGTATATATCATTCTGAGATAGATTAGGCTATACTGCCACGCTTTCTGGCTTCTTTGTAAGAAGTTCCGACGTTTTTGATACCAGCCTTGATCATTTGTCTTTCAAGGATGGCAAAGAATCGCGCCTTATCCCCACCACGTACTACCGCCTGATTGTGTGCTTCGGCGATCGCCACTGGATACCCATATCCTTTCTGCACTTGTGCTAGCATCAATCCTAATGCTCGGTCAAACATCGTTGTGTTCTGAGCCACCCACGAAGGGACTTCTATCCGGGCAATTTCAGTACCGACATGCACGTAACAAAAGTAAATTTGCTGGTCTTGGTACAAATCAAGAATACGAACATTGCTGCGCCATAAACAACCGCGTTGTCCTGGTTTGAGTAGAGTGGATAAAAGAGTCGTATCTCGTAAGGGTTCAAAGACTTTGCAAGGGACTTTTTCAAGTTGATTTGGGCAAAAGCTTGCACAATCTGGTACTGAGTGAGGACAAGCTAAAAGACGTAAAAAGTTCATCCCTTCAACATTACGAGAAGCACTCAGATAACCCATAAGGGGAATTTGAGCATCACGCAACTTCTGCCAAGCTTCCAAGATGGGGGGTAGAATGCGATCGCGTGCTTCTGAGGGTAATTGTTCTAAAAACCAGTAAATCAACGAGCCATCCACCATCGCCAACATAGGAACCTCTTCTATCTCCTTGTCCTCCTGTCCCCCTATATCCTTGTCCTCTTTTACACCGCATGCTAATTCTGACAGCACCGTTGCTTCACTTGCTGTACGGCAAAAACTCATCCATTCTTCAGTACGAATCCCCCATTTGCGAGAAAAATATAAATCTTCAGGGCGATAAAATATCTCCGGTAAACTATCTAGAAGTGGGTAACGATTTTGTCCATAATGTAAGATAACTCTACCGATATTAAGAAGATAGCAGTAGGCAATTTCGTGATGACTGGGGGATATTTGGGAGCCATCGGTTGCAATGACGGTATGTACCTTGGGGGGAACCGGAATATCAATACAGGTGTTGAGTGGTTCTAGGGGAGTCGCATTGGCAAACAGGATGCGATCGCGCCATTTTTCCTGTCGCTGTACTAACTCGTCCTGACACTTTAAAGCATTTTGAAAATGTTGTTGAGCCAATTCTAAACGCTGGCGACTAGCAGCAGCCTCTTGCGTTAGATGTTGACTCAAACCTTGCATTTGTCCTGTCAGTTTAGTAAGGTCAAGCATAGTCATTAGTCATTAGTCATTAGTCATTAGTCATTAAGCAATGAACAATAAACTTGCTCATTGCCCATTGTCTATTTCCCCATCTTGCTACTTATTCACAATAACCACTCAGAGAAATCTTTAGCAAACTGAGGGAGTGATAATACCTGAATTTGCGGATCATTTTGGGCGGTTACTTTTTCAGTTGGAGTATTGTAACCCCAATCTGCAAGAAATAGTTTTAGCTCATTGAGATCTGGTTGCTGTTGGACAAGCTGTAATGTTTTCAGTCGGTCTTCTACAAACCAGACTCTATCTGGTATTGTATTCGTTTTCTGAATTAACTCTCGCAGAATTTCGTGTTTGGGACGCTTTACCTCTTTGCCAAAAATAACTTCTTGGGGTAAATCAACTCCTCCTTGTTTCAAGAGTTGCTGTGCAAAACGTCCTTCTTTTGTTGTGATGATGTATAGCCCAGTTGTGCTATGGAGTGTTGCTTTCATTTTCTCCACAACACCCGGATAAAATTTATGCAAACTCAGCCAACTCTCTAAATCTGTAGCAATCCATTCATCCCGTATTTTATCAAGAGTCTTGCCAATTTCTGTTGCCTTCAGATTATCTTGTAACAAAAGTCCTTGAGCAATTTTTGTCCATTCTTGAAGAATCTTTTCTTCAGCAATCCCTTGTGTTAATGCTTTGACTAAAACAGGCATTTCCCAACCTGTTTCTATCACAGGTCTGAGCTGATAGAATTTTGAGGCTAAATTATTCTGTGGTGTTTCTTGCTCAGGTAGCCATACTTGACAGTATGCGCGCCAGGCGACTTCAAAATATTCGATTAATCCGTCGCAAATGACACCATCAAAGTCTAGCGCGAGAATTGTAGGAGTGCTTGCTGTCATTTTTTTGAGGATGAAAACTGCTGCTGTCAGCTTAGCGCTAAACTTATAGCCATTTTTCCCTGCTATCCATCCCCACCGCACGGCGGATGGGGAATTCCGCCGAATTCGTTAACCCTATAAAGAATCGGTGCAGTCAAGCTGCACCGATCACAAAGTTTAACTCGATTTGAACGTGCCATTGCCTTCATGCCAAAGCTGAAGCTTGAGGTTTGGCGAAAATCATCCTTCCTGCGGAAGTTTGTAAAGCACTTGTGACGACGACTCGAAGTTCGCCTCCTACATAAGCGCTACCTTCCTCAACGACAACCATTGTACCGTCGTCTAAATAGCCAATGCCTTGACTAGGTTCTTTACCCTCTTTAAGAATCTTGAGGTCAATATTGTCACCAGGTAGATAGGTAGGACGCACTGCGTTCACCAAATCGTTAACATTCAATACAGGCACTTTCTGAACGCTAGCAACTTTAGATAAGTTGTAGTCATTGGTGAGTAGTGTACCGCTGATTTCTTGAGCGAAACGTACTAGTTTAGCATCAACTGTGGTAATATCCTCATAATCAGCTGGGTTGATCAGGATACGCTCAGGATATGCTGCTTTAATCCTGTTGAGAATTTCCAGTCCTCGTCTACCCCGTACTCGCTTTTGGTCTTTGCTCGCATCGGCTACTTGTTGCAACTCTTGCAAGACAAACTGCGGCACAATAATCTGCCCTTCTAGAAATCCAGTTTCTAGAAGTGTTTCAATACGACCATCGATAATGCAACTGGTGTCTACAACTTTACTAGTGGCGGGTTTGAGAGTTCCTTCCACAACCATTGTTTCCACGGTATTAGGATTAATGAGCCTTAATAATCCGCGTCCGTGGGCATCTGCTAAATTCATACCAGTGTAGGAGAGTATGATACTACCTACAACAGCGACCAGCGGTTTTATAAAACTAAAATCTGCTGGAATTGGTAGCAAAAATAGAGGAGCAAGCATTAAGTTTGCTACCAATAATCCAATCACTAATCCAATGGCACGAGTTAAAATAACTTCAAGTGGTAGTTCTCGGACTTGAGACTCCAATCGCCGATATGTCGTTTGGAAACTCAATCCAACTGCACCTCCAAACATGGCGGCAAAAGTAGCGACAACCATGCGTAAAGCTTCCATGTTAGAAACTCTAGCAAGTGCCCCAGTAGGTAACAGATCCGTACTGTAGTAACCTATCCCTGCTCCTGCCAGGACGAATGAGAAAATAATAATGGCATCAAGCATCGTTGTATGATTTTCCTGCAACTGTGTGACTCGAGAAAGTAAAGTATTTTTTATTTCCTCGGTTAGTTATAGATGTCGAAACATTTACAGTCATACTAAAGGCTTTAGTCTGACAACATCTGCAATCATTATAACCAAAGAGTTTTATGCTTTATCTTTTTCATCTTTTTGTTATAAAACGATAAGAAAATCTAAATAACATAGTCATTTTCATGAGTTTGTCATTGTGTAAAAAATATTTTAAATCCTTATCGAAATGATTCAAAAAGTTTCTACTTCTGATATTCCAAGTTCTGCTTACATTCATATTCCCTTTTGCAGAAGGCGATGTTTTTACTGTGATTTCCCTGTATCGGTTGTGGGGGAGCATTTGCGAGGTGAAACATCTGGTACTATCTCCCAATACGTTAATATCCTATGTCAAGAAATTGCCATCACACCAGCCCTTGGTCAACCATTGATAACAATTTTCTTTGGTGGCGGTACTCCTTCTCTTCTGTCTACAGAACAGTTCCAACGGATATTGGAAGCGCTAGACAAACGGTTTAGTGTATCTGGTGGGGTAGAAATTTCAATGGAAATAGACCCGGGTACCTTTGATTTGGTACATTTACAAGGCTACCGCAGTGCAGGCGTGAATCGGATAAGTTTAGGTATACAAGCGTTTCAAGAAGACTTATTGGAAGTTTGTGGGCGATCGCACTCGGTCTCTGATATATTCGCAGCTGTAGACTTGATTCGGCAGGTGAGGATTCCCGAATTCAGTATAGACTTAATTTCAGGATTACCGCATCAAACTTTAGATAGGTGGCAAGAGTCTTTAGAAAAAGTGGTTGCTATAGCACCCACGCATATATCAATTTACGACCTCACCATTGAGCCTGGAACTGCTTTTGGTCGTTATTACAAACCTGGGGATCAACCTTTGCCAACAGATGAAACCACAGTCAAAATGTACCGCATGGCACAGCAAATTTTGACGGGCGCAGGTTATGAGCATTATGAAATTTCCAACTATGCACAGCCCGGACATCAGTGTCGTCATAATCGAGTTTATTGGGAAAATCGCCCGTATTATGGCTTTGGTATGGGCGCAGCGAGTTATGTAGAGGGGAAACGGTTTACCCGTCCGCGTAAAACGAAGGAGTACTATCAGTGGGTGCAAGATGGTGGTGTAATTGATTGCGAAGTCACATCACCAGATGAAGTTTTATTAGAAACTTTAATGTTGGGCTTGCGTTTGGCAGAAGGTGTGAGTTTGGCTGTGTTGGCGGAACGGTTTGGGGAAGAGAAGGTAGAGGAGATTCATAAGTGTTTGCAACCGTACTTTGAGAAAGGTTGGGTGGAAGTGGTGGAAGGAAGGTTGCGGTTAACTGATCCCGATGGGTTTTTGTTTTCTAATGTGGTGCTGGCGGGGTTGTTTAGGGAGTTGGGGGAATAAACCGCAGAGGACGCAGAGGGCGCAGAGGGAGGAGAGAATGGGAGATAGCGCCTGGAGGGAAAATTCCAGGCGAATGACGGGGGGGGGTTGGGGTTGCACTCTCTCAGCAACCACTCGACCAATTTCGTTAACAACACCCCTACAAGCGCCTCGCCAAACTGAATCAAAAGCCAGAGAATGAAATCCATTGAGATGACCTCCATTGCTTAACTGAGTTCAGTCTGGCAATCTTTTTTTGGAGGTTTCTCCGAACTTTGAACTAAGATAACTCTGATTTCCAGAGATAACTCTAAATCTTTGGTGTATCCCCCTATTGCTAATGCCTTTATCGTTAGACTTGGATTTAGGTGATAGAGAAAATAGAGTGAATGCTTCCGCGTGAATTTCGTAGAATGTCTAGCTAGTGGTTGTCAAGTATCTCCGAAAGTGCGACAGAAAATTGAAGATACTTTGTTATTACCCTTTGCCGAAATTCAAAAGCGTCAGTTATAGATTTTGTAGCGGTAGCGGATGATTTATGTGTGATATTTAAAGGTAATTTTTTCGTTATGTCTTTTGCTAAAACTTGATAATATTAAATAAACTAATCTCAACAAAAATCTACCAAATGTCTAAAGAATTGCGGGAATTGATGAAACAAGCAGACGCACTCACACCCGATGATCAATTGCGTGTGTTGGTGCTTGATGAATTGGACACTGCTGAGTAATCAACAATTGTAGTAATCAGTTTCACAAAGCGATATTAACGGCAAACCGATTATACTGCGCGTCTTGTACCCTTTTTAGCTAACAGTAAAAATTTTCATAGAAAGTCATATGAGGATGCGTTAACGCAGTGTAACGCACCCCACAACTCAATAACTCGTAACTCTCTCTACGGCACTACTAACACAGGACAAGGAGAAAGATTAATCACGCGAGTGGTAACGCTATCAGTAGCCCCCTCGTCTGTCAATCCTAGCCCCCGACAACCCATAACGATTAAATCTGCCCCCACTTCATCCGCAACGTCACAGATAGTAAAAGCAGGTTTGCCTTGCCGTTCCAGGGTTTCGGCTGGTATGCCTTGCCCAGCAAACAGAGATTTGGCTGTTTCTAGCAGTTGGGCAACTGTCTCAGGTGAGGACATAGCATCCCCGTTGGGCGAGTCTGCAGCGGGTTCCTCTACCACACTTAACAGTACCAAGTGACTACCATACTTTTGCACAATATTAACAACCACTTCGGCTGCTTCCCGTGCTTCCCGACTTTGATCAACTGGAAATAGAACTGTTTTAAACATTCGGATTCACCTGTGCCCCCATGACTCGGTAAAATCTGGATGGTTGTACTTATCAAAACATAACAAACAGGCAATCAGGAGGTTTGTACCGTGCCAAAGAAAACTTTAGCAAATTTGTCTGCAACAGACTTGTCTGGTAAACGCGCCTTGGTGAGAGTTGATTTTAACGTGCCAGTGGACGATGCTGGCAACATTACAGATGATACTCGCATTCGTGCTGCTCTGCCTACCATACAGGATTTGACGCAGAAGGGAGCTAAGGTGATTCTAGTTAGCCATTTTGGGCGTCCTAAGGGTGTAGATGACAAACTGCGGTTGACTCCGGTTGCCAAGCGTCTGTCTGAGTTATTAGGGCAAGAAGTCGTGAAAACTGATGACTCCATTGGCGATGAAGTTGCAGCGAAAGTAGGGGCTTTACAAAATGGACAAGTTCTGTTACTAGAAAACGTTCGTTTCTACAAAGAAGAGGAGAAAAACGAGCCAGAATTCGCCAAAAAACTGGCAGCAAATGCTGATTTGTATGTCAATGATGCTTTTGGTACCGCACACCGCGCTCACGCTTCTACCGAAGGCGTGACTAAGTACCTAAGTCCGTCTGTAGGTGGGTATTTGATTGAAAAAGAATTGCAGTATCTGCAAAGTGCTATCGAAAATCCCCAGCGTCCTTTGGCGGCTATTATCGGCGGTTCTAAAGTTTCCAGCAAAATTGGTGTGATTGAAGCCCTTCTGGAAAAGTGCGACAAACTTATCATCGGCGGTGGAATGATTTTCACCTTCTATAAGGCTCGTGGTTTGAATGTTGGTAAGTCGTTGGTAGAAGAGGACAAGCTAGAACTGGCGAAGTCTTTGGAAGCAAAGGCAAAAGAAAAAGGCGTGACTTTCCTGCTACCTACAGATGTGGTTGTAGCAGATAAATTCGCCCCTGATGCCAATTCTCAAACCGTTAGCGTGGAAAATATTCCCGATGGTTGGATGGGGTTGGATATCGGACCTGATTCGATAAAATTGTTCCAGGAAGCCCTTGCTGATTGCAAGAGCGTCGTTTGGAATGGTCCAATGGGTGTGTTTGAGTTTGATAAGTTTGCTGCGGGAACAGAAGCGATCGCCCACACACTCGCCGACATCAGCAAAAATGGCGCAACCACCATCATCGGTGGCGGCGACTCTGTAGCTGCTGTGGAAAAAGTTGGTTTAGCTGACCAAATGAGCCACATTTCCACTGGTGGCGGTGCTAGTTTGGAGTTGCTCGAAGGTAAGGAATTACCCGGTATTGTCGCGCTAGATGAAGCATAAGGGCTAATACGTAAACTCAACATAGAGACGTTACATGTAACGGAGCCACTCGCGTGCGCGGGTTCCCAAGCCACTGCGTTGGGCGGCTTTGCCGACTTGAAGCACGTGGCGCCGCGTTGAGCGATGTGGCGTTCTCTACAAACATAGGAAAAAATCGTGAAACCCAAATGGCTGGAATGGACGCAAAAATTACAGGCGTAGACACGAAGTGGCTTGTCGAAGACATCGCCCAAAATGGTTTAACCTTTTCGGATGGGAGTCACAGTCCCCCAGAACCCGTAGCGTGGTAACTTTGAGGAGCGGGTCGCGCATCCCCATCTTAAACTTTGATCAGCGATAAGCGATAAGTAATAACCATTTTCATCTATCTTTAGGAGTATATATGAAATATAACTTTTGACTGAAAACATCTTCTGAGAGATTGTGCATACTTGAGTTACTCTTCTTCAGTTACAGGGTGTCCTCCTCTTTTCTTAGGTACAGGGTATACCTACCTCTGACTATAAGGCTAGTATTTGATTTTTGAAAAAGCTCCAAACCGTAAGCCTCGTCTATTCAACGATTGAGCTTCGGTATACTTAGCAAAAATCAAACTAGATTCCTATATCTTTGTACATTAATTCACTTGACTGAAAACATTTTCTGAGAGATTTTGCATACTTGAGTTACTTTTCTTCAGTGAGAGGGTGTTCTCCTCATTTTCTTAGGTACAGGGTGTATCTACTTCTCATAATCTTTGTGCATTCATTCATTCAATAAATTTGTCAGAAATAGTCATTGGTAAGTCGTAATTGGTTTCTAATTACGACTTACCAATGACAAATTGCAAATTATACTGTTTGTTTCACCACTCCTTGCCCAAAGAATTTCGGGGGTTCAGCGAGGGTGTAGATTTGGGTTTCTTGTGCGATCGCCTGACGCAAATGCAATGGCAAATGCAGCATACCCAAAAGTGTCATACCATCTAACATCCGTAGTCCACCGCTCGTTTTCTCCTGCAACACCTTATCAATGCTGTCTGGATAAAAACGGATACTAATTTCTTTGTCTGAAGCTAGGGCAAATCCCCACGGTCTACCATAGGTAGAGGTATAGCTGCTGTAAGACTGAACGTTAGGAAAAACCGCATTCAGGGTTCGTACCAAACGCGCGTGCAGAGTTAACTCACCTGGTGAAACAGGACCAGCTTGGACAACAAAGAATCCTTGAGGTGAAAGCACCCGACGAATTTTCTCAAAGTATTCCTTAGTAAACAGCGCAAATGATGGACCTGACTCAATAGGGTCGGACAGATCAGAGATAATAACATCCCACTGCTCATCAGTCGTATCCAAAAAGTTGAGTGCATCTGCAATCACGACTTCCAGACGCGAGTCATCAAAAGCATTTTGATGCATTTCACCCAGGTGTTGCCGACAAGCTTCCACCACTTCGCCATCAATGTCAATCATCACCACTTTTTCCACGGTTTGCCAACGTAGCACTTCCCGTGCTGTTGCGCCCTCGCCACCGCCAAGAATTAACACCTTACGAGGTGTTCCATGATAAATCATCGCAGGGTGAACCAAAGGCTCGTGGTATAAAAATTCATCACCGGTACATGATTGCCATTTGCCATCTAAAACAAGTGCTTTGCCATAAGTACCAGTTTCCACAATGTACATTTCTTGGTAAGCGGTTTTCTTGTGAGCAAGTATTCCTGTGACTCCATGAGAATAAATGTCCCAAGGAGTGATGTATTCGCTCATCCAAAAATCTGCACCGACATTGCTACCAGACATATCATAACCCCCTCTTTTTGTCAACGTTCACTAGTTGCCAGAAATAGGCTTTCTTCTAGTTTCTTCTGAATTTGAGGTGAAAGCTTCCCTCTAGGAAGTGTCAAAAGTACGTGTTTGCTAGCTTGAAAGGTTTGCACAAGGTACTTGCAAGCTTTTTCCGGTTGTGTGTGTTGACCACAGGTAAAAATATCCACTGCTATGTAGCCATGCTCTGGCCAAGTATGTATTGAAATGTGGGACTCGGCTAAGAGCGCAAGAGCTGTCACTCCAAAAGGCTCAAAATGGTGTGATATCTCCTTGAGCAGAGTCGATTTTGCTCTGTATGCCGCTTCCACTAAAGCCTGTTTAATGAACTCAGGATTGTTGAGTAGATGTGTTGGACAGTCATACAGTTCGAGAATACAGTGACTGCCAACTGGAACCAAAGGTGTGTCCCCCACTGGGTAAGATTGCATTTCCAATTTTTCCACCCTAAAAACACAGAAGACTACAAAAAATGAACCTCTGGGATTAACGCACGCTTCGCTACTTCTTGACTTTCAAGTTAGCCATTGTACTTAAGAGGTTGCTATGCAGTTATGCACAGGAGTGCAATTGTCTCACACTTGAAGTGGTTTTTTGTATAGTATTTTCTTATATATTTGGCTTCTGAATTTTTTCTTATGACATCTTGCAGCAATTTCAACAAGCAGGTTGCAGAGGAACTCAAAGTCTGGGAAAAAGGGCCTAGAGAGAAAATTGTTACATCAGTTTTATTTATCATATTAACAAGTAAAAATATTTGTTTTTATTGATGGTATTCTTTATACTGAATATGAATAATCTAACAGTACCAAGTTAGCGAGATATTACCTGCGTGATAGTGACCCTAAATCTATATGGTTAGGCTGACAGTTAGCTTGATCACAGGTAATAACTAAAAGGGTCTATTTTTTCTCGCCTATGGAACTCTCTAATAAAACTGAATACGCCATTCTTTCCCTGATAGCGCTAGCAGCTTGCTATTCTGACGGTGAATCTTTACAAATCCGGGAGATAGCAGTGCGACAAAATATACCAAACCGCTACTTGGAAGAACTTCTGGCGACATTAAGGCGTGGAGGTTTAATTAAGAGCATACGCGGTGTCAAAGGAGGTTATGTTCTAGCACGAGAACCCCAAAAGATTACACTTCTAGATGCTTTCCGCTGTATGCAAGGATTAGACGTGGATGTGCCCAATAAAAATCCCACCACTACATCAGTAGAAACTGAAGTTATTCAAGAGATTTGGCAAGAGGCATGTCAGGCTGCTTACTCTGTTCTACAGAAGTATACGCTCCATGATCTTTGTGAGCAACGAGCAAAACAACGACAAATGGAAAATATGTACTATATCTAGTCTTTTATCCTTTGTGCTTGTTGATATTGTGTCCTTTGTTTACCTACACTGACCTGTACTCAGTCAGTGTAGGTAGTTCACTGCTTTACATCACCAGATTAACTAGAACCCAGTAACCGAGAAGTACAAGGAAAACGCTTAACCATACAATTGGTCTGTTCATAAGCATATGTTTTAGAGTGATTTTTATTGCTTTAGTGAATATACATTATTTATTTTGTTTAATTTTTCATCAATCAATGGGAATAAACATCTCAATTTGATGAAAAAATCAAACCATTGATTGATAGTAAGCAAATTGAATATTTGGGTGAAGCTAACTTATAAGCAAAAATAAGCAAAAAAATGCTTTGATAGGAGGTTTGGGGATGCTTTCGTCGTTGTTCGGTAACTCATCCCGTCGCCAAACTCCGTTATGGTGCGGGACTTGTTGCCGAATTTCGTTAAACTCATTACGCACACAAAAACCTTGACCTAGAGGCTAAGGTCAGTTGCCAGGTATAATCGTCTCTAATTCCACTAGCAAAGGTGAGTTCTTGTGCTGTGTCTGAGTTTATCCATTACCATGCTGAGGTGTCTGAGTGTAGCGTCTTTAGAAACAGAATTGCCCCTACATTTATCACCAAACAGGTAAGTGCTAGCGATAGCAAGATATAGGTGGGAGCCATTACCACACCAATCAGAAACCAAGTATATACGTGCAATACCATTACAAATGCAAATATGCTGGCAATTCCGGCGGCTTGCCATACATAATGTGACGGACGACGGAGTGCGGCAAAAATCATGGTCAACAATGTGGTCAGCAAGTTGGCTGGTACCAAAAATGCACAAATACTCACACAGTTGGCACGGGAGAACTCAGCTAGGCTGTTAAAATCAAGCATCAATTTTTGGGGATGATGTCAGCATTTTGTCAAACTGTCAACATATTTATAAAATAATGAAACATACCTTAGTACACATACTTAATAAAAGCACGACTAAATTAACATAAGTTTAGGTAAGTAAAGTATTTTTATCGTTCTGAGCAAGTAAAGTATAGCTAAATCCAGAATACATAAGCTTTTATAAAAAATTTTCATCTAATTTCAGAATTGAAATCTTACTCTCAAAAGTTTAAAAAAATGTAAATAAAGAAATCAAAACAAGCAACCGAATCAAAGACACAAAAAAGGAGAGCCACTTGGGCAGCTCTCCAGATCATCAGGGTGCATCTACTAAACACAGTATATATCTTTTGGTATGAGGGGTGAAACCCCTTTTTCCTGATTTTTCGCTCTTAAATGTGTAAAGAATTGTTAAGACAACACTTGATGGAAGCAATGGAGACGTTGAATCCAACGTCTGTACGGAATTTAGCTATTCAGCTTTTGTTCCACCAATTGGTTCGTGAGTTTGGGTTCTGCGAGTTTGTTGGTCTTTTTCAAAACTTGTCCCACAAAGAAGCCCTTGAGGTTGGTGTTACCGTTACGGTACTTTTCGAGTTCTTTGGGATTGGCAGCCATGACTTCATCAATGATAGATTCCAGTACGCTGGGATCAGTGATAAGTTCTTTGCCTTTAAATAATTCTTCAGGAGAACTCCCGTTGAGCAAGTCTGGAAGTTTTTCTTTGGCTATGGCGTTGCTGATTTTCCCTTTCTCAATCCGAGTGATAACATCAGCCAGGTTAGTGGGTGTCAGAGCAATTTCGGTGATGTTGAGTTTATTTTTGTTGAGGTAAGCGGCGACATCCTGAGTAATCCAGTTAGCAGCTGCTTTGGGATTTGCGCCACTCTCAATAACCGCTTCAAAATACTCAGCTGTTGCACGTTCTTCTGTCAACACTCGTGCATCATAAGCCGTCAGCCCCAATTCGTTTTCATAATGATGGCGTTTGAGCGCTGGGAGTTCAGGAAGTTGAGCGCCCCACTCTTGTAATTGTTCATCAGAAACCTCAATTGGGGCTAAATCTGGTTCGGGGAAGTAGCGGTAATCGCTAGAACCTTCTTTAACCCGCATACTAATCGTACGTTGAGAACCTTCTTCCCACAGACGAGTCTCTTGTATGATACGTTCACCAGCTTCTACCGCTGCGATTTGCCGTTCAATTTCGTATTCAATCGCCCGTTGGATGGCGTTGAACGAATTCATATTTTTAATTTCTACCTTGGTGCCAAATTCCTTTTGTCCAACAGGACGCACGGAAATATTAACATCACAGCGGAGCGAACCTTCTTGCATATTACCGTCGCTGACGCCGAGGTAACGTAAGATTCGACGCAACTCTTGAGCATACTCAGCGGCTTCTTGTCCAGAACGTAAATCGGGTTCAGAAACAATTTCTACCAAAGGCACGCCAGCACGATTGTAATCTACTAGAGAGTAGGTGGAACCAGAAAGGCGAGTCTCGTTCCGAGAGGCTGCGCCAACGCTACCTGCGTGTACCAATTTCCCTGCATCTTCTTCCATGTGCAGGCGCGTAATGCCAATCTTTTTGCGAATGGGGTTATCGTCAGCGTCTACCAATTCAATTTCTAACCAGCCATGTTCAGCAATAGGTAAGTCGTACTGAGAAATTTGGTAATTTTTGGGTAAGTCAGGATAAAAATACTGCTTACGGTCAAATTTGCTATATTTTGCAATTTGGCAATTGAGCGCCAAACCTGCTTTGACAGCGTATTCTAGGACTTTTTCATTAAGTACAGGCAAGACACCAGGCAAACCCATGCAAACCGGGTCAATGTTAGTATTGGGGTCAGCACCAAACGCCGTAGAGCTAGTAGAGAAAATCTTGGTTTTGGTGCTGAGTTGACAATGAGTTTCCAGACCAATAATCGCCTCGTACTCAGTTTTGACTGGAGCAGCAGAAATCATAAAATCACAAATTGGAATTCTTCATAGTGGTACTATTGTAGACTGGTATTGACTTGCCCTAAAGATAGTTATGAGGAGTCCTATATATGCGTGATGTGGTGTTCTCCTTTGATGCTACTGAGTATAACTCCTGTATCAACGCTTGGATTGACACCTAGCGACTTTGAAATGCATGTGCGCGAAGAACATAGCACTTTTGCTTGGATTATCGAAGGTATGCTGACCTGCAGTGGCTTTGAAATTGAACAAGTTAATTATGTCACGCCAGAAATGGCTGAGTATATTTGCACAAAAACAGGTGTCTAGATGTGACCTAACCAGTTAAATGATTGGTTAAGGTGCCCAGATCATTCGGATTTACCTCATAAGCAGATCCAAAGCCGATGACAAAGCGACCTTTAATTGGTGTAAGTTTAAAAATACGGAAGTCTGGCAAATCGCGCAATAGCTGAATCATTTCTCCAAAACGCGCTTCAAAGCTATTCACAATTTGGTTCCATAACTCAGTCTCACGTTCTACTAAGGCAACTGTACAGTCAAATGTCAGGCGACGACGAGCAAAAATTTGTTTCGTTTGAGACTCATCATCAATAAATAATACGCTTGTTCTGGGGACAGCATAAAGATTTTGAGTGTGGGTAGAAAGACCACTGACATAGATGTAAATATTTCTCCTTTCATCCATAACAAAAGGAGCATAGCTTGCATTGGGAATATTATCAGCACTCACAGTGCTGATAATAAGGCTTTGGAAAAGGTCAGTAAAGCCTTGATAAGCGGCAAGGGCGTTTTCAAGTTGGGACATAGAGGAACCCACTATGTGAGCAAATTTAAAAAATGAAACGCAAATTTAGTCATGAACCTTAAGCTCTATTATTATTTATGAGACACTGAGCTTCTTCTATTATTGGTAGTACTGGTACTTGGTTGTTTCCTTTACTTTGTGGTGTTATTATTAAAATTGCATTTCCAGACTGTTTGAAGACCACGGTATAGTACGTAGCATTCTTGCCTCTTACACTGTAGATTATTTGATTACTATTATATGGTTTTTCAAGACGAGGTTCAGTGGGTGGTAATAACTCTACCTTGTTTCTGCTGTCGTAAATATTCATTAATAATATGTTTGCATTTTGGGTAGGGGAGTATACTCTCACTGACTTTTGAGCATCTGTGTGAAAGAGTATCTGTGTTTTAATATAAGGTTGATTAGGTCTCCCTTTGTCTCCTTGACAGGTTTTGACAGCAATTAAATCTCTTTTTGAGAGTTCCCGTACCTTTGCTTCAGGAATGAAATTTGTTGTTGCTCTCTCCTGTTGGAAGATAGCACTTGCTGATGTGGAGAAAGATAATGTTCCTAGGAAAGCAAGAAAAAATGATATGGATTTTTTCGTTATCCTCATTAGGTTTACCTCATAGTAGGAGTTTTTTACGAATAAAGAGCTCAAGACTCAAAACTTATAAATCAGAATATACAGTTATCAATTTTGAGTTTTTGGAGGAATTGTGGGTTCTGAGTCGGAGTTTAAAGCCTCATCCCGCAAGTGGCGCGAAACTAAAATTGAAAAATTTCTTCCTTGCTGAAACTCTATCCCTTTATGGATGGAGTCCCAAGGTGTATTCTGTGTTCTGCGTTCTGACTCCTTTTATTATTACTTGTTAAGCAGAAGTAGTTAGTGAACAAAGAGCACATCCATCAACTCAGTTTGCCCTTAAAAATGTCAAAACTATCAGGCGCTTGGTCAGCAACATCATCTATATTTTTCTCTAGATAAATTTAATAGGGAGCAAAAAATTGAGGCAAAGGTCTGAGCTTAGAAGCTCAGCTGAGTTATTCTCTCATAGAGGAGAGTGAAATTTACTTACGCACTCACTGACAACCTCTAAATGAGGTTCATCTGTGACCAAGTTTTTTCAGCTACATTGACGGAATTGTAAAAAATAGGCTTTGCATGCTCAATGGATTTATGAGATAATTTTTTGATCTGACATAAAACTCAGTAAACACACTTAATTATTTTGTTTGCAAAGTATTAACTATTGTGACCAAATAGGGAATAATACTAGGAAAGTGTAGAAATTTAAACTACAACGAGTATTTGTATGCATGCATTCTCTTGTAGGTTCGGAAAACGACTTCAGTGGCTGTGTTGCTTAGCTGCACTTTGCTTGGTTTGTCTGGTTATGGGTTGGTCACTTCCTGCAGATGCAGCGAACCGTATCAGTCCGCAATTAGAACAGCAAATCTTACAAGTTATGCGGGAACATCCGGAAGTCATCGTCGAATCAGTACAAAAGTACCAACAAAAGCAACAAGCACAGATACAGCAAGCACAGCAAACATTTGTGCGTCAAATGAAAACCAACCCCCAAGAGGTTATTGGTCAGTCTCCCACGATTGGATCGAGTGAGTTAAAGGTTTTACTGGTAGAATTTTCTGATTTTCAATGTCCTTACTGTGCTCAAGTGCATGAAACCTTAAAACAGTTTATGGCAAAGCATAAGGATGAGGTCACCTTGATTTACAAACATTTTCCTCTAACACCTATTCATACTCAAGCAATGCCAGCAGCAACAGCTGCTTGGGCTGCACAACAACAAGGTAAATTTTGGGAGTACCAAGACGCACTCTTTACTCATCAAAAACAACTTGGTGAGTCGTTATATTCAGATATTGCCAAAAATCTAAACTTGGATCTTGAAAAGTTTCAACGCGAACGCCTCCTTGCTGACACTGCAATTGACAAAGATAGACAGCTTGCTCAGAGGTTGGGACTTTCTGGCACCCCCTTCTTTGTGATGAATGGTGAAACTTTATCCGGTGCATTGCAGCTATCTGATATGGAAAATGCATTGAGCCATTTTCAGTCGTTTTAAGTATTCATCAGATATCGCTTCGTATACAAAAAAGTATACGTAAGCTTCTGCATCATAAAGTTATCGTTCACTATCGTTCACAATGCCTACTTAGCTAAGCTCACTGTTTATTGTCTTTAGTTTGCAAGGTTACATAAGGATGCAAATGCACATATTTTTAAAGTGCTTATTTATATCAAACTCTTTGGTAAACATGAGCAAAACGCGATGCATCCCAAACAACCCTATTAACTCTCGGTGGAACAGAAATCATGAGGTCACTAATGCGTCGCAGTGGATTGAGTGTGTTTTTCCCTATCGCCCTGATCGCAAATTGCAGTTCTCAAGTATTAATGCCTAGCCTAGCTGTGGCAGAATATGCACGGAATGTTGCTCCCACTGAAGTCCAAGAAGCTTATTCTACTGGAGCGACACAGGTCAGTTACCTGTCTCTATTAGAACAACAAGTCATTCATGAAATGAACAAGATACGGACAAATCCCAAGGCATACATCTCTGTCTTGGAAAACTATAAACAGCGCTTTCAAGGTACACGAGTTAAAATCTCTGATAAAGTCTTGATGCAAACAAAAGAAGGGCTATCAGCCGTTGATGAAGCAATTCAGTTTCTCCAATCAGTTAGTCCTATTGCAGCTTTAACGACATCTAGGGGAATGTCTTTAGGTGCTAAAGATCATGTCAAAGATAATGGATCAAGAGGTACGACAGGTCACCAAGGTAGCGATGGTAGTAACCCATCTACTCGCATCGACCGCTACGGAAATTGGCAATCTAGTGCTGGGGAAAATATCAGCTATGGTCCTAGTACGGCTCAGGATATTGTCATGCAATTAATTATTGATGATGGAGTGCCGACTCGTAGTCATAGAAAAAACATTTTCAACCCCACTTTTAAAGTGGCTGGAGTTGCTCATGGGACTCACGCTAGATACAAAACAATGTGCGTGATTACTTATGCAGCAGGATATCAAGAGAAGGGAGTATCAGTTTCAGTCAGCGGTCGTCATTAAACATCACTTTTTGGGTTGGCAATAGGGAATGCGGAATGGTTCTTTCCTATTCCCTATTACCAGACCAAACAAGTTACGTTTATTTGTCTAACCTGTTGGATGAAAACAGTGATCAGTTACCAATGAGCAATAACTTGATAACTGCTTACTGATAACTGTTCACTGATTTAGTCATCTGGAAACCAGTCATAATTTCATGAATCTAATATATTTAATCCTGCTTTTAAGGTGGCGGGAGTTGCTTTTGGGATTCACTCCACATATAGGGTAGTCGCTAAAATGGCGTAAGTCGTAACAAACCGTAGTAATACGGACTACCCCAGATCACTCCTTTAAGCAAGAGTAGCCGTTATCTCTGAGTGTTAAAGTTCGTACCCTGGGATGTCGAATCAGCTTAGATTCAAGCCAGTCCCAGGCTCTACAACCCAGTAATTAAACAGACGAATTTGTTCATTAGCGAGCGTCAGTGTTATTGGGAAAGTACCGGGAGATTAACTGATCGAGGCAAACATTACCAATGAGTTCCTAACAGGAATAAAATGCAAAACTACGTTTTCATTGTTGATGTAAACAAGCAACCACTAAACCCAATTCGCCCCAAGCGAGCAAGAACCCTGCTGATGCGTGGAAAAGCAGCAGTTCTAAGAATGTATCCCTTTACCCTCATACTAAAAACTGCTGTAGAGAATCCCGTATTAAGACCAGTAGAGTTAAAAATCGACCCTGGTAGCAAAGTAACGGGACTGGCTTTAGTACAAGATGGCTCAGTTGTATGGGGTGCAAATCTTGAGCATAGAGGCTCCGAAATCAAATCAGATTTAGAGTCTAGATCTGCTGTTAGGAGGTCAAGGAGAAACAGAAAGACTCGGTACAGAAAAGCACGTTTCTTGAACAGAAAACGCACTCTTAAGTGGCTCGCTCCGAGTCTGATGCACCGCGTCTTAACAATTGAGACATGGGTAAAAAGACTTTGTAGATATGTTCCAATAACGGGTATTGCAATGGAATTAGTAAGGTTTGACACTCAAGCTTTGCAAAACCCAGAAATAACCGGTCAGGAATACCAGCAAGGTGAGCTTTTTGGTTATGAAGTCAAAGAATACCTGTTAGCCAAGTGGGGCAGAAACTGTGTTTATTGTGGTAAGCAAGATGTCCCATTGCAGGTTGAACATATTCACCCAAAGTCCAATGGTGGTAGCGATAGAGTTAGTAACTTGACCATATCTTGTGCTCGCTGTAATCAAAACAAAGGGAGTAAGTCTATTGAAGACTTCCTAAAAAAGAAGCCGGATTTACTTCGCAAGATAAAAGCAGTACGATTAGCACCATTAAAAGATGCAGCAGCTGTCAACTCAACCCGTTGGGCATTGTACCAATCTTTGAAAAAGGTTTCTGGATTAAATGTCGCTACCAGTACCGGTGGTCGGACTAAGTACAACCGGATAAAAAACGGCTTCGATAAAGATCACTGGATCGATGCTTGTTGTGTTGGTGAATCTGGCGATAGAGTTGTTCTAAAGACCAAACAGCCAATGATAATTAAATCAACGGGTGTCGGTTCCGGACGACAGATGACACGGACCAACAAATTCGGATTTCCCTGCGCTAAAGCTAAGCAGCGTTATCAGCATGGTTGGAAGACTGGCGATATTGCTCGTTTCATTGATGGGACAATCGGTCGCATAGTAGTTCAATCAGCATCCCGTTTAGAGATCCGCATAAACAAGCAGAGAATAGGTGGACTACTAAACTTGTTCAACAAACTCCACTCAGTAGATGGATATAATTATGCGTTCTGATTTATCCCAAAATAATCCGTTGTACACCGTTTTTTGGCTATCTAATGACACGGCAGATGTGTGTGATTACTTATGCTGGAGGATATGTAGAAAAATCTTAAAGAACGAAGAATGATAGACTCTCGCCATAATCCCAATACTAATACAGTGTCATCGGCTGTTGATCTCAACGTCTACGTTCAAGGTGAAGGCTTCCCAATTCTTTGTTTACACGGTCATCCTGGTTCTGGTTCCAGCCTTTGTGTTTTTACTAATCATCTATCAAAGCGCTTTCAAACTTTTGCTCCAGATTTGCGTGGATACGGCAAAAGTCGCTTTGATGGCAATTTTGATATGCGCGACCATTTGATTGACTTGGAAGCGCTTATAGACCGCTTTGGGATCACAAAATGTCTGGTGTTGGGTTGGTCGCTTGGTGGTATTTTAGGGATGGAATTAGCACTGCGCCGACCTGAGCGAGTCACTGGGTTAATTTTAGTAGCGACAGCTGCTCGACCTAGAGGCAATCATCCGCCTGTGAGTTGGCAAGATAATCTTTACACTGGTGTTGCAGCGCTCTTGAGTTATATCAAACCAGATTGGCAGTGGAATATAGAAACTTTTGGCAAGCGATCGCTCTTTCGCTACCTGATTCAACAACACACTTCCACAGCTTACCGCTACATAGCAAAAGATGCAGTGTCAGCCTATTTACAAACTTCTGCTCCTGCAACTCGCGCTCTTTATTCCGCAATTGGGGCTGGGTACAATCGACTAAGAGATTTAGAACAAATTGAGTGTCCTTGTTTGGTACTGGCTGGTGCGTGCGATCGCCACATCAGCGCTGACGCCAGCTTAGAAACATCTGAGTACCTTAAAGATTGCCAGTCACACTGTTATCCTAATACAGCTCATCTTTTCCCGTGGGAGATCCCTAATCAGGTATTGAGCGACATTGACTGTTGGCTTGAGAAAAACCAACAAGTGGTCAGTGTGTAGTTACGACTAAGCGTAACTACGAAAGAGCCTTATCACTCGAAAAGAACTCACCACAGTTATCAGTTATCAGTAAGTAGAACGACGTAAATAATTCACACTATGTCATTGCGAGTGAAACGGAGTGGAACGAAGCAATCACAGGGGTTTGAAGAACTTTACTTTCTGTTACATAGTTAGATTTATTTTCACCGACTTACTTAAACAGTGAATTGATAACTGATAACTGATAACTGAATTCTCCTCAGTTTAATTACATTTGACCGCTAAAGATAGGCTGTACTTTGCGGTCAATCCTTTCCCCCAGGTCATCAGCAATCGTCAAAGCACTTGGTTTACAGCGCTTGACATCAATGATAATTCCCTGCGCTCCTTCCTGTTCCAAATCTTCTACGTAGCCTTTGATCGCTGCTTTTGCATCAGCAGAACTGATAAACGGTCCAAAGTAGTAAGTGCAACGGGGGTTTTGTGTTATGACTTCCACCCACCAAGCGAAGCCAAAGTTGTTGGATACGTTAATCAACAATTCCTTAAAGTTATTCCAAATGGTTTTCATGGTTCTCGTCAATTTCTAAATGTGGTACTTAAATGTGGTACTGGGTTCTAAATGGTATGCTGCTGGTTTTGATTGCTTTACATTTCTTTATACTCTGTTTACTCTTCTTTTTTCAAAGAAAATTTTCGTAATTTATCGTAATTTATCCAGATGTAGTGTATTTATCCAGCGATGACGATAAATTTCATAAAGAGCCATACCTGCTGCTACTGAGGCATTCAGGCTTGGAGTCTTACCTTGTAAGGGGATCGATACCAAAAAATCACAATGCCGTTGTGTTAAAATACTGAGACCTTCGCCTTCAGAACCAACTATCAAAACAATAGGGCCGTTAAATTTCACCGCATGCATAGGTTCACTTGCTTCTGTAGCAGTACCGTAAATCCAAAAGCCAGCAGCTTTGAGTTCTTCCAAAGCACGTTGCAAGTTCACCGCTCTAACCACGGGAAAGTTTTCTAAAGCACCAGCAGCCACTTTCATGACAGTAGAAGTGATACCAGATGCTCTGCGTTGTGGGATCACCATTCCTTGAGCACCTAATGCCTCTGCAGTGCGAATAATTGCTCCCAAATTGTGGGGGTCAGTGATCCCATCAGCCACAACAATCACAGGATCACTGACAGATTGTGCCTTTGCAATCAACTCATCCAAATCAATGTAAGCGTAGGGAGCAATTTGCGCCGCCACACCTTGGTGGTTTGCTTGCTCTGTAATTTGGTCTAAGCGCCTAGGCTCAACTTCGTCAATAATTGCGCCATTTTCCTTCGCTCGTAAAATCAGCGAATGAAAGCGGGGGTCGTAGCGGAGGCGGGAAGTAATCCAGATACGGTTCAAGTGGCGCTCATTTTCTAAAGCACTCAACACCGGATGACGACCGTAGATCAAATCTATATCTTCTGATTGCCCAGAAGAGGGAGATGAATCAGAGAATTTACGATGTGGGCGTGGGCTATCTCTTAAACCGTTGGCACCCTTTGGTCTGGGGTTGGGACTAAGATGAGGAATGACACGCTTTCCCTTCATTTTCAAGGGTTGCCCAATCTTGTGTTCGCCAGAAGTCTTAATTTTTCTTGGTTTATCTATCATGTGAGTTATTGGTAGAGCTTAATAGGTCAGCATTCTTGTTCTCTCAATTTACCGAACTAACTCTGCAAGTTTTGCTACTCGTGAATTTCATTTCTCACGACTTTTCTAAGTTGAGTTTTTCTAAAAGTTCGGTTAAGCGCTGAAAATCGGTAAGATACAGGTAGCCAAGTAAAGTTTCTAAACTCGTTGCTTGTTGATAAGTTGCGGGATCAACCCGTTTAGGGCGTCCTGTGGCAGCGTTGCGACCCCGTCGGACAATTTCTAATTCAGTGCTACTTAAATAAGGATACAGCGACTGCAACATTTTAGCTTGCGTCTCTGCTCTCACTTGTGCCACGACTAGATTATGGTATACTTTCGGTCGTCTTGGTGGTAACAGATAAAACATTCTAACGTATAGCTCACAAACTGCGTCTCCCAAATAAGCTAAAGCAGTAGGAGAAATTTGTTGCAGCTGTGCTTGTGAAATTTCTTGGAATAATTGCTCTCTGGTTGCCCTTAGTCGTTGATACCAAACTAAATCCTGACTGGGAGTTTCATTTGAGCCATCTAGTGGGTCTTCCTCCTTTGATGTCACAAGTTCTTATTTCCTCGCAGGCTACATTAGGCAGGTCTACCTAAGCATAATCAACGCTAAAAAATCTACATGCGAAACTTTATCTTTTTTTCAATTTTAGTTACCATTTCATATACTAAAAGCAATCGAGTATGAAGTGTGAAATCCAGATGAGTCTATGACTGTTGATCCAGGATTTCAAAGTAGGAATGCTTTTAAAGCCTTAAAGTATAAGGTGTAAGCTATAAAAAAAACCGCAGCATATTACCTTATTGTAGCATACAGCAAGCTGTCCTTTAGACTTCTACACGACTTGTCTTTCTCATCCTTACATATTTATACTTTACTTTCGTGCTTCATACTCCATGAGTTAACGTTATGCAAGATATTAAATTCTGATGGGATAATAATTAAGCTATCCAGATTGGGTTATCGGATAGCTATATGAAGCTCTCGGGTCAAGAAATCAAGACGATTTGACGTTTTCTAGAGCCGCCTCAACAGATTGTTGTAGGGCGAGAAACTTCTCTAGGCGAACAAGTTTAACCGTCTGAGTGACACGAGCATTAGTGACAATTTGCAAGGTACCAGACGAGTTTTGAGCCTGCTTGGCTAGCTGTACCAAAGCACCCAAGCCTGAGCTATCAACAAAATCGATTTGCGAGAGATCCAGAATAATGTGCTTTGGTCCCTCGTCAATCTTGCTCCCAAGAACCTTGCGAAATGTCGGTTCGGAAAAGGCGTCTAACAAACCTGTGAGGCGGAATAGCTGGCAGTTATCCCGGACTTCGCGAGTGCCTCTCAGGCTTACAGTTAGATTTAGTGGCTCAGCAATAATTCCCTCCTCATAAGTTATGATGAACGCTCCAGTATAGATGGTTTTAGCGTAGGTTGTCTACAATCTGCTGACAGGAAAGGGGGGGAGATAAGCGAGTAAGGGGTAGAGAGCGTAAGCGCAGCGTGTCCCTTGGCGACGAGAGCGAGCATTAAGGGAGCAGGGAAAAAAGAGTTAATGAACAATTATTTCTTTCCCCCAGCCTACGGCGACCTACGGTCCACTTCGTTAACGCTCCGCTAACATCCTCCTCATCTTCCTTATTCTCTTCTCTCCAACTTTCTCCATTTTTATCCTACTTTGGCTTCTGTGGCTTGACGATCTGCTCGCATTGCTTGGACAAACTGCTCAAACAGATAATCAGCATCGTGAGGACCAGGACTGGCCTCTGGGTGATATTGTACGGAAAACACAGGTAAGGATTTATGACGTAACCCAGCAACAGTGCAGTCATTTAAGTTCAGATGGCTAATTTCGACAACACTGTTCGGTAAGGTTTCTGGGTCAATAGCAAAGCTGTGGTTTTGGCTGGTAATTTCTACTTTTTGTTGTAGACCAGCTGGCTGATTTAAACCACGATGACCAAATTTCAGTTTGAAAGTCTCAGCTCCGAGCGCATGACCCAAAATCTGGTGTCCCATACAAATGCCAAACATAGGTTTTTGAGTTCCCAGTAGCGCTTTTGTGGTTTCAATACCTTCGCTGACAGATGCTGGGTCGCCAGGACCATTAGAAAGAAAGATCCCATCAGGATTATATTTGAGAATTTCTTCTGGTGATGTATTTGCGGGAACAACAATAACGCGGCAACCGTAACTTGCTAAACGACGCAATATATTGCGTTTCACGCCAAAGTCAATGGCGACGACGGTGAAAGATTCCTCGGAATGTTCTTGACAAGCAGGATTAAATTCCCATACTGGATGGGTGGGATCAGACCATTCATATACATCTTTTGTGGTGACCTCGTGGACAAGATTCAATCCTTTCATGCTAGGAGCTGCCTGTACTTGCTCTAGTAATTCAGCCTCATCTAGAATTTCTGTGGAAATACCACCATTCATGGCTCCGAAAATCCGAATTTTACGAGTGAGGGCACGGGTATCAATCCCATAGATACCAGGTATATGGTGTCGTTGTAGGTACTTAGATAAGGATTGTGTTGAGCGCCAATTACTCGGTCGAGTACAAATATTGCGAGCAATAGCACCCCGCACCTGCGGTCTACTTGATTCTTCGTCCTCTGGATTAACGCCAGTATTTCCCAACTCAGGATAAGTAAAAACGACTATCTGACCGCAGTAACTAGGATCAGTCAGAACTTCTTGATATCCAGTTATACCAGTATTAAAAACGACTTCCCCAATCGTGGTTCCAGTGGAACCGAAAGACCAACCACGATATGTGGTTCCATCCGCCAAAACAAAAATAGCAGGTATTGCGTCAGAAAGAGGCATAAGCAATGAAATTCCAATATGAGACGTTAAGGACAGGTAAGCAATTCAAAAATATGCCCTACGGGCACGCACTTTACAAAATTCAACATTCAATCCGGAAAAACAGTACTGATAACTATCCTGCTCGCTTGCTGTATGCAAATTAAATGGGAACAGGTTACAGGGTAAGGGGGAGTAACTAGGAGACAACAGACGAGATACAGAGGAATTGAGCTTTAACTGAATCATCACTTTACCTGTCGCTTTGCAGACTATGAAATTCTTACCTTGTACCCTACAAACTAAAATTTAAGAGCATGACATATAAAATCTTCCAACTGTAATAGGCGATCGTAGTAAATTTCAACGCCCAAGCGTAAGTAAAATTATAATTAATCATGCCTCAGTTTATTTCATTCAGAGCAGCGCTGATTCTTCTGTCAACCACACTAGCGGTTTTGACTGTTGCCTGTCATAGAAAGCAACAGGTTACCGTGACAACTGGTCATGAGCAAGCCGCGCCCCAAGACAAAAGTGTTGCCTCGCCTGTAGCCACAACGGCACCTCTAAGCACTAGTCCACAACCACCACAGCCAACGATTCAGCCCCCAAAAGAGATTGAAGTCAGCTATTTTGAACAGGGACTTGACAAAGCTGTTGGTGCTCTGAGTATAAGCCAATCTGCTCAATCGACAGATGATTGGAATTTGGTGGCAATTCAGCTTGCAGATGCGATCGCACTGATGAAAAAAGTCCCAGTTGACAGTCCTTATTTCACAAACGCCCAAGCAAAAATCTTAGATTACCAACGTCATCTTAGATATGCCATACAAAAAGCGACTCGCCCCATCAATCCGCCACAACAAGCACAACCACAGAGGTTAGTGGTTGCGATTCCTCAGGCTTCTGTTACACCACGTATTACCAAACCAACTATCACCCCAACACCTACCACACCTGCTCAAAAACGACAACCACTATTGCCGACGCGGATCCCAGTAGATCCACCTCAACAACCAGAGGCGTTTGCATTGACAACCAAACGACAAAACGAACAACAGGTGTATACAGCTCCCATTAAACGGCGAATTGGTGGTACCCCTATTATCGAAGTCACCTTTAATGGCAGCCAACCCTTTGAGATGATTTTGGATACGGGAGCTAGTGGTACAGTGATCACCCAGAAAATGGCAAATGCTTTGGGGGTCGTGCAAGTCGGAAGAGCTAAGGCAAACACAGCAAATTCCAAAGGAGTGGAATTTCCGATTGGCTATGTAGATTCGATGGAAGTTGATGGAGCTAAAGTGAATCGCGTAGCAGTGGCGATCGCCGGTGCGGATCTAGAAACAGGGCTTCTTGGACATGACTTTTTTGGTGACTACGATATTACGATTAAACGTAACATTGTAGAGTTTCGTCCCCAATCGCGATCGCCCTTTGGGCGGCTCCCGGCTGGAGCATCGCAAATCAATTCCAACCAAGAAGCTGAATTTACCGCTCCAACTGTGCCCAAGGTACGTCCTTCTGTCATAAATCCTTAGTTCACTCTTAACCAAGACTTAATCTATTTTTAATCTTCACATTGTTTACTATTTACTAATTCACTTTTTGCTGCAACATTTGAGCCCTCCAAAATCTGATATTTACAGAGATTGGGGGGCTATATATGCTATCAGTAATAAGCGAACCTTTGCAATCCTATTGAAGCAATTTTAGAAGAGACTTTGAAGGATACTCACTCTCTCCTAAACACAGCCAAGTCCTACTTGCTCAAAGAAATTGCACCTCAAGCTAACGAGATAGACCGCGACTCAAATGTTTTATTTAATGCACTTCGAGGTCTTGGCGAATTGGACCTTATGGCGCTGAGGGTTCCGCGTTACTGGGGTGGAAAAGAAGTCAGTGAACAGACATATAGCATCTTTCAAGAACTAGTAGCAAGGTATTCTGGTGCTTTAGCCTTTTTGCAAACTCAACACCAGAGTGCTGCTAGTATGCTTGTTGCTAGTAGCAACTCCTCATTACAGGAAAGATATCTTCCTCGTATGGGTAACGCTCAAGTTTTACTGGGTGTTGGCTTTTCCCAGTTGCGACGCGAGGGCGATCCCCTAACTGTAGCTACGCCAGTTCCTGGAGGATATCAACTCAATGGCGTTGTTCCTTGGGTAACGGGATGGAAATTTTTTAGCGAGTTTATTATCGCCGCCACATTACCTGATGGTCGTGCTGTTTTTGGTGTTGTACCTTTACTCGAAATACATCAAGAGTCAGGAGGTGCGCTTACACTTTCAACTCCTGCGCAACTAGCGGCTATGACATCAACAAACACTGTAACTGCTACTTTAGAAAACTGGTTTTTACCTGCAGAAAATGTTGTTTGCATTAAACCTGCTGGTTGGATCCACAAAAACGATAAAAAGAATGTTCTTCACGCTACTTTTCTGGCTACGGGATGCGCCCTTGCTGGTTTAGATATTTTGGAGTCCGTCGCCAGCACAAAATCTCTACCTTTTATCCAAAAAGCTTTTGATTCTCTTCAACAGGAATTGAACAACTGTCGCAACGCCATCCAACAAGCGCAAAAGAATTCTGGTGTGGAATTGGCTGAACGCTTGCAATTACGGGCTTGGGCGATTGATCTCGCAGGACGAATAGCTCATGCAGCAGTGACTGTTTCCAGTGGTGCTGCTATCTATAGTCATCATGATGCACAGCGGGTGTACCGCGAGGCGCTGGTATTTACTGTGACGGGTCAAACTCGTGCTGTTATGGAAGCAACGTTGGGGAGATTGACCCATAGGTGGGAAGTTGGGGGAGATGAGGAAGATGAGGGAGCAAAATCTTCGTCGTCTGATCACAGCATCTCGCCACCTATCAATATCACTTATTCGCGGGCGATACATTTGAGTCATATCATTGACTCATATATTCCTCAATGGCAAGGTGATCCACCAGTGGAATTTGAGATTGTGGCGGAACTGCACAACGATGGTTATTATCTGCGCCGTTTTTCTATGGGGGAACACAGTGCGACTCATATCAATGCTCCCAACAGTTTTCACCTTGATGGTGTAGGGATTCACGAATATTCTGCCGAGTCGTTGGTTGTCCCGGCGGTTGTTATTGATATTCGGGAACAAACGCTGGTGAATCCAGATTACGTCCTTTATGTTGATGATATTCTGACTTGGGAGGAACGATACGGTAAAATTCCAGCTGGTAACGTAGTGTTACTCTATACAGGCTGGCAAGAGAAATGGTTGGATGACAATGCCTTTTTTAACCAGGATACTCAAGGGAGTATGCATTTTCCTGGATTTGGTGGCAATACGATACAGTTCTTACTTGAGGAACGCCAAATTGCAGGTGTAGGAATTGATACGCATGGGGTAGACTCAGGGCAAGATTCCACTTTTGCAACGAATCGTTTGGTGTTGGAGAAACCGCGTATTGTGTTGGAGAATTTGACCAATTTGGATCAGTTACCGCCGATAGGGGCTACTCTTGCAATTGGTGTGTTGCGGTTGCGTGATGGTTCTGGTTCTCCTGCTGGGGTGTTGGCGTTGGTACCGTAAATTCACTGGTTTTGCCTATTGAATTAAAGAACCGCAGATGCACGCAGATATAGACGCTCCTTGGCGGCTTCCCGCAGCGTACGCAGATGAACCTGTACCTTATCCGGATGGGAAGCGCTATATATCTCCTTATTTTCCCCTAACTTCTCTTTCAAATTTTGTTCCAAAGCCTTGTCTGCCATTGAGAAGTCATCACTCAAATGTGCAAAGGTACACAATCCTACAATTATGCTGAAAGTTTTTCAAGTCCATCTAGTACCCCAGCAATTTTTACGAGACCTCCTGAAACTGGACTGAAAATTTTGCCAGCTAGATCCACAAGACTAGCTAATATTTTGATGAATTCATTCAATTCTTCCAGTTTCTTGACAGCAGCATTCAATTTATCTGTGACGATTTCTATCCTCTTTCTGGGTTGCTGCAAATCAGTCAGTATTTCGTCAATTTGTCCAAGAGCTATGGTACTTAGACGACTATTAAGAGTCGTTACCATTTTTGAGATCTCTAATGAATCTGCCTGACTTAACTTAGACATCGTAACTAACTCTAGTCTGTGATTGTTTATTAACTGAACAACTCGTCTGATCCGCTGATGACAGTCTGTCAATTCATTTAACTTCAGACTACGACTAATTCCTACCATTTTATCTTTCCTTTTTCGTTAAAAATGTGAGCGATGAAATCTATAATTATGTAGATTGGAATTATAAACCTTTGCTTATTTTCTGAATTAAAGGTTCTAAGCTTTTTGCTGATTCAGACACTATTTTTTCAAGATTTTTGATTTCTTCCTCATTGTATTTGATTGCTTTTTCTTTATTAGCTGTCTTATCTGCTTTGACCGTGTAAAGGTCTCGACAAGAGTCTTGCGACTGCGCATCATCAAGCTTATCTTCACCCTTACCTTGAAACTCTGTTTTGAGCTTGCTATGCATTTCAGCTATTTTCTGAAGTATTTCTACATAATTGTCTGCAGCATCTCTTCTACTTCTGATAGAATCCATAGCCTTGTTATAGTTTTCTTCTAGCTGGATGAAATCTAGAGCTTGAGTCTGTGAAACTGGTAAAATACCACCTATGTAATCAGGAAAATAAGTTCTGATTTGTTGCTCTTCTGCTGCCAAAATTCCATTAACATAAGCCTGTTGTGTAAGTGCTATTAAGCCTCCTGTTGAAGAGTGAGCAGAGGTAGAATCATTTTTATGAGATGTTGAATCTCCCTTGATGTAAGTCTGTATATCCTTATCGGTACACAAAATTGCTTGTTTTAACTTTTCTCGACGAAATTCCCTTGTGAATGCATTGGTAATAAATTTGGTAATACTTATACCTGCATCAACATCAGAGCTATTAAAACTAAAGGATTGTCCATTCGATTGCGGGATTTGCAAATTCTTGAGTGATTCACCAAGAGTATTAAAGTTTTTATCGAATGATACAGTATCACCGCTAGCCAGTTTACCCAAGGCTTTTATATATTCTACAAGTACAGAATTTGCTTCCTTAACCTTTTTGACAGCTGGTTTGTTAGAATTATCACAAATTTTTTCTTCCTGTTCTCTTAATGAAAATGACCCAGAAGAACCTTGAGCTACCAGAAAAGAGATGTATTTCGTTCTTGTTATGCAAGAGTTATAAATATCATCAGCTATATTCGATGACGCTTGTTCAAGCGTAGTTGTCATTTTCCTAACTTTTGGACTGAGGGAAAGTCACGACCACAACTATTAAGTAAAAAGCAAGCGGAACGAGAGCAAATATTGCTCGTCTAAGCTTTAGATGATTTTTCATATAATCAATTTTCTTCCATCTATGGGTGAGACAGAAAGTTAACCTGATTT
>JAAUSC010000399.1 GCA_012031965.1 Scytonema sp. RU_4_4
TATGTTAGGGGATTGCCAAACCCGAACAGCAATCTTAATCCTACCTCTATCACTAGAAACAATCCGATAAGAACCACTAAACTGATAACCAGCGCCACTTTCACTTGTTGAATCCTGAATTCTAAATCCTGTATATTTTACACTCAGTAACACTCGTCAATGGCGCTTTTCAATTGATTGAAATATATATTTGATATAGGATGGGCAATGCCTATTCTAAAAGTATCAAAGTGTTAGTAAGCTATGGCATCTAGTACCAAACCTTCGCGTTGCATTTCCCAAGTCAGGGTAGTAGATATAATTTTATCCAAGTTATTGTATTTGGGTCGCCAGCCTACTACCTTATAAATTTTATCTGCACAGGCAGTGACACAGGCTGGGTCACCAGGACGGCGATCAGATTCAATAACACGGAAATTAACTCCAGAGATTGCTTTTACTCTGTCGATAACTTGTCGAACACTATAGCCTTGTCCATAACCACAGTTGAAAATTTGGCTTTCTCCTCCTTGCTCTAGGTAGCGTAAAGCATCTATGTGTGCTGTTGCTAAATCTTCAACATGAATATAATCCCGAATTCCTGTTCCATCTGGTGTTGGAAAATCGGTACCAAAGATTTCTACTTCCGGCTTACGTTTGAGTGCTGCATCACAAGCAACCTTAATTAAGTGAGTCGCATTCGGTGACATCTGCCCCAATTTTCCACCAGAGTCTGCACCTGCAACATTAAAGTAGCGTAGAATTACATAGTTTAGAGAGGATGTTGCTCCATAGTCTCGAATCAACCATTCACTGGAAAGTTTTGAGCGTCCGTAAGGGTTAATTGGTTGGGTTGGAGCAGATTCTGTTACCGGATTTTCCTTTGCTTGTCCATATACTGCTGCTGTGCTGGAAAAGATGAATTGGTTAATACCCATTGCACTACAGCAGTACAGCAAATTTAGAGTATTACGGGTGTTGTTGGAGTGTATCCCCTCAATAATCCGGGGAAAGGAACAAGGAAGTACTCCATGACCACCCCAGTGGGTGAGAAATTGCTTGTTCCTCGATGATCAATGCCAGTCTCCTGATCTCACCTAATTTGCAAAGGCGATAAGCCGGAGGCTTGACGCTACGCGTATCGCGCACATATTCAAAAAAGCTGACACCTAACTTGCGGGTGGTTGCCACTAATGACAAAAATGTATCCCAGGCTTGAGTGCCTTCAGTAGTTTGAGTACCGTAACTAATATTGCGTCGCAGCACCATTGTCCGCGCCCCCAATTCAGCTGGGTTGTTGTGCAAGGGCAATTCTGGATGCTCCAGCACTAGCAATAACTCGGCTTCTTTGTCTAGAGTGCGTCTAATCCGTTCATCAAGATCCCAGTATCCAGTCATAGTGGAAAACAGTTCGTGGAAGCGTTTCCTTAATATCTGTGCTAGTTCTGGGGTTGGCTGCTCTCGGTACGTTCGCAACTGACGGTAGTAATCCCAGTATTTGTCAAGGAATTCATCCAGAAGCTTTTGGTGATAAGCCACCGCAGGTCTTAGTTTCTTGTAGTGTCGCCCATCATGAACCCAGCACAAGGCAATATCAGTAGTTAGTAACTTGAACTGGGGTGCATCGTCGCACACGAGGACTTGTACAACTGGCCACTCTGTTTGGCTATGGTAGGCGGCAATCGCTGTCGCCTCCAGCACCCGCGACCTCTGCTGTACTCCCAAATCAGGAAGTAAGATCGACAGCAGTTCTAGGAAATTAGCTTCTGTCAGTCTCACCCCTTGAGGTAGTTGCTTGAGTAGGGTTATAATCTTCAACGGCACGTGCCAGAATTCCAATAACTCAAATGCTTCGGTATTCAAGAGATATTGGCGCTCGCGCCCAGAAAGCAAGGCATCAAGTACGGTCAATCGGTCTTTCTTCTGTGTGGTGTGATAGACGGTGTACAAAGGATTACACACCACATTACAGTTATAGTTCTGACCCTTTACCCGTGCATGGGTCTGGTCAAAGTGTTGCCAGGGAGAACTCTCTAATCCAGCATAAAGGATTTCGGTTTTCTGTTTGTGGAAATCTTCCTGCTTTTTGATCAGCAGATTGGATAATTGACCCGCGCTCAGGCTGATGCCGATGTCTGAAAAAAATTCCAGCAGTTTGCCTTCAGTCATGTTGCCACCGTAGTACAGACTGATGCTCAACGCCTTGAGACTCGGACCAAATTGCCCTTCGTAGCCAGGGGGTATTTCTGCCAGATAAGTCTTGCCCTCTGTTGGTGAGTAATATTTTTGTTTGCGGAATAATACGTTGTCTGTCCCCAAATTGATGTCTTGAACAATCACATCTTCGTAGCCTTTGAATTCTGCGTCGGAGGGCAGTTGCTCTTTGGGAATGACCAAAATTTCCTCTCGGTCAATTTTGATCTGGTCGTTCTTACTACTTTTTTGATGGGTTTCAGGTTTTTTACGTTCTTGTTCTGAGGAATGGTTCTTTTGATTACTTTTGGGTCGATTCGGTTTAATGTTGGGCTTCCCCTGCTCCCCTTTAAGGCGATTGTTTTCATCGCGAAGCTGTTGATTTTCCGCCTCTAGGGTCTTGACCTTCGATTCAAGCTGCTCGATTCGGTTGAGTAAAATTACCAGAATTTGGCGCACCTGTTCGTCTGCAACGTTCTCTAAGTCGAGGTTTTGCAGGATAGAATCAACTGAAATCTCTGGTGGTCGTTGCGCCATGAGAAACATTATAAGCACGCTTGTGCTTTCAGCACCAAATTCTGTCATCAGAATTTTGGAGCCTTACCCCGATTTTTTGAGCCGATACCTATATTTCATTACCAAAATTATCCTCTAAAAATACTTCTTCTATATCCCTTGCACCATGAATGACTCGCAAAATTTCAACAACCGAATCAATCTCCTGGTAAAAAATAATATATTTTCTGAATTCCTTTATCGCCTGTTGTCGGACACCAGATAGACTTGGGTGAGAAAATTGACATAATTTTCCCATTCCAGGCATTTTTCCCAATTCGTTTAAAAGTCTCTTCGGCTGAACGTA
>JAAUSC010000027.1 GCA_012031965.1 Scytonema sp. RU_4_4
TGTTAATGCTAGCATCCGCAATCACTTTATCCATGATGATTTGCAAGCGGATTTTGGACGACAACGCTATCAAGTGTTGACACATTCCTGATTGATGAGGACTTAGAGCGTAAAAAAGATTTACCAGAAAATCATCCAGAACGTAAGCAAGACAGAACATTTTAAGCTTTCTTATCCCGAAGACCAACCTTTAACATTTTACTTTATGGCGCTACCACCAGGACTCGATCCGACTGATACTGAATCCTGGGTTATGCCAAGTTGGTTAGCGTTTGCTTTTCCGATGATTTTGGATGTTAAGACTGTCGTTTCTGAATCACCAATTCCACCATTTAATGATGGGGCTGAATTTGAAGAAACTGTATTTTTAGATAGTGCGCCGCAAGCTTTTCGGGTGTTGGTAGGGAGAGATAGATTTCGTCTTGACTATATCCTTGAAGGCTGGGAGGAAAATAACAAAAAATATCCTGCACCTCTAAATGTATTAACTGCTGCTTATGCAATTCATCTTGATGTTAATGCTAAACAAAGTAAGGGGAAATATGAATCGAACTGGGGTAAGTTTTCTGAATTAGCAAGAGATTTAGAGACAAATCCGCTCAATGTCTTTAGCTACCTCAAGAGTTGGACGCGACGCCAAGGCGTGGAAACACCTAGCATAAATAAAATCAAGCTCTATGCTTATTACTTTTACCCTTGTTTTGACCCCTATGCAGAATATGATTTTCAATCGGAGACATGGAAAGTGACACAAAAATCGCAATTGAATCATCCCAAAGAATTAACAGAAAGATTCCGAAAATTCTACAGACATGCTAAGAAAACTGGTAAGCAACCAATACCAGCAAATGCGATTCTTAAACCCATTGATGTCGCTGCTGATATCATTCTCAAAGCTGATACAAGTTTTTCTGATGATGCGTTGATTGATTTGGTAACAGCAGAAGTCTTCCAGTTAATGAAGCGAGTTCATGCTTCTAGAGCAGAAGGACGTTGGATGATTAGTAATAAAGAGGAGGAATTACAAGCTATTCGAGACTTTGCTGAGTATTTTGTGGTTAAGGTTTTTAATGAATCTTTTGCAGGCGATCGCGCTCGTTTACAAGGACGCCAAATGAACTACATCCGTAATACTTGCGAGTACCTTTACCGTCTAGCTAATTATGAAGAACGTCCTTTAAAGGAAGAAGAGAAGACTGATGATTTAGATGTGGATGAGTAACTTATGCTTGAGATAAATTTTTGTGCTCATATCTCTATCTAGGCTTTCTTGACTATTTCACAGTGCTAACTCTGACAAGATTAAAACAATTGGAGAACTCTCATGAATTTCTTAAAGACTGTTGATGCTAAACATTTTCATACTGAAATTCCTTACAAACCAATGGGAAAGTACGTTCATTTTTTGACCATACGTGTAACTGAATCCTATCCACTCTTTCAAACTGATGGCGAGCTCAATAAATCACGAGTCCGAGCAGGAATTGAGGACAAAACAACCATCAGCCGCTTGACAATGTTTAAGCGTAAACAATCAACACCAGAGCGTTTAGTCGGTCGAGAATTACTCCGTAATTATGGTCTAATGACTGCCCAAGAGTGCGAGTATAACGTCAAATTTGCAATGGATAATCCTGATTGTATTATCTATGGTTTTGCGATTGGTGATTCTGGTTCTGAAAAATCAAAAGTTGTCGTAGATACGGCTTTTTCCATCACCGACTTTGCAGAATCACACGAAACATTTACCCTCAACGCTCCCTTTGAAAATGGTACAATGACATCTAAGGGTGAAAATAGTTCAAAACCTGGTGAAGTCACTAGCCGAATTAATCAGCAAGATCACATTAAACCCCAGATATTCTTTCCCAGCATTGTTACATTAAAAGACCCGACAGAAGCAAGCTTTTTGTATGTCTTCAATAACATCTTGCGTACTCGTCATTATGGAGCGCAGACTACACGTACAGGAAGAGTGCGGAATGAATTGATAGGCGTAATATTTGCTGACGGAGAAATTATCAGCAATTTACGTTGGACGCAGGCAATTTACGACTATATAAAGAAGAATCCAACTCTAAATTCTCCAGAGCCATTAAACGAAGATGATGTCATCGAAGCTGCCACAAGTACAATTGTTAGTTTAATGCAGGATGAATTTCTTGTGCATGAAGACTTGATCGGTGAAAATTTTAAACCTTTGCTCAATGAAGTCAAAACCATCACTACCAATGAAGAACAATTGAAAAAGATGCTGAAAAAAGCAGATGATGAAGCTAAGGATTATGCCCAAAAACACATAAAAGGGAAAGACAAAGTATCAGCTAAGTAATAACCATGACTTTTATTTACCACTGTCAGGTAGAACTCCATGACAGCCTATATTACGCAACTCGTGAGATAGGAAGACTCTACGAAACAGAACCAGTGATTCATAATTACGCACTTTGTTACGCATTGGGATTAGTAGATAGTGAAATATACTCCACAACCGTTGTAGAAGAACATTCCTATCGTTACTTTTGTCCAGAACAAGTTCCCAAATATGAGGAGCATCTAACACCACTCAATCACCAGAATATTTACGTCACTCCAGCGCATTCAATTAACCATACTGCCATCCTCAATACCTGGAAGTATGCTAACAACAACTATCATGTTGAGATGGAGAAAACTCAGAAAAATATCCCTAGTTTTGGTAGAGCAAAAGAGATTGCACCAGAAAGTCAATTTGAGTTTTTTGTGATGACTCGAAAACAACTGAAGCTACCAAAATGGATTCGCCTAGGTAAATGGATGAGTAAAGCAGAAGTACAGACTCAAGAAGTAACTAAATTTGAATTAAAAACTGGTAACTTCACTTTCCCTCACCCACTAAATCCTCTGGATGTGATGTTTACCCAGCAAGTCATCAGCTACGACGTAGTTAATATGCCTCCTGTCAGTCTGATTCAAAATGTCAGCATTCGCCAAGGACAGTATTACGAGTTTGAAAATCCAAACAAATCTGAAAAACTACGACTTCCAGCCAGAATGCAGTATCGGTTTAAGGGTTAAATCGATGCAGGGTGAGTAATACTCACCCTAAAATCCAATATACTAAAATCCAAAATTAAATATGCCCCACAGTCTCGTCCTTAACCTCATCCCCCAATCTCCCATCTACCCCGAATTCCTCACAGGAAGACACTACCACGCCCTATTCCTCACCCTCATCAGTTCAGTCGATAAAGATTTAGGAGACTACCTACACACATCCAACGCAGATAAACCGTTCACCCTTTCCCCCTTACAAATACAACGCAATCATAAAAGCCACCAACACAAACACCACACCTTGCAATTTTCCCATCAACGCCCAATTCCCGCAGGTACACCCTGTTGGTGGCGCATATCGCTATTAGACGACAACCTATTTAGCAAGCTGACTCCACTGTGGCTAAATCTCAACCCTGAACACCCTTGGCATTTGGGTTCCGCAGACTTGTATATTACCAGCATCTTTGGTACACCCCAATCAACACAACCTTGGGCAAATGCTTGCACTTACACACAATTGTATGAGCAAGCAGGCGATCTGCGCTCCGCGCAGCAGCGTTTGCGCAGCGCCCCCTTAGGGGCTAGCTATCGCCCAAATCATCCTCTTAACTTCACCCTCGCCACACCCGTAGCTTTCCGCCAAGGGGGATACGATACCGTTTTGCCAATTCGAGAATGTGTCTTCAACAGTCTTCTCAGTCGCTGGAACAAATATAGTGGGATTGAATTTACCAACATCCCTATCGAGTCAATTTATCCAAGTTTTTGTGACATCCATACCGAAGTTATTCGTAACTATGACACCAAATTTGTTGGTTGTGTTGGCGAAATCAGCTATCGGATTTTAGGAGACATTGAACCAATCGCAATCAAACAAATTAACACCCTTGCCGACTTTGCATTATATGCAGGAGTTGGACGTAAAACAACAATGGGTATGGGTATGATACGTCGTCTCTTGATGAGTCATTCTCCTTCATCAAATGTTGAAAAAAATCTTGAAAACTATGAATGAAACAGAATACATTCCTATTGCTTCCTTAAATCAGTATGCCTATTGCCCACATCGCTGCTGGCGGATGTTTTGTACAGGAGAATTCATTGATAACCAATACACAATTGAAGGGACAAGTTTACATGAGCGCGTCCACACATTGGGGGAAGGACATCGTGAAGAAACCTGGCAAGTTCGAGCGATTTGGCTGAAGTCAGACAAACACAAACTTATCGGTAAATCTGATTTGATTGAATCAGAAATGGTGAGTTGTATCCAGTTGAATACAAGCGGGGACGTAAGGGTGAATGGGATAACGATGAGCTGCAAGTTTGTGCCCAAGCGTTGTGTCTAGAAGAAATGACAGGACAAACAGTGAGGACTGGCTATGTTTACTACGCACACTCACACCAACGTCAATTCATAGAAATTACGGAAGAATTGCGTCAAAGCACAATCACCACAATTGAAGCTGTTCAAATGCTTCTACTAACAGGTATTATGCCAAAACCTATCAAGACAAAGCGTTGCACAGGATGCAGTTTGTACGCACGATGCTTGCCAGAAATTGTGGACAAAGTAGGACGGTATCAAGAAGTTTACTAATACCAATCTCGTTTCCAGGTTCCACCTGGAAATGCAGCTCTTGCGACTCCGCCGCAAGTAAAGGAGGCAGAGCCCGCGATGTTGTCTTGAACGTTGTAGAAGTAGCGAGTTCCACGGACTCCGCCGCAAGTAAGGGAGGCAGAGCCTCCTAATAGGCATTCCCATGCTGAGCATGGGAACGAGAGACGAGGGCGTGCAAATTGATTCATCTCAAATGAAATTTTTAACACTTTCTAACACTAACTATGGGCACAGTTTACATTACACAAGACGATGCATTTATCGGCAAAATTGATGAGCGGCTGCACGTCAAATTCGAGAAAAAGACAATTTTAGATGTACCACTTCTCAAAATTGATGGAGTCGTAGTCTTAGGACGCGCCACAGTTTCACCCGCCGCTATTAATGAATTATTAGAGCGTCACATTCCGCTGACATTTCTGACAGAAACTGGTGGTTATTTAGGACGTTTAGAACCAGAAGTCACCAAAAATCTTTTTGTGCGCAAGGCGCAATGGCAAGCAGCAGGCAATACAGCCCAAGCAATTCATGTCGTTCAAGGGTTTGTACGTGGTAAACTGAAAAATTATCGTAGCATCCTCGTTCGTCGCCAACGTGAATGCCCAGACTTAGATTTATCAAGTCGTATCACACGCTTAGAGCAAGTCATTGCACCCATCGACACAACTCAAAGCATCGATTCTTTGCGCGGATTGGAAGGTGCAGGTAGCGCCGCTTACTTTGGCTGCTTTGACGAAATGATTCGCAATACAGCATTTACTTTTACCAAGCGCGTTCGTCGTCCACCGACTGATCCAGTGAATTCCTTACTCAGCTTTGGTTATTCCTTGCTGCGTCATGATGTCCAAAGCGCAGTTAATATTGTTGGCTTTGATCCATATTTAGGATATCTACATTGCGATCGCTATGGTAGACCATCACTTGCATTAGATTTAATGGAAGAGTTTCGTCCTCTGGTAGTAGACGCAGTTGTGTTGTCTGCGTTAAACAAGCAATTTCTAAAAGTTGAGGATTTTGTCACAGAATCTTTAAGTGGTGCTGTTTCTCTCACCAAGGAAGCAAGAAAAACATTTCTGCGGCTGTACGGACAAAAGAAATTATCTGAGTTCAAGCATCCTGTGTTGGGACGCAAATGTACTTACCAAGAAGCCTTTGCACTGCAAGCCCGATTACTCGCTAAATACTTAATGGGCGAAATCGAGAAATATCCACCGTTGGTTCTCAAGTAGGCGCAAGAGGTTGAATTTGTCAATGAATGTTGTTGTGTCTTACGATATTTCTGAAGATAAGCGCCGTACAAAAATCCACAAAGTCCTCAAGTCTTACGGGCAATGGGTGCAGTATAGTGTATTTGAGTGTCAGTTGAGTGATACTCAATATGCTAAACTGCGATCGCGCTTGCACAAACTCATCAAGCCTGATACTGATAGTATCAAGTTTTATTTCCTATGCGCCTGCTGTTTTGGTAAAGTCGAACGTATCGGCGGCGAACCACCTCGCGATGAGACGATTTTCTTTGCCGAATGCGCGGATGGGTAGGTGTTGGAAAATAGGTTTGGAAAAAAATGGCTGGATTGCTGACAGTACAAGGCTTTCAGGGAATATTAGCTGACAACCCATCCGCGCTCCTTGTCTAGACTGAATTTCAGCCATTTGTCTGTCAATCAATTTACTTTTTTTTATGCTATCATTAGTTCATCCGCGATTTAGAACCTTGAAAACTTTATACGGAGCACTTCTCAGGCTCGCGCAGTCGAAATTTCTCTTATTCCCTATTAGGGATTGAAACAGTGCAAATGTTAACTCTATCGGGATTATTACAGCGTCGAAATTTCTCTTATTCCCTATTAGGGATTGAAACAAATTCTAGTAAAGCCATCGCCAAGAAGAAACCTAAAGTCGAAATTTCTCTTATTCCCTATTAGGGATTGAAACCTTTGTTTCTTTTTCGATAACAGCAGCAATTTGCCCAGAAGTCGAAATTTCTCTTATTCCCTATTAGGGATTGAAACCTTCACAATAAGCATTGTAGATACCTTCAGGGGAAAGTCGAAATTTCTCTTATTCCCTATTAGGGATTGAAACAATCTCTTTCTTGCTCAAAAACCATCCTGAATCGTGTCGAAATTTCTCTTATTCCCTATTAGGGATTGAAACAAAGGGCGATACCCAACAGAAGAAATGCATTGAAAAGGTCGAAATTTCTCTTATTCCCTATTAGGGATTGAAACGTAAACAGATATGTGCATTCTTTCCTCAAAACTTGTCGAAATTTCTCTTATTCCCTATTAGGGATTGAAACTTCGTTGTTATAGGGATAAACCCCGTCTTTAAGTCGAAATTTCTCTTATTCCCTATTAGGGATTGAAACCTATCCAACACATAAAGCGCTTTATACTAATGATTGTCGAAATTTCTCTTATTCCCTATTAGGGATTGAAACATCAAATGAGGATCACCGTTATGCTATTGAACAGCAGTCGAAATTTCTCTTATTCCCTATTAGGGATTGAAACCGCACAAAGCATGAGACGTGCAACATCAACCAGGGTCGAAATTTCTCTTACTCCCTATTAGGGATTGAAACGTACTTTGGAAGCTGAATTTCAAGGCTTACTACCCTGATTCAATTTCTGCAAAATCCCTTCCAATTCTTGCTGATAACGTCCATACTCAGCCCAATTCCCTTGACGCAATGCCTCCTTTGCCTTTTGATAAGTAGCTAAAGCAGATTTAGCCAGGTTTGGAACTTCTCCAGTTACGGAACTAGGTACTTGCTTTTGTTCTTGAACGCCACCGAAGATTGCTGCTAGAGATTTTTCTAAAGTTTCTTCCATGACCACAGCTTTGTCATAGACAACAATGACCCGTTTGAGTTCAGGTAACTCGCCCTGTTCTGCCCGCAGATATACTGGCTCAACGTAAAGTAAAGACTGGTCAATAGGAATCACTAACAAATCTCCGCGAATCACTTTAGAACCTACCTGACTCCATAAAGTAAACTGCTGTGAAATTTGTGGTTCCTGGTCAATTCGCGCCTCAATTTGTCGAGGACCAAAGATGAGTTTTTGTTTGGGAAACTCGTACAACAGCAACTTACCGTACTCCTTGCTATTGGAACGCGCCGCCATCCAGGCAATCATGTTGTCTTTGTTAGCAGGTGTGAATGGTAAAATTTGGATAAATTCTTCCTTTGCTGCTCCTGGTAAGCGCATAATCATGTAGTAAGGCTGCATGATATGTTCGTTTCCTTCATAGGTTTCGATGGGCAAGCGCCACAAGTCTTCCCGGTTATAGAATATTTCTGGGTCGCTCATGTGGTAAACAAGATACATCTGCGCTTGGATTTTGAATAGGTCTTGCGGATAACGAAAATGAGCTTTCACCTCAGGTGGAATCACGGCTTTGGATTCAAATAGGTGAGGAAAAATCTTTTGGTAGGTACGGAGTACGGGGTCAGCTTCATCGACGATAAAAAACCGCATCGTACCATCATAAGCATCAACCAATACCTTAACTGAGTTGCGGAGATAGTTGAAATTACCATGTAAGATTTGCTTAGTATTTTCTCTCTTGAGAATTTCGGCAGCGTTCTGAGTTTGTGCTACTGGTTGGGAATAGGGATAGCGATCGCTCATCGTGTAAGCATCCACAATCCACTGTAATCTGCCGTTAATGATTACTAAATAGGGGTCGCTATCCAAGTGCAGAAATGGCGCAACGTGACTCACCCTTTCGTGAAGCAAACGGTAGTAATGGATACGCGACTGTTGAGTGAAGTAATTGGAAATGAAAACTTGGAGACTGCCTAAGTCGTAAGCATAAGCTAACCTGCGCCACACGGTTGGGATTGGTACACCACCTTTGCCGTTGTAAGTAGTATAAGCATTTCCATCCCCTAAAGGATAGTCAAACTCTTGAGTTTTCGTACCAGTAAAAATATAGTTATCAGTTTTTTCACCATAATAAATTGCCGACTGATTCACCTGAAGATCCACCGTAGAGACTGGCGGAATATCTTTGATATACAGTTCCGGTAAACCATCGGAGGTGATTTGGTTAACTGGACTCATCACCAAACCGTAGCCGTGGGTATACTTCAAACGCTGGTTAACCCATGTTTTAGCCTCTTGAGGTAACTGAGAATAAGCCAGTTCCCGTCCCGATAGCATCACTTGTTGATAATTGCCATTTAGAGTGTAGCGATCTACATCCACACTCTGAAATTGGTAATAAAGACGAATCTCCTGAATTTGGCGGTAGGTACTCAGAAGCGGGCGGTAGTCCCATAAGCGAATATTGCGGATAGTTGGCTGGTTCGACTGCAAAACTTGGCGGTTCAATTGGGCTGCGGCTATATAGTTTTGCCTTTGCACATCATGCAAATGATAGGCATTCTGAGTAAATTTGATGTTGTTGGCGATGTAGGACTTTTCTTTAGTTAATTCGTTGGGTTCAACGATGAATTGTTGGACAAACCAAGGGTAAACACCGTTGAGCAACACTAAAGCCACAAAGAATAATATAATCCCCAACATGGATAAGGCGTAACTTCTTCGCCTCATCGAGAGAACAAATAAGACTGCGACTAATAACGCAATGATGCTTGTCATCCAGTAAGCAAATAATCGGGCATGGACATCAGTGTAACCAGCACCAAACACAACGCCATTGGTTGAGTAAAGCAGGCTGTAACGTTTGAGCCAGAAATCAACGGCTATTAATCCGGCGATTCCCGCCAAGAGCAAACTTAAATGGCTTTTGGCTTTACCATTGAGGGTATTTCGTCCGTTACGCCGCTGTGGTGTAAAATTGCCTTTGAGGAAATAAACCAGAACAGATACTATCAGCCCCCAGACAAAAGCGAACAATAACCAGTTCCAGATAGCTTCGTAAAGCGGTAGCTTGAAGACATAAAAGCCAATGTCCCGTTGAAATATCGGATCGCGATCGCCAAAACTAGTAGGATGCAGATACTTAAGAATAGTTTCCCACGCAGGGATACTAGCACTTGCTGCACCAAACCCAATGAACAAAATCAACACTAAAGCCAGGAAATTGGCAAATTTATCGGCATAGTCTGCCAATGTGCTGTCTTCAAAAAAGCGAAAGGAACTATACCGGGTGTGGTGCATAGCAATCTGATAGTTTCTCCAGAGAAACAGGGTGTAGGAAGCAAAGGTTACAATCCAAGTGAGAATTTGCCAAGTCAACCTTGTCCAAAATACTTCCGAAAAACCGACAGTATCAAACCACCATGTTTCGGTCAGAATATGCACCAGTGTTTTAGATAGAGACAGACCAATAATCGCAATCAGGATGATTAATAGAATGCTTCTCTGTTTCAGGTTCATAATTTTGTCTTCCTGTCGCTCCTGATTGAAATTTGGTCTACTCAACTGAAAACAGCTGTAGATTTCAGTAGCGAAATACCGCAGCTAATGGTGTATCATCTGGCATATCTTCCGACTCAACTGCATAGACGATACCGCCATTCAAGATAGTCTGAGTTGCAGCGAAATCTAATAACTCTTCGTCGTTGGGTTCTGCATTGGGATGCACCTGAACCGTTTGGGTATCCGAATCAAAAGTACCCCACTGCTGCTGACCGAGGGCGACAATTAACTTGTCAACTCGTCCCTGACAAGCAGCCGGAATAGTTTCCGTAATTTGGCTGGAGGCTTTTCCAGTTCCCACCAGTTCCCTATATTGATTCATGACCTCTTGCTGTGCTTGCAAAAAGTAAGGTTCCACTATTTCCCAGGCTTGGGCGTGTAATTCCTCTGGAGTCAGTAATTCTGGATTGCCTGTTATACCCGCATCTATGAGATAAGAATAAGTATTTGCCTCTCGGTAAATTGGCAAGAGATATTCCACCCCAGCCAGAACCAAAGGAGCGTGTTCCTCTTTTAGTAACTCCCGCAACATCTCATTGACCCGATGAAAGTACAGGCTGAGATTTTCCTTCTCATTCTCATCACCAGCACCATGACCGTGAAATACCGTGACTCCACTAGGAGCAGCGCGCCTTCCACCTGCTGCACCTGGGGTGCCTGTATGGGAAGGGGTTTGCCGTTCTGGTTCCTCAAACTGCAGTACTTCTTCCAAACTTGGCAACACACCAGTTAGATCAATTTCTTCAATGTGGTGGTGCGTACCTTCTAATAACCGAATCAGATTATGACTAAGAGCCAGGATATAGAAATGTCCATCGCTATTAAAGAGGGGGAATAAAGGTTTAAGGTAAAAACGGTTACTAACAATTGCTAATTCTTCAAAATCTATGGGTAAGGAGTAATATCGCAACAAGTCCTGAGAGCGGAAGATTGCTAAACCATCACTCTGGTGTTGCCAAAATTCATACTCATCCAGTTCTTTGACTGGTTTGAGTAAGTTTTTCGCATCTTCAGAACGCCAACCACGTTCAATCAGCCGTTCTTCAGCTTCTCGAATTAAATTCCTAAATCGGATTGGATTTTGTTGCGTATCTGACCCTGCATAGTAAGTTGGCAGAAAAATCGATACACAGATTTCTCTGGGCTGTTGTGCCAGTGTTTTGAGTTCCTCGATAGATAGTAATTTCATTCGCTTGCCTCCTTTTTGAATAGAGGAACTGGGAAGAAAGAAGAAATATAAATAGGACTTACACACCATCTGCTAGAAACCCGGTTTCTTCGTTCGTATTTGGTTCCAAAACAGACGATTTTTAGTAGAAACCGGGTTTCTTTGCGTAAGTCCTGATAAAATGTGTTTTTTTATCCTTTCGCCTTAAGTTTGACTTCCGGTTCTTCTGGCATTTCCGGGATATTAGCCTATCATCATTACGGACAAAGAAATTTGTCCTTTTCGCTTATATCCCCCTTTTAGAAAAAGGGGGCTTTACGCATCACAACTTGTAAAACCCTTTTGCAAACAAGAAAGATTCTGCCACTATCTTAAGATTAAAAGGAAAATTTGAGGAACTTGTGAGGAATATGCTCCCGTTGCGATCTGCGCCAATACGCAGCGCTCTCGTCCCAAGGGGACACACTACGCGATCGCGCAAGCCTCCGCAGGACTTACGTGATCGCGCTTGCACAAACTCATCAAGCCTGACACTGATAAGCTGTTCCACATTTAATTTGCATTTGAAACCGCAGAGGCGCAGAGGGCGCAGAGTAAGAGATAAAAGAGTTTGATGCTTTTTATCAAAACTTGAAATTATGCAAGTTAGATGTGTTTTAGCTTAGTATCAAGTTTTATTTTCTATGTGCCTGCTGTTTTGGTAAAGTCGAACGTATCGGCGGCGAACCACCTCGCGATGAGACGATTTTCTTTGCCGAATGCGCGGATGGGTAGGTGTTGGAAAATAGGTTTGGAAAAAAATGGCTGAACTTCTGACAGCACAAGGCTTTCAGGGAATATTAGCTGACAACCCATCCGCGCTCCTTGTCTAGACTGAATTTCAGCCATTTGTCTGTCAATCAATTTACTTTTTTTTATGCTATCATTAGTTCATCCGCGATTTAAAACCTTGAAAACTTTATACGGAGCACTTCTCAGGCTCGCGCAGTCGAAATTTCTCTTATTCCCTATTAGGGATTGAAACTTGAAATCCAGGTACAAGCATCCCCTTTTGGTACCGTCGAAATTTCTCTTATTCCCTATTAGGGATTGAAACCATGATAAGTTGCTCGTTCTGTAATACGATCGCCTATAGTCGAAATTTCTCTTATTCCCTATTAGGGATTGAAACTAAATTGAGAAAGTCTCTGCCAACATCAAAATTCAAGTCGAAATTTCTCTTATTCCCTATTAGGGATTGAAACTTCTTCTTCATAAAACTCTATAACAAATCTTTCAGTCGAAATTTCTCTTATTCCCTATTAGGGATTGAAACTCTTTCCATTTCTATTAAACGAGCAAAGCCGTTCTTGGTCGAAATTTCTCTTATTCCCTATTAGGGATTGAAACCTCGATTACGATTTCTTCTGTAATATCCAAAAGGTGTCGAAATTTCTCTTATTCCCTATTAGGGATTGAAACGCGGCGGCACGTGTGGTGATAGCTGCTGATGCTTGTCGAAATTTCTCTTATTCCCTATTAGGGATTGAAACGGAATATGCAAGAGGCGATCGCTTCTTAGAGGTAGTCGAAATTTCTCTTATTCCCTATTAGGGATTGAAACGACGATTTGCTGGAATCGGTTAACGCGATCGCCTGTCGAAATTTCTCTTATTCCCTATTAGGGATTGAAACATATTGTTGAAGTCGAATATAGCTAGCAAGATGAGTCGAAATTTCTCTTACTCCCTATTAGGGATTGAAACCTCAAGATATTCAACGACTGGGTAAGACGCGCGAATATGGTTGAAATTTCTCTTACTCCCTATTAGGGATTGAAACAGTTTCGTCGAAAGGTACAGGATTTTTAAAAATTTAAAATATCTAACGATTCTTCTATTTCTAAATCTAAAATTCTTTCCCGTACATTTTTATGTTCCTCTAACTTACCTTCTTTTCGATAAAGGTCTGCTGCTTTCTGAAAATCATCAACAACTCCCAGTTTATCTCCTAGGTTATAACGAGCCTGAGCACGATTGTAATATGCATCAGCATCGTTGGGATTCATCTTAATAACCTGATTATAATCTTCAATCGCTCCCTGATAATCTCCTGAGTCATAACGAGCCTGACCACGGTTATAATATGCATCAACATCATGAGCATTCATCTTAATAATCTGTGTGTAATCCTCAATTGCTCCCTGATAATCTCCTAAATCAAAACGAGAATTACCACGATTTTTGTAACCAATGACATCATTAGGTTTCAGTTCGATTGACTGACTAAAAAGCTCAATTGCTTTCTTGGAATCTCCCAAGTTAGAACTATTGGGGTTAATTTTGATTGCCTGATTATAATCCTCAATTGCTCCTTGATAATCTCCTAGGTGGTAACGAATATCAGCGCGATTTCTGTAAGCCACTGCATCATTAGGATTCATTCTAATTGCTTGAGTGTAATCAGCAATTGCTCCTTCATAATCTCCTAGGTGATATCGAGCTAAAGCAATTTTGTTGTAAACTTTGCCGTAGTAAGGATTGATTTGTATGGCTTGAGCGTAATCAGTAATTGATGCTTGATAATCTCCCAGGTGATAACGAGCTAAACCACGTTTGTAATAAATATCAGCGTCTTTAGAGTTCAGTTTTAAAGCGTGATTGTAGTTATCAATTGCAGCTTTGTACTGTTCTTTCTCAAAGCATTCATCGCCCAGTTTTCCATAAAGCAGATTTAAATCTCCATTATGAAAACGGAGATAGTCATTTTGCTCAGGAGAAAAGTTGGTTTTGACAGACTGTGGCTTTTGTTGCTGATAGCTGGGTTCTTGTTGCTCAGGAGAAAAGTTGGTTTTCGTAGACTGTTGCTTGTGTTGCTGCTTGTGTTGCTGATAGATAGGTTCCTGCTTCGGGTTAGATTTCTCAATTGGAGATTTTTGATTATCAGAATTGACATGTGTCAAGGATTCTAATTGTTCTAAATAGCACCGTAAACCACCGCCATACAGTAATTGTTCTATCCCGAATGAAATTTTTCCAGTCTTGAGCTTAATCATCTGGGTAGGAAGAAAGCCAGCAAAGAAGAGGTGATATTCAGGTTGTGCTTCGTTCACTTCCTCTTGAATCAAAATGCAAACCACAGCAGCATTTTTTTGCACTTCTTCTGAATTAATTGACCATCTGACTTTATTAAGACTGCCATGACGCGATTTTACTGCAATCCCAACTGATGGATCAAACGTCAGGGTAAAATCAACTTTACCATCGCCAATGCCAAATCGTTTTTCATAATCTACTTCAGTGACAAAAGCAGCCAAACGTTCTTTGACAACTTCTTCGCCTAATTTTCCTTTCAAGTTACTGACAAAAACATCACGGACTGGTGAAGTGCGTTTATATTTCTCAGCCATCTCCCAGCAAAATTCCCGTAGTGCTTTTAACCTCTCTCCAGAGATGATTGTTAATTCGCTATATTGCCCTTCTGTTTCACAATGCAGCAGACAACCAGATGTTAACCTTTTGATGAAATCAGATTGTAGCGATCGCAGTAAGAGAATCCAGTCCATTTATAGTTCTGCGAATCTTTTTGCTTATTGTATTAATATAGTAAATCAACGTAAACTTATCTTTATTGTATTTAATTTAACATTATCATGTCTAAAATAGGTCCATAACGTTCCCACTTTTGTCAATTCTTTTTTTACATTTGTTACTAAAACCTTGCGGGAGCACTGAAGGACTTCTTGTGGAGATTGCTAAAATGAAATCAATAAAGCAGGAACCGGGACTCCCTGTGCTCCTGCTTATGTAACGTGAATCTAGAGTGAATGCCAAAGTAGGTGTTGGAGCAGACCCAGCAGAGAGCGATCTCTGTTGTCAGTCCTGCTTCTTTTCCTTTTGTGTCGCTACGACATCGTAGACTCTTGCAAGAGGTTGATTTTTGAAATCCCTAACTTTTAATAAAGTTCCTCTTCCTTGTGAGTTTCGATGGTACAGTCTCCGGTTGGATAAGCCACACAAGTCAGGATATATCCAGCTTCCATTTGGTCATCATCCAAGAAAGACTGGTCAGACTGGTCTGGAGCAGAACCAGCTACGAGTTTACCAGCACAAGTGGAGCAAGCACCAGCGCGGCAAGAGTAGGGCAAGTCAAGACCAGCTTCTTCAGCGGCGTCTAGAATATAAGTATCATCATCAACGTCAATTGTTTCCTTCAGACCTTCAGCATCGTTGATCAGTGTCACTTTGTAAGTTGCCATTTTGTAATCCTCTCTTTTGATAACGGACCGTATAAGTTATCCTGAAGCAATTCCACAGCTCATCTTATCAGACCAGCCGTTCATTAAAATTTGCTTCACTTCTGATACTACGAGAAAAATAAAAGGATGTAACCGGAAATTGAACTCGATTAGTAATGAGATTTAGTTAGTTAATAATGATAAGTTTATTTTATAAAAATGAGCCTAACGCGAACAGACGAGCATGAACTGTAAGACCTGTATGGGAGACGTCAAATTAATGACATAGGAAGCTAGTACCGCTGCGCGGAAGTCAAAAGTCAAAAGTCAAAAGTCAAAAAGCTTACATCATAAGCTTTTCGTTGATTTGAAATGGTAGCTTGATTTTCGCCGACCTGTACTAGGCAGTGCCCAACGCCAGATGCTACCCTTACGGGTACGCTACAAAGAACAGAATGACATCCTTTATATCTGGCACTATTCTCAACAAGACCTAAAAAACCGGGTTTCTCAACGAAAAGTTAAGCTTTTTAAGTGGTGTCATTCTCAAGAAACCCGTTTTTTGACCCTGGTGCAAGATGTCAGTTCCCCTACTTTTGGACTTTTGCAAGAGGTCTATTCATCCAAACTGCAGATAAAGCCTCCTCATCTACCTCCTTTTTCTCACCCTCTTCCATATTCTTAAACAACACTGTAAATGCTCCTGCACCCAAGCTATCTTGAGGAAACATCCGATAACAAGGTACAGAAGTTAAATGTGACTGATAACCTTGTAAATGACTCATATTAACTGCCTGAAACTGGGGAAATCTTTCTAAAAACCATTCACACACGTCCTCATTCTCTTCAGGAGAATAAGTACAAGTCATATAAGCAAGATATCCTTGCGGTGCAGTCAGATAAGCAGAGTTCGCTATAATCCTCTTTTGCCGATTTGCACTTTTATTAATAGCAGTTGGATGAAAACATCCTAGTGCTTTTTCACCTTTAGCAAGTAAAGATTGTCCAGTACAAGGGGCATCTACTATCACTAAATCACTAGAAAAAGGCATCATTTCAGCAAAAACACTAGAATCTTTAGTCACTACAGTAGAGGGACTAACATGACAACGCTTTAAATTAGAAATTAACATTCCCAAGCGTTTGCCAATGACTTCGTTACTGATTAACAATTCAGGTTGCAAACTCTTCCAGGCAAAGACACTCTTTCCTCCTGGCGCAGCACACATGTCAAAAACTAACTTAACAGGACTAGGAATTGTTAACAAAATAGAAGCTGCGAACACAGAAGAAAAATCTAGACAATAAAAATATCCCTGTTCGTGCAGGGGATGTTGACCAGGTTTTTCTCCAAATGATAAACGGTCTATAAATTGTGGTTGCCAAATTGTTGGTGTTTCTACAGAAAACGGAGAATATTCAGGCTTTTCTTGACACCAAAGAATACAGGGATGAAAAGATTTGGGATTCATTAAAGCCTCCACAAATCTCTCCTGTTTCTCTGAATCTTCAAACAAACGGCGTGAAAGTTTAAGTAATAAATTAGAAGCTTTTTCAATCATCATGCCTATGTTGCCATGCTGCACCAAACGCTGCTCCAGCTCCAGCGATCAAGCCGGTGCTCATTCCCTTTACAGTTCTGATTATTTGGTCTTGGGTTAAACACTCACTCGTAACAGTGCTGGCTTGCAAACACGAATTGCCTTCTACCCAACTTGTGGTACCTCCCACAATCACGCCAGCTAAACTACAGGAAACAACAAGGAGCAAAAGACGTTTAGTTTTTATATCCTTAGGCAGTTGCATAAAATCTCGCAGATGGTTAAGTAGTCCACAACTACTTTACACATCTACACCACTCTTGTCAGCCTGAGGTCTTCACTTCTTATGAAGAGTAGGGGTAGTAGGGGAGATGGGGAAGAAAATACTCCCTTCTGTTTCCTATCTTCCCACAGCCTGCATATCATTCAATCCGCAAGTTAAAGGGTAAACGAGCATATATACCCTGTGGGTCGTTCATCTTCTGCAGAATTGCTAATTCCCGTTGTAGTTTTTGCAATTCACTCATGAATGGATCAGGTGCTTTGAGTTGTACTTTATCTATACCTAGAGCTGTTCGCACTTCTTCAGTGACCTGTCCAAAGAAGCGTTCTCTAAGAGAACCTCCTTTAGGATATTCTTGCAATTCCCAATTATCTTTTAGATTCGCCGCAACAGCAGCGTATTTAAGGGCTGCATCCAAACCGCCAATTTCATCGACCAAACCTATTTGCTTGGCTGCGACACCTGACCAAATTCGTCCTTGAGCGATTTCAGCGACCTTTTGCTTAGGAAGTTTGCGACCTTGCGCCACTTTGTTGAGAAATATATCGTAAACTCGGTTAACGTTACGCTGGTATATCGCCAATTCTTCCGGAGATTTGGGGCGAGCAACTGTTTGAGTATCAGCATAGCGGGCAGTTTTCACTGAATCCCAGGTGATACCATTGTCATTTGCCAGTTTTTGGAGATTGAGTATCTGTCCAAACACACCTATTGAACCTGTAATTGTGTTAGGCTCAGCAAAAATGCGTTTAGAGTCTGTAGCAATCCAGTAACCACCAGAAGCGGCGATATCACCCATCGACACGACAACGGGTTTCTTCTGACTCGTTAGTTGCACTTCTCTTTGTATGACTTCTGAACCTGTGACGCTTCCACCTGGACTGTTTATCCGCAAGACGACAGCTTTGACGTCTTTATCCTGTCGCAGCCGACGGAAGATTTTTGCAAAGCGATCGCCACCGACATCTCCACCATCTCCTAAACCATCGACAATCTCACCCTCAGCATAAACCACCGCAATTTTATTTTGCGAGTTGCGTTCAACACCCAAAGACTTTCCAGAGACTCCCGCATACTCTTTGATGCTGATTTGATGAAATGTTTTGTCTTCCTTGTCGCTCTTGGTTAACTGTTTAAGGTCAGCAACAATTTCATCGAAATATGCTACTTTATCCACCAAGCGATTAGCTTTGGCTTGATCTGCTAATAACAAAGCTTGATTATCTGCGATCGCCTGCAACTGTTGTGGATTGATTTTACGGCTTGTTCCTACCGTAGCACGCCACTCTGACCAAACATCATTTAACAATTGCTGAGTTTGTGTACGGTTTTCTGGACTCAGCTTTTCGAGTATCAATGGTTCAACTGCTCCTTTGAACTTACCTACCCGTACAATCTGAACACCAACGCCGTACTTTTGCAAAGCCCCAGCAAAAAACAAAGGCTGCGCACTCAAACCATTGATTTCCATTCCTCCGAGTGGATTAACCACGATGGTATCAGCCACAGAACTTAAGTAATATTCCCTTTCCCCCCAATCCATACCATATGCCACAATCTTTTTTCCAGCAGCGCGGCATTTTTCCAACGCCTGACGGACTTCTTTAAGAGTAGCAAAGCCTGCTGTTCTACCTTCTGTAGTGCCACTTGCATCCAGGTATATACCGACAATTCGTTTGTCACGCCGTGCTTTTTCTAAAGTCTCTAGAACTGTACGGAGTGATATTCTTTTATTCTCCTCACCTGATAAGGTATTTTGAAGCAATTCACTAGAACTTGGCTCGCCATCAGTAATGTTTGTAGACAAGTCAAAAACCAGCACTGATTTATCTTTCACAACAGGATCGGTATCTTTAGATGAAGCTACTGTAAACAGCAGTAATAACAGTCCAGTCGTTCCCAGACCGCAGAAAATGAACAGTCCCAATAGGCTTCCGAGTAGGCTGGCAAAAGTTTGTTTGAGAAAATTACGCATATTTTTTATTAGTCATTAGTCATTAGTTATTAGTTATTGGTGCTTAGACTTTAGGACTTGCGCACCATCTGCTAGAAACCCGGTTTCTTCGTTCATATTTGGTTCCAAAACAGACGATTTTTGGGAGAAACCGGGTTTCTTTGCGTAAGTCCTGGACTTAATGATTGAGGACTAATGACTTCGTATCTTTTTAAGATTTCCACTTAATTCCTCACTCTTAATGACCCAACAATCTAAAAACTAAGGGTTCTTATCTTTATTTTATTGGTTGTAAACTTTTTGAACACTTCAATTGTTCTAGTGTCGTGTTACCAGTACAAAAAAGCACTGTTATCATTTCAGCAATTAACACTTCAGCTAAGTCGTGAACAGCAGCTTCGCCAAGAGCCGCAGCTTGCAAAAAAGGCATCGCTAACCCAGCAATGTCTGCTCCCAGTGCTAGCGCTTTTGCCACATCTAATCCATGACGTAATCCACCCGAGGCAATCAAAGGCACATCGGGAGCGATCGCACGAATACTGGTAATACATTCTGCTGTTGGCAAACCCCAGTCTGCAAATGTCTTTCCTAAACGGCGTTGTAGAGCATTTTCGGCTCGTTCGCTTTCCACCTTTGCCCAAGACGTACCACCTGCACCAGCCACGTCAATCGCCTTGACTCCAGCAGTGATAAGTTTCTCTGCCATTGATGCACAGATGCCATTGCCCACCTCTTTAGCAATGACGGGTACTGTCAACTGACTACATAATTTAGAAATTTTGTCAAGTAATCCTTTAAAATTTTTATCACCTCTAGGTTGAATACACTCTTGTAGCGGGTTGAGGTGCAAAATCAAAGCATCAGCTTCTAGGATATCAATTATTCTTAAGCACTCATCTAAACCATAACTGTAATTCAGTTGAACTGCGCCCAAATTAGCAAACAACAGAATATCAGGGGCGTACTTGCGAACAGCAAAAGTATCCGCAACTTGAGGTTTTTCCACAGCCACACGCTGCGAACCAACACCCATCGCTATTTTATGATGCTGGGCAACTTCCGCGAGACGATGGTTAATGATTCCCGCCTGTTCAGTTCCTCCAGTCATAGAAGAAATTAGCAACGGTGCGCCCAGATGTTTCCCTAAAAATGTCGTACTAATGTCAATCTCATCAAGATTGAGTTCGGGTAGGCAACAATGGGTAAAACGATACTTTTCCAGTCCATTTGTGGTTTGATGGAATTGCACATCTTCTTCTAAGCAGATGCGGATGTGGTCGGCTTTACGCGATTGGGTTGCTGTTGAAAGACTTGTAGGATTCACAATTGGGTACTAACTTAAAGCTCTTGCGATTACCATTTTCGCAGTCTTAGGCATTTTCTGCACTGAGTGGGGTTCATGGTAAATCCATGTTGCCCGCTGTCCATACCTACCACTAGGTTACATTGAGGGTGGGGACTTCCGCGATACCGTTAAACCGACTTTGCACTCAATGCCTCAAACTGCTGCCAACAGAGATACAATGCACGTGGTACATGGAAGCAACCCTTCCATTTGCCACCTTTAAGGTTCAACAAGACTTCCCCACGGCGGCTAAGGTAGCCAAACCACTCACCGTATTCTGGATCAGCAAAATGCGACCAGGTATAATCGTGCATCTTTTGATACCATTCTCCACACGCCTTACGTCCTGTTAGGCGATCGCCCATTACCAATGCAACTAAAGACTCTAAATGAACCCACCACAGTTTTTGATCCCATTCCAGTTGCTGTGGCGGATGACCATCTGCATCCATAAAATAATACAATCCGCCGTACTCGCTATCCCAAGCAAAATCCAGGATATTTAGCACCACGTCAACGGCTTGGTTCATTGTTTTAGTATCGTTACGACGACGGGCAATATCCATGATAAACCACATCGCTTCTATGCCATGACCAGGATTTATCAGCCGTCTGTCAAAACAATCAATGTGGGAACCGTCGAGAGCAACATTTTCGTATATCAGCCCCCGTTCTTGGTCTAGAAAATCGGTCATAACTTCCTGAACTGTTTCAGCCAAGACGTTCTCAAGGGTTTCACTAGGTAGCAGCCATTCCATTTCTAAAGTCAGGTTGGCTAAAATCATCGGTACAGCTAGGGCTTTCATCGGGCGTGTGCCAGGATAGGTTTTGGTATATTTGCCCTTAGGATTATCCTTGCGACGCAAAACATTATTGTAAGCTTGCATAGCCACATCCTTTGCCCAGTCTTCGCCGCAGGCGAGTGCGTATTGACTGAAAGCCATAGCTGCAAAGCAATCAGAAAAGATATTGTATGGCTGAACCAGTGGTTTTCCTTCACGAGTTAGCGCAAAGTACCAATTACCGTCAGCATCTCGACCATGTTGGGAAAGAAAATGAGCACCATTGCTAGCAATTTTCAGCCAGTTTTCGCGTTTTTCTAGCTGGTTGTAAAGCATGGAGAAAGTCCACACTTGGCGGTTTTGCAGCCAGATAAACTTATCTGTGTCATAAACCTTCCCCTCACGAGCAAGACATGTGAAATAGCCCCCTTGCTCCCAGTCAATCGAGTGTTCTTCCCAAAAAGGGAGTACGTCATTGAGGAGCGCGTTTTTGTAAAGTTCAGCAAGTTCTTTAAAGTTGTATTCCATAAATATCCTCTATCAGTTATCAGTTATCAGTCATCAGTCATCAGTTATCAGTTATCAGTCATCAGTCATCAGTCATCAGTCATCAGTTATCAGTCATCAGTCATCAGTTATCAGTTATCAGTTATCAGTCATCAGTCATCAGTTATCAGTTATCAGTTACTCACTGTGTACTGTGTACTGTACACAAGTGTACTGATTTAAGGTAACGGCTATTTTCTACTCAACCCAAGCTTTCAGCCTAGCAGTTAAAATTGCCTGAATCTTTTGTTGGACAGCTTCCTGACTCAAGTGAGCATCTATACGAACAATTTGCTCTGGGTAAGAGCCAGCTAACTGTGCATATCCTTGCTGAACGCGACGGTGAAAAGCAATTGTCTCTTTTTCAATGCGGTCAAAGATATCCCCGTTTCCTCGTTTTCGAGCAAGTCCGACCTCAACATCAACATCAAACCACAGAGTTAGGTCACTTTCTAACCCAGACGTAGCAATGGTATTGAGCTGATGAATTAAATTTCTGTCCAAACCACGTCCCCACCCTTGGTAAGCAATGGTAGAGTGAGTATAGCGATCGCACAAAACAATTGTCCCTTTGTCAAGGGCTGGTTTAATAACTTGCTCAACGTGTTGTGATCGGTCAGCAGCATACAAAAGTAATTCTGTTTTATCTGCAATTGAGTCAGAGCCTGCTTCTAACAACAGTTTTCGTATATGCAACCCTAACTCTGTTCCCCCTGGCTGACGAGTCACAACAACCGAAGTCTGAAAACTTTGTAACCACTCTTGCGTGAGCTGTATTTGACTAGTTTTACCGCAACCTTCTACTCCTTCAAATACAATTAATTTACCCTTCATGTTTTTTGAATTTTTTTGAATTTTTTTGAATTTTTTTAAATTTTTATTATCTCATAATTACTAGCGCTGACCATTAATGACTCGTCTGATATCACCCGATTGGGTGACCCAAATGGATGAAGTCTAGTTCATGAAAGCCGTTGTATTCTTTATATCAATCAGTGATAAGCAGTAGCAATGAGCAAACTTAACTATGAATAAACAACAGGAAGCAGATATGAAACTAGCATATCAAGCAGCGGCAGAAATGACATACATTATAGCCGTTGGTTTGAGCCAAGCAATAGAAAACAATAAGAAAGAGAAACTCATTGCCAAGCGACAAAAGCGAGTGAAATCAAAACAAAGTATAAAAATTTAAATAAAAATTTGAAAAAGTTGCACTAGATGCCCATCTTGCATTGTTGCTAACCAGGATAAAGAATTTTCTATTGTCAGCTAGGTTAAGATATGGAGAATTTAACCGTGTCTGATAGAACGCAGTGTCTCAAAATTAAACTGAAACCAGAAAAGACCGAATATGCCATAGCCTGGATTAAAAATTTATACAAGCAATTAGAGGAAGTCAAACAAGTTCTGAGCAACGAAGGAATTATTGTAGAGTCAATTTTTATGGAATAATCATTAGGAGGCGGAGCCTAGTACCGCTCTTGCGTTCGTCAAAAGTCAAAAGTCAAAAGACTTATAGCATAAGCTTTAATATCCATCATTTCCAATACCACTTTTCGGTGCTGCTAACCGCAGTGCTTCGACCATCGCATTGACTTGGGTACCAGACGCTGATGACTGTTGTGCTTGAGATAACGACCGATATTCCCTGGTAAAATCAAGACCTGAGGACTGTGAAAGGGAGATAATAGGGTTGCCTACACTTGGTGTAAACATTGACCACATCGCCACGATTCGCCAAGCGCGGCGGACGGTGGAACCAGATCCCGTGGCGGCGGCGGTACTGGCAGAATTAGGAGGTGCAGATGGTATTACGGTGCATCTGCGGGAAGATAGGCGACATATTCAAGAACGAGATGTGCGCCTGTTGCGACAAACGGTGAGAACGCATCTTAATTTAGAAATGGCGGCGACAGATGAAATGGTTACCATTGCCCTCGACATTAAACCCGATTACATTACTTTAGTACCCGAAAAGCGGGAAGAAGTCACCACAGAAGGCGGGCTGGATATCGTCGGTCAAATTGATAGAATAGGTGAGGTAGTTGATAAATTGCAAAGCGCTGGTATTCCTGTCAGTCTGTTTATCGATGCCGAGCCAGCACAGATTGAAGCTTCTGTCAAGGCGCAAGCAAAGTTTATTGAGCTACACACTGGGCGATATGCTGAGGCTAAGGATGAAACCAGCCGCGAGCAAGAATTAGCCTTCCTGTCTCAAGGGTGTGAGCAAGCAATAAATGCAGGACTACGAGTGAATGCTGGACATGGACTCACCTACTGGAACGTCTATTCTGTGGCTAATCTACCAGGAATGGAAGAACTAAATATTGGGCACACCATCGTTAGTCGCTCAGTACTCGTTGGTATGGAAAGAGCAGTCCGTGAGATGAAATTAGCGATGAGAGGTCAATTGTAGCAAGTATCAGCATTTACTCATTTAAAAACTTTGGGGTTCGACTGCGTAAATCTAGAAAGTCTTTGGAATGTTCAAGACAGATATTATTTTCTGACCCAAATTTATTATGAGCGCAACACAGTCGAACGATACGCCGCTTTGGGTACAAGATAGAGACACAGTGATTGCACATAGTCGTGACGCCCAGTGGCGCTATCAAACCCCTCCAGATTACTCTCGCTCAAAAGAAAATCTTGCAAAAGAAAGTACACACAATCACGTTGAAGGTTCACTAGAAGCAATTGTCCAAAACTTAGTCAGAACCTTTGAAATGGAAGCGTCGTTCAAAACCAATCCACAGGAGTGGTTGTCAGTTGTGAACGAACAGTTTCGTATGAGTAGTAATGGTGGTCCTGTTTACACTGCGTCAGATGTGGTAGAGGCTGGCACTTATAATTTATTTATTGGTGATACACAAGAGTACAAAGCTTCTGAGGAAAACTTTGAATCATCAGCCAATCTTTTCCATACAGCATTTCCCAAAGGATTTCTCTGGGAAGTGCTTGAGGTTTTCTCTGGTCCACCAAATGTTACCTTCAAATGGCGACATTGGGGAACTTTTAGCGGTCCATATAAGGACTATACACCAACAGGAGAGACGGTAGAAGTCGTCGGTATGAGCTGGGCGCATGTCACTGATGATTTGAAAGTTCTTTCTATAGAACACTACTTCGATAATAGTCTCTTCCTTAAAAAGCTAACAGGCTCTCAAAAACAAACAACTGTCGAACAGCACGAAGGTGGTTGTCCCTTCCATTCCTAAATCAGGTACTTTATGTTTAGTGATTCGTTAGGACATAGTGGATATCGCAATCCTAAATAATTCATGAGCCAAAGCAGGGGAGGATGAACCAGATGAAGGAGAGTAGTTCTTGTTCTTTTGCTTTCTCATCCTCCTCATCCAATGCTTTAATTTAACAACTCAAATAGGACTGCTATAGTACTATATCCTTTCATGAAGCTCTAACAAAGGATGAAAATGCAAACATACTATTACATTTTGGCAAGTCAACGCTTTCTTCTTGAAGAAGAACCGATGGAGGAAGTTCTGAGGGAACGCACTCGTCACTACCACGAACAAGAAAAAGAAATTGATTTTTGGGTGGTTAAGCAACCAGCTTTTCTGGAAGCACCCCAAATGTCAGAAGTTAAGGCAAAATGTCCCCAACCAGCAGTGGCGATGATTTCCACCAATCCCCAATTTATTACCTGGTTGAAACTTCGATTAGAATATGTTCTGACGGGCGAATTTCAAGCTCCTTCACCAGAAATCCCTGATGCGTTGGCATCTCTGACTGCCGTATCTTAATGTATGGTCATTAGTCATTAGTCATTAGTTATTGGACTATGGACTATTGACTAATAACTAAATATAATCTTTTCAGAGAAAAGTTCAATAAAATTTTATGTATAAAACTGTTGCTCCAAAATCTCAGACTTTTCCAAATGCTTTAGTCAGTAGTTTAGTACTAGCTATTATCGGGTGGACTGGCGGCATAAATTCTGCCTATGCTCAACAACAAGACCTTCCTGTCTGTCAACCTCCGAATTCTGGTGAGTATCTTTTGTTAGTCAGTAGTCCTACACCAGAGAATCAAAAGCAGTTACGTCAAGCCTTACCATCTAGTACTAAGACAACCACCTGTAGATATCTCAAAGAGACAGTGACGCGGATTGCTGGATTTACCAAGATAGATGATGCGAATAGTTGGGCAAGGTATATCAAGAATATAGTCGGGTTATCTGCTATAATCACGACCCGACCGTCAGAGGTCGCACAGACACAGACCAGGGTGACACAGATACAGACAGATCAGACAGTGAGCTATAAACCCGAACGTTTGGGAGAGGGTTTGGCTGTCTTGGTAGATTACTATAACCGCCCAGAAATTGCGAACAAAGTGGGGGATGTGGTAGGGGGAGACGTGGGTTTTGTTTCCTACGGACAACGCCCTTATTTGCTGGCTGTTTATACGACTAATCAAAAAGAAGCATACAGCACACTCAGGAAGCTGAGCGAACGAGGTTTTTTTGCTCTAGTTGTAGATAGTCGTAAAGTGATGCTACTGCGCTCAACTGTACGTTTGCAGTAGCCCTCAGTAAAATGCAGTCACTTTTTTGGCTGGTTATGGACTGACAACTAATACGCCGGTTGACTTAGCCAACCATGAGATAGTTATACCCAATGCTGAGCCAACAATGACCTGGACAGGTGTGTGTCCTAGTAATTCTTTGAGGCGATCGCCATCAAACTCTGGGTGTTCGTGAAACAATTCATCAATCATCTGATTAAGGATACGGGCTTGCTTTCCAGCAGCTTGACGAACTCCAGCAGCATCATACATGACAATAATGGCAAAAACCATTGCCACTGCAAATTCCGGAGAAGCCCAACCAAGAGTTTGCCCGACTCCAGTTGCAAGAGCTGTGACCAATGCAGAATGAGCACTGGGCATACCTCCAGTTGTGACTAAAACACTGACATTTACTTTACGATTCTTGACTAGCTCGATGACAAGCTTTAATGCTTGAGCCATCAAACAAGCTCCCACAGCAACCCACAACACTCGGTTGTCTAATATATCACCTATGTCCTGCATGCTATTTTGATGAAATGAGAAGTTATGAATTCTGAATGATGAATTATAAAAAGAGATATGAATTATGAATGATAAATTATAAAATGTAAAGCAGCCCCGTCTTTATCATTCATCATTCATCATTCATTCTTTGTTTAATGCTTACGACTGGTGATAAAGTGTGCTAATTCCTTTAAGGGCAAAGCTTTATCTCCGAAAGGTTCTAATTCTGCACAAGCATGCTCAATGAGTTGTTGAGCCTTTTGTTTTGATTCTTGGAGTCCCCAAAGGCTGGGATAAGTCACTTTTTGAGCCTGTTGGTCTTTTCCAGCAGTTTTGCCCAATTGCTCGTCGGTTTGAGTGATATCTAGAATGTCATCAATAATTTGGAAGGCAAGCCCAATGTTTTGAGAATAGCGAGACAGTCGCTGTACGTCTTCAGATGATGCTCCTGCTATGATCCCACCACAAACAACGCAAGCTTCTAAAAGAGCACCTGTTTTGTGGTTATGAATGAAATTCAACGTTTCTAGGGAAATATCTGTCTTTCCTTCTGATTCTAAATCAAGCACTTGACCACCAACCAAGCCTGTCGCTCCTGTGGCGCGACCCAAATGAGCAATGACCTGCACAACTCGCTCCAGTGGTACATTCTGAGTATGAGTGACCACATACTCAAATGCGTAAGCTAACAAGCCATCCCCAGCTAAAATTGCAATATCTTCACCATAAACTTTGTGATTTGTCAACTTACCCCGACGGTAATCGTCATTATCCATTGCTGGTAAGTCGTCGTGAATCAGCGACATTGTGTGGATCATCTCCACAGCACAAGCGGTCGCAAGTGCCATTTCGATGGTACCGCCCATCATCTCACAACTAGCAAGGCAAAGAATCGGGCGTAAACGCTTACCTCCTGCCATGAGCGAATAGCGCATTGCTTCATAAATCTTTTCTGGATAACTTATAGGAATAGCTTTATCCAAAGCAACTTCACAAAGCTTTTGTCGATCTTTAAGATAGGCTCGTAGGTCAAATTTGACTTCTTCTGGAGTTTTTTGAATGTTATCAGCTGCTACCATCCCTAAATTCCCTAAGTTGTGTTATACACGTAACAATTTTACGGGAAAGAGTCACCCCCCTTCGCTTAATTCAAAATTCAAAATTATAAATTCCATCCGGAAGAATTATTTTGTGGAATTTGGAATTTGGAACTTTGAATGTTTGAGTGCTCGTGGGTCATTCGCCATTAGTCATTTGTTATATTTTTGCCAAAGGACAAAGGACAATTCCTAACGATGGGAGCGTTGGCTATAACTATTCACCGTATTTTGTAGCAATATGGCTACAGTCATCGGACCAACACCACCGGGAACTGGTGTGAGAAATTCGGCAACACCAACAGTTGACTCAAAATGGACATCGCCAACTATGCGACTATTGCCGCTTGAGTCTATAACACGATTTATCCCCACATCTACCACAACAGCACCCGGTTTCACCATGTCAGCAGTCATAAATTCTGGACGACCTACTGCTGCAATTAGAATATCAGCATTTGTGGTGATAGACTCTAAAGAGTGCGATCGCGAATGAGCAACAGTCACAGTCGCATCTGCCTCTAGCAACATCAAGGCAAGTGGTTTGCCTACCAAAATACTGCGTCCCACCACCACCGCGTGTTTTCCCCTCAAAGGAATTGCATATTCCTGCAACAACCGCATGATCCCAGCTGGAGTGCAACTGCGTAAACCAGGTTCTCCTCGCACGAGTCGCCCTAAGTTCACTGGGTGCAATCCATCAACGTCTTTGTCTGGCACTATTTGATGCAAAAGCGCTACAGCATCCAAGTGGTTGGGTAGGGGTAATTGCACGAGAATACCATCCACCCTTTCATCATAATTGAGTGCAGCAATCACTTCTTCTAGTTCTGCTTGAGTGGTTTGTGTGGGAAAATGCTTGCCAAAAGAGGCAATACCCACTTTTTGGCAAGCTCGTTCTTTACCACGTACGTAAGCGGCTGACGCTGGGTTATCACCCACCATCAGTACTGCTAAACCTGGCGGGCGTCCTATTTGGGGTTGCAACTGTGTAATCGCAGCAGAAAGTTCTTGCTGAATTTTGTTAGCTAAAGCTTTACCATCAAGAAGTTTGGCTGTTTTTGCTTCCATTAAAACTCCCATAAGTACGCTACGCCTTGACGTTGCTGTCTAATGCTTTGTTCAAAAAACAGCAAAACCACATTCTTTATCTTCTCAGATTGGTTGTCTAAGAAGACTTCATAAACCAAAATTGATTAATGTTCCTTAGTCATGAAATATTTTATTTGAAAAATAAAAATAGTCAGATTGCAACCTTAACCCCAATCGTACACAGAATTTCTTCTAAATTCTGATTGAAACTCTAAGTATTTTGGCTCTGTGCTTTTGAGTTATTTCTGAAGGGTTCTTGATACTGAAAGATCAAGTATTGATAATCACTCGTTAAATGAAAATTGCCACAACCCAAACACCGATGTCAAAATTTGCGAGTGGAGGTACTCATGATGCAACAAGTAAAAAATTCAAACTTCTCGGTTTTAGATAACCACGGCGTGGTCGCACTCATACGCTTGGGATTAACCTTTTTCCTTCTCGTAGGACTACTAAGTTGTGGTAACTTAGGGTACTTGGGCATAAATGCCATAGGAGCCAACATCACCCAAATTCAGGACTTGAAACCACAGCAGAACGATAGGACTACAGTCTACGTACAAGGTAAGGTCGAAAAGCGAGTTCCGCTTTTGAGTAAATATGCATATCAAATTAATGATTCGACAGGGAAAATTTGGGTTGTTACCAATCAAACTGGTCTACGTGAAGGAGCACAAGTGGTCATTAAGGGTAAAGTTCACTACCCAAGTATTCCTTTAGGAGGCAAAGAATACGGAGAAGTTTATCTTGAGGAGGAGTAATCATTAGAACATCGACCAATCATTAAACGGGAGCTTCTTTGATTTAGAAGCTTCCAGCAAGATCACTAGAGAAAGCCGATCACTCTCTCGCGTCATTAAACTTTATTTTTTCTTTAGTATTTTTTGTATGTATCTGCTGTATCGTACAAAGTCACATTCTCAAGAGCGTTGCTTTAGAGACGACTGGGATAGACTTTAGATAGAGAAAGAAACAATGTTTCATAAGTTTTTGGTTCTATTGATGAGCTCCCTTTTCATAAAGCAATAATTCTGGTTTCAAGGCAGGGTTATTTTTTGTCTTCCAATTCACTAGGAAAGTGATTCACAAATAGTAGAGAATACAAAACTGTGCGGGTTGTTGAGAAGGAAATAACCCTGATTTTAAATAGACCAAAAGTGTTTGAAATTTGGAGAAAAAGCTTATGGGTTGGTTACAAAGACTTTTTGGCCAGGAAAAGCCTGCAGATGCTCAAGTGAACCCCGAGCCAGCAGCAATGTCTAAGGGAACAGGCGGAGAAACCATTCCTCCAGAGCGATTAGGGTTAAATGGAGAGTATGACCAGAGTGGTTTAGCAAAGCGGGTTGCTTTAGCATTTGATCTAGACTCCTCTTTTGATGATATTGACACTTTGTACGTAGCACAACTAGGCAGCACGGTTGTACTCAAAGGATCTGTTCTTGATCAAGCAACTCTCGACCAAATGGTAGAGATTGCGAGTGGTGTAACTGGTGCAACAGACGTACAGACTGACCAAGTGAGTGTTGGTTAAACAGTCTTTAGAAGCGTTTCACTTTTGAATTTCGCTAAGAAAAACAAGCTATGAAAAATCTATTGCGACATCGATGGACGATTTCCATCACACTGTTGACTATCTTAGCCCTCTCGGGTTGTGGGCAAAAACCTGACGAGTCCGCCAAAGTTCCTCCATCTAGCGAATATGGCGCGTCTACATCTACAACAGCTCCATCTCCTGTGACTGCTACTGCGACGAGTCCTGGAAAAGATACAACGACAAAAACTTCTTCAACCGAGGGGACACTATCGGCTGAAGCTCAGAAGTTAGGTACTAAGCCCGAAGGAGAAACCACCTGTCCCAGCAAAGCTCCTGTTAAGGGCGTAGTCACTCAAAAGCGGGGTAACATATATCGTGCTCCCAAGTCACCTGATTACGAAAAGGTCAAGCCAAGTATCTGCTTTGCAGATGTAGCAACCGCTGAAAAGGCTGGCTTTAGTGCTCCCAAGTAGTATGACCAAGTAATATGACGACATAAGATTAAAAGCCCTTGCTGTGCAAGGGCTTTTTCAAGAGTTTAAGTTTTCGCGTTAGTCATGGGTTAAATGATCATCGCAAAAAACTCCATAGGTTGTTTGCTAATAGTAATGAAGGTGAAAGACCCGTTTAAGACCTCGCAGTTCTGCTCTACCTGCAACAGATGGGACAGACGAAACCGAAAAGGTGATAGGTTCAAGTGTGTTCATTGTGGCTACCAATCTCATGCTGACCACAATGCGGCTCACAACCTGGAGCTTTTAGGTACGGCGGGAGTTTATGGTCTCCGTTCCTACTTAAGTTCAAAACGTCAAAGTTTTGGATAACCATGAAGTGACAATGTTTATCCGAAACGGGTAAATAATAATAAGCAGGAGTGAAGATGACTATCCAAGTGGCGATCGCCATTCTCTACCAAAAAGACAAGTTTCTCATGCAGTTGCGGGATAATAACCCTAATATTCTCTATCCTGGTCACTGGGCACTGTTTGGTGGACACATCGAACTTGGAGAAACTCCAGAGGTTGCAGTACAAAGGGAAATTTTAGAAGAAATCGGCTACACTTTACCATCAACATTTTCCAAATTTGGCTGTTATCCCGATGAAAGAGTCTTTCGTCATGTCTTCTGCGCACCACTCACAGTCGAACTCAATCAACTCGTTCTCAACGAAGGTTGGGATATGGGCTTAATGACACCAGAAGACATTCGCCTGGGTGTGAGTTATTCAGCTGTATCAACAGACGTGCGACCCCTCGGACCTGTGCATCAGAGGATTTTGTTAGATTTTATGGAGAGACAGGATAAATTATTTCATGACTCAATTGTTCTTCTGACTAATGACTAATGACTAACTACAAACTACCGCGATGGTTAAGTTTGAGCCTAGCATTTCCTCTCGCTATACTCAACGCTTGGGTATTGCTTCAGGTTGTACACTATTTTCAACCTTTAGTCAGTATCTTTGTCGCCGCCAGTTTGCTGGCTTTTGTTTTAGACTATCCAATTCGATTTTTCCAGCAACAAGGGATAAAACGCTACTTCGCTGCAGGAAGTGTGTTGTTGTTAGCTATAGTCATTGTTGTAGCTTTGACTCTCACCTTAGTTCCCCTGATTCTGCAACAGCTCAATGAACTAGCTAATTTTTTGCCAAGTTGGATTGATTCTGGAACGCAACAACTTCAAGCTTTCCAAAACTGGGCTGCAACTCAACAACTTCCCGTGAATTTGAGTGGCTTATTGACTCAACAGTTAGACAAATTATCCAATCAACTTCAATCTTTTACTGGTCAAGTTCTTAGTTTTGCCGTAGATACCATTGGTAGTGTGGTCAATGTGCTGCTGACAGTCGTACTAACAATCTATTTAGTGTTGAATGGAGAACGTCTTTGGGATGGAATTTTTCAGTGGTTTCCACGTCATGTTGGTTCGCAAGTACGACAATTGGTGCGTGAAGACTTTCAAAATTACTTTATTGGTCAAGCAACATTAGGTGCTTTGCTAGCACTTGCTTTGATACTTGTCTTTTTAGCACTACGAGTTCCTCTGGCTTTACTTTTTGGCATCATCATTGGATTCTTTTCTTTATTCCCCTTTGGTACAGGTATAGGTATCGGTATAGTCAGTTTGTTGGTCGGATTGCAAAACTTTTGGTTAGGGGTTGAAGTCCTAGCCGTTACAGTCATGATTGACCAAGTAAATACTAATTTTATTGCTCCTCGTCTTTTAGGGAATTTAACTGGCTTAAATCCCGTATGGGTTGTTATTTCACTGCTCTTAGGAACGAAACTGGGAGGACTGCTGGGTTTGTTGGTTGCTATACCCATCGCCAGTTTTATCAAAGATGTAGCAGATAACTGGCGTGCTGGGGGATTTAATAAGGTAGAAGATGATGTAGAGTCCGAACAAGCAAAATTGGTGAGTGATACAGCAAGAATATACAGCTAAAATTAAGGACACACGAAGGAAAAGAAAACTAACAATGCTGGCAAGCTATATTGACCAAGCAATGAAACTGGTGGTCTATGAAATTATTGAAGATGATGAAACTTACTGGGGTGAAATTCCCCCTTTACAGGGAGTCTGGGCGTGTCATCAATCGCTAGAAGGCTGTAGGCGTGAATTAAGAGAAGTATTAAGCGACTGGTTGGCGCTGCGATTGCGTTTGGGATTGATGATTCCCGCGATTTCGGGAATCAATCTAAATAAGCTTACTGAACCTGTCTAAAAATGTCTAGATTAACCCCTGTTTCTTGGCACAATTTAGCTTAATCTTGAAGAGATAAAACAGTAATAAGAAAAGTCAAGTATTAAAATTTTTGGAGTGGGTCATGCTTAAGCAACTCATCCTTGAAAATTGGAAAAGTTTCCGTTATGCAGAGCTTCCAATTGACTCACTGACTGTTCTGATTGGTACGAATGCGAGTGGTAAATCTAATGTTGTTGAAGCTTTGGAATTTCTTCAAAGAATCATTAGGGGCGAGGATATTGAAGCGGCTTTGACAGGAGATAAAACGCTAACCTCTATTAGAGGTGGTGTAGAGTGGGCTGCACGTCAACCTGAGACTCAGTTTACATTAAAGGCATTGGTTCAAGGTGCAAATGATAAAAACGATTATTTTTTCAGTATCAAAATACAAACACAACCATTTATTAATGTTTTAGAAGAATACATAACTCGTCAAGATATTACCGAAAATAATCACTTGAGCAAATTACAAGATTATCTACTGAAATTTACTTTAGGTTCTAATGGAATTCCCAGTATTTCGGCAATTTTTACAAAAGAGAAAACAAAAATTCCAATCAACCGAAATTTCCATAATCGTGGTTCAATGTTAACTGATTTAAAAATTCTGAAATTCTCGGATAAGATTAACCATGAAATTCATACAATTATTGATACGCTGGAAAACATTTTTATCCTGAATCCCATTCCCTCTAAAATGCGGGATTATTCACGTCTTTCTGACACTCTTGAAAGTGATGCTTCAAATATTGCTGGTGTCTTAGCAGCATTGCCTGATGAAAAAAAAGCAGAGATAGAAACAACTATTTCTGATTATATTAAGGATTTACCAGAAGGAGACATCAAAAGGATATGGGCAGAAAAAGTCGGTAGGTTTGGCACAGATGCCATGCTCTACTGTGAAGAACAATGGAAACCAGGTCATATCACAGAAATAGATGCCAGAAGTATGTCCGATGGCACTCTTAGATTTATAGCTATTCTGAGCGCGTTACTCACACGACCTGAAGGTAGTCAAATCGTCATTGAAGAAATAGATAACGGACTTCATCCCTCGCGAGCAGAATTACTGGTAAGAATACTGCGAGAGATTGGTGAAAAAAGAAAAATTGACATATTAATAACAACTCATAATCCCGTTTTGCTTGATGCTTTAGGACCAGAGATAGTACCATTTGTGGTTGTAGCGCATCGAGATTCTGAAACTGGGGAAAGTAAACTGACTTTGTTAGAAGATGTTCAAAATTTTTCCAAGTTGTTTGCATCCGCTTCTTTGGGTAAGCTCACAACAACTGGTGCAATTGAAAGAAGCCTTTCTCGTGGTTAGGTAACTCAAATATGAGAAAGGTTCTAATCATCGACACATCGCTTCTTTGTGTGTGGTTAAAAGTTTATGGAATGGAAGTTTGTGGTTCTGATAATAATAGGTGGAATTTTGAACGTGTAGAGCGTAAAATTCAAGAAGAAATGGCTAAATCGACAACGCTGGTATTGCCTTTAGCTACTGTTGTGGAAACAGGTAACCACATTGCACAAGCTAGAGCAAAACAGTATGAAACAGCGGAAGCTTTTGCAAGAATCATAACTTATGCCGCTCAGGAAACATCTCCTTGGGCGGCTTTTAGTGAACAAATAATTCTTTGGGAGGCGCAAGCACTCAAAGAGTTAGCAGACCAATTTCCCAATCTTGCAAAGCAAAAAACTTCTATGGGCGATGCTAGCATTGTTATCTTAGGCCAGCACTACTACCACAAGGCTTATCATGTCGAGTTTCTAACTGCTGATGAGCAGCTAAAAGCGCAAGAACCACCTCCTCCAGCGACACCACTCAGGCGCAGCGATCGAAGAGTTAACAAACCTTAAACAATTTAAGAGTATCGCGGATATCAAGCTATCATCGGATATTGGCAGGTTGACATGTGTATTGGTAGACATTCATGAGCGCTTCTTACTCTGCATCCCAAACAACCCAACCTAATAACCCAACTGCGCCTCACGCTGACCATCGGTTAGTGGATCGCAGTAAGCTGACTCAAATGTTCCAGCATTATGTCGATATTAAGGATAAGTACCCTCACGCGATGCTGCTGTATCGAGTAGGAGATTTCTTTGAATGTTACTTTGAAGATGCTGTGACTTTGGCACAGGAATTAGAACTCTCCCTCACCAGTAAACTCGTCGGGGAAGTCGGACGGGTAGCAATGAGTGGTGTACCGCATCACGCCTGGGAACGCCACGCAACGCAACTGGTAGAAAAAGGGTATGCGGTTGTCATTTGCGACCAAGTGGAAGATGCAGCAGAAGCTGCTGGTCGATTGGTACGGCGTGAAGTCACGCGTATCCTGACTCCTGGGACTTTGCTAGAAGAAGGAATGCTCAAATCAAGCCGCAATAATTACCTAGCGGCTGTTGTCATCGCTGGAGAGCATTGGGGTTTGGCTTATGCAGATATTTCTACAGGTGAATTCCTGACGACACAAGGTAGCAATTTAGAGCATTTGACACAGGAACTCATGCGCTTACAGCCTGCAGAAGTGCTTGTTCCAACCAACGCACCAGACTTGAGAAGTTTACTACTGCGCGCAGGAGAAAAATCGGAACATTTACCCGAATGTTTACCACCATCTTTTTGTTATTGTTTGCGATCGCAAATTCCTTTCTCTCAAGGAGAAGCCAGAGCAAGATTGTTGCAAAAATTTAAAGTGCGATCGCTAGAAGGACTTGGCTGTGAACATTCCCCCCTCGCCGTCCGCGCCGCAGGTGGGTTGCTGGAATATTTAGAAGATACACAAAAAGAAAACGCTATTCCCCTACAGTTGCTACGCACTTATACCCTCACTGATTTTTTAATTGTAGACTATCAAACTCGGCGCAACCTTGAAATTACGCAAACAGTCCGTGATGGTACTTTTGTTGGCTCCTTGCTCTGGGCTTTAGATAGAACTAGTACGGCAATGGGCAGTCGTGCCTTACGACGGTGGTTGTTACAACCGCTACTTGATATTAAAGGTATTCGCTCCCGGCAAGACACTATCCAAGAATTGGTAGAAAATACAACTCTCCGTCAAGAACTACGGCAATTGTTACGTCAAATTTATGACCTAGAACGGTTGACAGGGCGCGCCGGTTCTGGAACTGCTAATGCGAGGGATTTACTTGCTTTGGCGGACTCGCTCTCTCGTTTACCGGAATTATCTCGTCTGGTGGCTAGTGCTCGTTCTCTATTTCTGAGAGCATTGCAGAAGGTACCGCCTGTTTTGGAAGAGTTAGCACAGAAAATTCGTGCTCATCTGGTGGAGTCGCCACCTATACATATCAAAGAAGGCGGGTTAATTCGTCCTGGAGTTAATGCTCAATTGGATGAGAGACGTGCGACTGTCGAAGACGACCAACAATGGATTGCCAATTTGGAAGTTGATGAGAAAGCAAGGACGGGAATTCCCACGCTGAAAGTGGGATTTAACAAAACTTTTGGTTACTATATCAGTATTTCCCGTGCCAAAGCTGACCAAGTGCCGTCTAATTATATACGCAAGCAAACGCTGGTTAATGAGGAGCGCTACATCACGCCAGAGTTGAAGGAACGGGAAGCGCGGATTCTCACAGCGCGAGATGATTTGAATCAGTTGGAATATGAGATTTTTGTGGCGTTGCGGGAAGAAGTGGGTACACAAGCAGAAATCATTCGCAATATTTCCCGTGCGGTAGCGGCGGCGGATGTGTTGTGTGGTTTGGCTGAGTTAGCGGTTTATCAAGGTTACTGTCGTCCCCAAATGGTGGAAGGACGAGAAATTACCATTGTGGATGGACGTCATCCGGTGGTGGAACAGTCTTTACCAGCGGGATTTTTCGTCCCAAATTCGACGTCATTAGGAGGGGAAACCAACCGCAGAGGCGCAGAGAACGCAGAGGAGGAAGAGAAGGTAGTAAGGAAACGAAAGGGGAAGAACGTTTACTTCTATCTCCCCATCTCCCATCCCCCATCCCCCCATCCCCCCATCCTGACCTCATCATCCTCACTGGTCCAAATGCGAGTGGTAAGAGTTGTTATTTGCGTCAGGTGGGGTTAATTCAGTTGATGGCGCAGATTGGTGGTTTTGTCCCTGCTCGGTCTGCTAGGTTGGGAGTGTGCGATCGCATTTTCACTCGTGTGGGTGCAGTAGATGATTTGGCGACGGGTCAATCGACTTTTATGGTGGAGATGAATGAGACGGCGAATATTCTCAACCATGCAACGTCGAGGTCACTGGTGTTGTTGGATGAGATTGGCAGAGGAACCGCGACATTTGATGGTCTTTCTATTGCTTGGGCGGTGGCGGAGTACATCGCAACGGAGATTCGATCGCGGACGATTTTTGCCACGCACTACCACGAGTTAAATGAATTGGCTTCACTATTGCCAAATATTGCTAATTACCAAGTGACGGTGAAGGAGTTACCCGACCAAATTATTTTTTTGCACCAAGTCCAACCAGGAGGTGCAGATAAGTCTTACGGGATTGAAGCGGGAAGGTTGGCGGGTTTACCAAAGGTTGTGATTGCGCGGGCGAAACAAGTGATGGGGCAAATTGAAAAGCACAGCAAGATTGCAATAGGACTGCAAAATTTGGAATAATTGTGTCGGATAACACATTATTTGTCGTCGTTAACAAATTAATGTCGTTATTATTGTTGTGTTTCCTTTGTCAACCCAACCTACGTAATTAAATATTCCAAAACTCCTGCGCCATTGCTTCAACCGTTCTTTCTAAATCTGGCAAATAGTTTTCAATGACACTCCAAACAATATCAAGGTCTACACTCAGATATTCATGAGTTAATCTATTCCGAAAACCAGCAATATTACTCCATTCAATCTCAGGGTATGCGTTTTTCCAATCATTGGGCACTTTTTGCACCGATTCACACATTACCTGAAGATTTCTTAAAACTGCATCTTGAGTTTTGATATCCTGAAAAAATACTTCTTTTCCCTCAGCTGTATATTGCTTAATTCTGCTGATAGAATCTCGAACGTGAATCAGATAAACACGACTATCTTTCATAAAGGGATAGCCTCATTAAAAACTTTATCCCGAATTAAATAATGTAAAGATTGAGTCGTGACTACATCAACTTTACGATTTAACAAAGTCTCTAAATCTAAAATTAACCCACCAGGAAACCAAGGCGATATTTTCCCTAAATCGTAATCAATTAAAAAATCAATATCACTGCTTGGTGTTTCCTCACCTCTAGCCACACTGCCAAAAATTCGCAGGTTATAAGCTCCATGTTTAGCCGCAATGCTCAAGATTTCTTCTCGCTTTTCTTGCAGTAATTGTTTTAATCCCATTTTTCTATTCTCTCTCATAACACTACAGCTTCCCGCAAAACTTTATCTCTAATCAACTAAGGAAGCATTTTTGTAACATATAGTTATTGACACCACATCGTTAATTTCTTATGTAACCTATCATGCTTTTTCTCTCAAAACTGCGTCCATTCATTCTGATGGGCTTTTTCATAAGCTTCCTCTTAAGCGGAATGCTATCAGCAGGCTATGTCAGCAATGCTGCAACACCAAGTGCAGTCACACCTGTGTCAAGTCTCGCCCTCACTCAGGGGGTACGTAAAACGGTATTGAAAAATGGTTTAACAGTGCTAACCAAGGAAGTCCACACTGCACCCGTAGTGAGTGTGCAGGTATGGTATCGAGTTGGTTCGCGCAATGAGAAAGCACGAGAAAATGGTATTTCTCACCAACTTGAGCATTTGATGTTCAAAGGAACCACTGACCGTCCAGTACAGTTTGGTCGGCTGTTTAGTGCTTTGGGTAGTCAGTTTAATGCTTTTACGAGTTATGACGAGACAGCTTATTTTGGTACAGTGCAGCGCGACAAATTGGAAGCAATGCTAACTTTAGAAGCTGATCGCATGCAAGGCTCGTTAATTGGAGCCGAACAACTGACAAGCGAGAAGCGCGTCGTCATCTCAGAGTTGCAAGGATATGAAAATTCTCCAAGCTATCGCCTGAATCGGGCTGTGATGCGAGCAGCTTTCCCAAACCGAACTTATGGTTTACCTGTAGGAGGTACAAAAGCCGATGTGCAGCAATTCACGATAGAGCAGGTACGGAACTACTACAAAACCTACTACAGCCCTGATAATGCCACTCTAGTTATTACGGGAGATTTTGCCACAGAACCCGTGCTGAAAACTGTCCAAAGGACTTTTGGGAAGTTACCAAAACGGGCGAAAGAGGACAAGGAGATAACAGGACAAGGAGACAAGGAGACAAGGAGACAAGGGGAAGTAAAGGGAGTGGGGGGAGAAAAGACGTCCTCAACTTCTTCCTCATCTGGTACCTCTAGCGCTAAAAAATCGCCTATTGTCTTGAAAGAGCCAGGAAGCGCTGCATTATTGCAGGTCCTTTATCCTCTACCAAATATTAATCATCCAGACGTACCTGCAATTGATGTTATGGATGCCATTATCACGGGCGGGCGTAGCTCACAGCTTTACCAAGCTTTGGTAGAATCTGGCTTAGCAAGCTCAGTGAGTGCAAGTCCTGCGGAACTCATCGAACCAGGTTGGTATGAAATTAATGTAACAGCGGCTCCAGGTCAACAGCTCTCGAAAATTGCCCTGGTGTTGCAACAGTCCTTGGCTCAATTGCAACACAAACAAGTCACCACAGAAGAATTGAACCGAGCAAAGACGCAACTGCAAGCCTCCTTTATACTCGGTAATCAGGACATCACCAGTCAGGCGACACAACTAGGGTATAACCAAACTGTCGCTGGGGATTATCGCTATGTTGAACAATATCTCAAGGCAGCTGCTAAAGTGACAGCAGCAGATATACAACGAGTGGCGAAAACTTACCTTAATCCTACTAAACAAACTATTGGTTTGTTTGAACCAACTCTACCAAGTGGTAAACCAGGAACTTCCAGTGCTGGTTCTGGTCGCACTGTTGAAAACTTCAACCCTGGTAAGCCTGTCGATCCAGCAGAACTTGCTAAATATCTGCCTCCTGCAACATTAGCGACTGCTTCGACTCAACAACCATTACCAGAGCAGTTCACGCTCAAAAATGGGTTGCGCGTTTTCCTACTGGCTAATCATAGTGTCCCCACCGTTAATCTGAGTGGACAGATTGATGCTGGTACCGAATTTGATACTAATCAGAAAGCAGGTCTAGCAAGTTTCGTTGCTACCAATTTGATAAATGGAACCCAAACAAAAAATGCTCTGACTTTGGCAAAAATACTAGAGAACAGGGGGATAAGCTTGGGATTCAATGCTGGTCGCGAAGGAGTTAGTATTTCTGGAAATGGGCTATCTGCAAATCTGCCGGTATTAATTCAAACTCTGGCAGATGTGGTACAACATGCAACTTTCCCAGACAACCAGTTAGAACTGAGTCGTCAGAGGGCTTTAACAGGTCTGAAGGTACAGCTTGATGATCCTCGTGGATTGGGACGACGGGTATTCCAGCAGGCGATTTACCCAGAAAACCATCCGTTTTATAGCTTTCCTACAGAAGAAAGCTTAAAAAGTATTTCTCGTGGTGATGTGCTTCGCTTCTACCAAGAACACTACCGCCCAGATACGACAACGATCGCCCTTGTTGGTGACTTTGACCCAAATAAAGTCAAAGCGCTATTCAATCAAGCTTTCGGGAAATGGCAAGTTCAGGGTAAGCCACCGACTCTTAACTTACCTGCGGTGTCTTTACCACAAACGGTGAAACAGTTGAGTCCAGTGATTCCCGGTAAGACGGAAGCTGTGACCTATATTGGTTACAATGGTATCTCGCGCAAAGACTCTCGTTTCTATTCTGCTTTGGTACTGAATCAAATTTTGGGTGGTGATACCTTATCTAGTCGTTTGGGTACTGAGGTGCGCGATCGCCAAGGTCTAACTTACGGTATCTACAGTGCCTTTGCTACGGGTATCAATCCCGGTCCATTCTTAATTCAGATGCAGACTGCTCCAGGGGATGCCCAGAAGGCTATTGTCAGTACCCTAGCTTTACTTAAGCAGTTGCGAGAACAGGGTATCACTCAGGCTGAATTAAACACAGCGAAACGCTCAATAACCAACAGCTACCCTGTAGACTTAGCGAATCCTAGTAACGTAGCGAGCATGGTTTTGGACAATGCTGTCTATGGTCTCTCTCTAGCAGAAATTCGAGAATTTCCCCAGCGAATTGAAGCAGTGACTCAAAATCAAGTGCAGCAGACAATTCAAGAACTTATTCATCCAGATAAGCTCGTCATTGTCACGGCTGGACCGGGAGCTTAATTATCAGTTATCAGTTATCAGTTAACTGATAACTGATAATTTATCAAAATCGCCTTATATCCCCATACACCTGAAGGACTGCTTACTGCTTTCAAACGGGTGCGGCAGGATTCGAACCTGCGACTCGCTGCTTAGAAGGCAGCTACTCTATCCTCTGAGTTACGCACCCAAGCAAAAATACTGGCTTGCTATACAGTCAGTTCATACATTATATCTGTGAACCTAAGCAAATGGCAATTTAAAATTATTGCAGATTTCACCTTGGTGAAGCTAAGATCCAAGTCATTGCAAGAGACAGGAAAGGTTTCCAAGGATATGCCTAAAAAAAAACAAACACTTTTCATCTGTTGGCAAAATCAATCTCCATTGAGTAAACCGTAGTATTAGCTCATAGCAGTTGTAACGTTGACTGGATTGATTTCCTCTCATAAAAGCTGTTTGGTGAACTATTATTCTGCCAAAAAACTGCTAGAGTGCATTTATACAGTAAAGTTCTATGAGTACCGCTGACATCCACTTACACCGTCCCAAAAACATGTTCTTCACCCAAAGCATCGTCTTAGCTATCCTAAGTAGCAGTATGTTGGGGATTCTGTACTTTCTTCTGTTTAGTACCAGAATTCCAGGTGTACTTGGCATAGAAAAGCATGCGGATTGGTATGTTGTTGGTACATATATTTTTGAAGCAATAGCTTATCTGGGTGCGGGTGTCTTATGCTTAAGAAATTGGCGCAGTCCACAAATTGCCAGTAGTCATATTGTTTGGTTAGTCATCAGTATCGGTATGCTTTTATATTCCCTTGGACAGATATTTGTCAGTTATACAGAAATAACCTTGAAAGAAGAACCTATCGTTTTCCTTGGTGATCTATTTTTGGGGAACACTTATTTGTTTCTAGGGATGGGCATCCTGTGGTTTCAATACGCCACAAAATGGATTCATAACTATCAAATTGGAAAAATATTAGAGGTATTTTGGGTGTGGAATGGAGTTTTATTTGACATGGACGCTGTTTTGGAATATGACGCATCATTCATCCGTTTGCGACGTGTCAGTAGAAGAACAAGAACTTAGAAGTTTGTGGTGTCTACCGTGAGAAAACTAACAGAATCAGATAAACAAGAAATTCTCAAATTGTACCGCGAAACTGCCGAAACGACCTCAACATTGGCAGAACGCTATGACGTGAGTAACTCGACGATTAGCCGCTTACTCAAAAGTACTTTGCCAGAAGATGAGTATGAATATCTTGTGTCTTTAAAGCGTGCTGCGAGAACTCCTGAAGGAAGGGCACAGGTTAATTACGACAATGTGCCTATATTTGGCAACCTTCCACAGGAAGACCACATACAAAAGCAAGAAGCAGCATATCCTGTTGCGAAGCAAAGTGTTGTTGAGGTTCAGCCGCAAGAAGAACCTGTCGTAGCAGCACAGGATCTATACCCTGTGGAAATTGATGAGCCAACTCCTGCTGTCAGACGAGTTAAGCGCCGCTCCTCAGCTACGGGAAAAGCAAGTTTACCAATTCGAGTTGAGCGTTCTGAGCAACCAATTGCTGAGCAATTGGAACTTCTAGAACAAAAACCTCCAGAAACCACCAGCATTCCCAATCCGCTTTTGGAAGATACACGTCCAGAAGCTAACGTTATCGCGGAAATGTTTGGCGAAGACTTACTAGATGAGTCAGATGATTTGGAAGATTTGGAAGAAGAAGATGATGATGATGATGAGGAATATTTAGACGACGAAGACTTTGAACCAGCTCGACCTTTTGTCACAAGACCAAGGTCAGGTGACGCATTAGTGAGAGTCTTACCACTGTCAGCAGCTACTTTGCCCAAAACTTGCTATTTAGTCATAGACCGCTCCTCGGAATTAATCACTCGTCCACTCAGAGATTTTGGCGATTTGGGACAAATTCCTAGCCTGGAAACCCAACAAAGAACGCTACCAATATTCGATAACCATCGAGTAGCAAAGCGCTTCTCAACTAAGCGCGATCGCGTGATTAAAATTCCGGATAGTAGAATACTGCACAAGGCTCGTTATCATCTACAAGCAAAGGGAATCACTCGACTGTTGATTGATGGTCAAGTCTACTCTTTGTCCAGTGTTTAGTGACTCAGTGAAAAACTTTTGGCTATGGCTGAAGCAACAGACTACGATGTGGTGTTAGCAACAGCTTTTGTTAGTCTGTTGCCGATTCACTCTTATTTATTTGAGAATTTATTTGAGAATAAGGCAGCCATGTCAAGCGTGAAGAAAAATTTTCCTTCTCGTTGCTTTTAGTGAGTTCATCAGAAGATGGCGATGAGTCCTTGCCATATCGCTAGGTAATGTTATATTAATATTACGTATACGAAGTTTTTAAGAGATGGTCTATAAACCTAATAAGTCTCAAGATTTAGAGTCGTGGCAGCAAGTCCGTGCACCATACGGTGTAGGCTATCGGATAAAACTCCTCTCACAACTCCTTGCTCGCAAATTTACTGAACGGTTGGAGCCCTTTGGACTAACCCCCTTTCACTGGGTCGTGCTTTGCTGTTTATGGGAAGAAGACGGTTTACCGACTTCTAGTATTGGAGAAAAGCTGCAACAGGTCGGAGGTACGTTAACTGGCGTGTTGGATAGAATGGAAGAAAGAGGTTTGATTCGTCGAGAACGTGACTGTCGCGATCGCCGCATCTGGCGTATTTGGCTCACGGATGCAGGTAGAGAACTCGAAACAGTGCTACCACCCATTGCCGTAGAGATTCGCGAGCAAAGCATGCACGGTATTTCCTACGCTGAACGAGAGCAATTTTCCCAAATTCTGAATCGGGCAATAGGTAATTTATTGTAGAATCATTCATGTAGGTGAGATATTGTTATGGGTTTTTTGGGAAAATATTACGTATTATAAATAATTAAGTATTAAATACCTTTCACAAATATTTAGCACTTTAAATTTACTTCTGAACCAGTACGAAAAAGAATATTTACAAGCGTGTGTGTTAGCGATACACTCTGCGTCAAGCCTAAGCGCAAAGCGCACGCTGCGCGAACGGCTGATCGCAAATAAGAAAGGACTGTTAACAATTCGCTCATTCGCTCATTGCAGCTGGTTAATTGCACCCCCTCAGAGAAGCTCCCCTGCAAAAGAGAGCGGGAGCATCCTTCCTCACTCCTATTTATTGTTATTAACTGCATATTTCCTGAGGATGAGTGCAGCTTCTCTCAAAGGCAAGATGGATAATTTGAAAAATGACATCATTATTGTAATCAAACGGTCTACCTATGCTCCTGTGCTGTTGCAAAGGAACGGCTTGTGTTCTTTTTAGCTTGCAAGAAATCACAAAAATTCCGTCACCTGATATTGCAACAGCACGGCATTTAGCAAAGGCAAGGTGATGAGGAAACACAATGAACACGACAAACCCAGAGCGTAAAAGAGCATCATTTCCGGTGGCGGTCTTTCTTTCGGCATTGCTAACAGTACCAGTGCTTAGTAGTTGTGGTGGAGGTTCTCAAACTTCTGCGCCACCACCACCTGTTGATGATACAGCTGGTAGAAACGTGAATTATCCACAATCTGCAAACCAACCCCAGCAAGCTAAGAGGGGATTAACGACAGGGCAGAAAGTGGCGATAACTTTGGTGGGAGCCGCTGCGCTTTACTACCTCTACAACCAGCGAAAGAATGCTCAAGGAAAGGGACCGCAGGGTAAGTACTACCTTTCTAAGAACGGGCGCGTATACTACCGCGATGCTCAAAATCGTGCTCATTGGGTATCACCTCCACCCGAAGGAATTCGAGTTCCAGAGTCAGAAGCACAACAGTACCGGGATTTCAAAGGTTATAACGGGCGTACGACAGGTCGCGATTTAAATGACATCGTTCCACAGGAAGCACCGACATATTAAATAAAAAGCCGCTTGCTCAGAATAATACCCAGTCTTGCATTTAAGACAGGTCATTCAAAAGCACAGAAAAAGACAACGGCATAATTAACCACATTAACCACGCAAATCAAAAGGAGATAAGTCATGGTAGACGACTTTTTGCGAAGGGCAAAGGACTTTGTTGTTGGATCAAATGAGGATGACCGTGAAGTACATCCAGCCAGTGAAGATCCCTACGGTGATCCAGCAGACCAGGATTACTACAGTAACGCCATCCCCGCAAGCCAAGACCCCTACGGCGACCCTGGCGACTACGGGCAGTATGGTAACGTCCGTCCCGCAACTGAAGACCCCTACGGCGACCCTGCAGATCAGGATTACCGATAATTAACAAAGGAAAAAACAAATCTCTACTCATGACAGCAAAGCCCCATACAGACTCCGCCCCCTCTCCGAAAGCGGAGAGGATGAGGAAAGGGGTCTTTTTGTTACGGGTAGACAGATTTGACACTCCCAAATATCACCGACTGACAGCAGCGAAAACTTCTTGCGCTCGGTCAATATTCTTACGTACTTCTTGTGCGGAAGTATGTAAAGCATCTCTTTCTGCATCGGTCAGTTTTAATTCCACGACTTCCTCAATTCCGCTATATCCCAAGCGACAAGGAACACCGATAAAAATATCGTTTAAACCATATTCACCCTGAAGATACGCCGCTATTGGCAACAGACGTGACTGATTCAGCAATATCGATTCCACCATCACGCAGGTAGAAGAGGCGGGCGTATAAAAAGCACCACCTGTCTGCATCAGTTCCACAATTTCTGCACCACCGTTACGGGTACGTTGCACCAATCGCTCAATTGTGGCTGCATCTAGCAATTCTGTAATCGGAATACCGTTAACAGTTGCATAACGCGGTAAAGGCACCATTAAATCTCCGTGGCTACCCAGCACCATTGCTTTAACATCAAGGGGACAAACCCCTAATTCCATCGAAATAAAGGTTTCAAAGCGTGCTGAGTCTAACACACCAGCCATACCCATAATGCGACGTCTAGCGACATGTCGTCCCTCCAGATCTACACGTGGGAGTCCGATTGCTTGCCATACCAAATAAGTCATCACATCCAAGGGATTTGTGACAACGATATATATAGCGTCGGGAGAATAAGTCATTGCTTTTTTTGCAGCTTCGACCACAATCTTTGCATTTGTCAGGAGCAAGTCATCTCGAGTCATGCCCGGTTTACGAGGAAAACCTGCTGTAATGACCACGACATTAGAACCAAATGTATCAGCATAGTTGGTTGTACCAGTAATTTGACGATTGTGCAGTTCAATTCCCCTTGCCTCCATCAAGTCCAGTGCCAATCCTCGGGGCATACCCTCGACAATATCAAGCAACACGACATCTGCCAAATTTTTTTCAGCAATGCGTTGGGCTAAGGTACTACCAACCTTACCAGCACCGATAACGGTGACACGGGGTGAATGACGCTTAATTGGGGAGGAAGGGGAATAACTCATATCTGCTAATGGTTGAGTGTTATTTAAATTCTTCAAGTTGATCCAGACGTAACCAAATGTTTGGAGTTGGTACTTTCCCAAACTTCACAAGGGCATAATCACCTTTGATATCTACGATTTCACCCTTGGTCTCAAACAAATAGGAAGGAAAGCGGGAATCACTAGCTTGTGCTTCTAGACTGTTTTCCAGCTTCTCGCGGACAGCACGAACCATATCTCCTCTTTTTACAGCCATGAGTTTTCCTCGTGAGTGTGTAAATATGTTTTACTCAGGATTGTAGCTCGCACGAAGTCTATATAGAGCCAGGAGTGACCTCCTCCCTATCTGTCTTGGGATATGTTTTGTACATTCTTTAGGTAGATATCAGTTGGTTTTATAGCTGCTATGTTTGGATTCCTTAAACTTCCTACTGGTAGTAGCTTATTCAGAATCCAAAATTGCAACCGCAGATGCACGCGAACGTACGCAGGTAGTTTTTAGATAACTCTCTGCCCTCATCTGCGTTTATTCAAAATTCAGAATCTAAATTCAAAATTGTATCAGAAGAATACATTAATTTTTATACATTAAGGTTTTCAATATTTAGTTGTAACCTTTTTCATTTTTACTTTTAAATTGCTTATCGTTGGCACTGAACACAATAGTGACTGGAACGCCCAGCTAACCGAGTCCGTTGAATTGCTCTACCACAAGCTCGACAGGGTTCTCCAGCACGGTTATAAACCCAGGCAACTCCACCGTAGTTACCGTTGACTCCCTTGACATTTAGGAAATTACTGAACGTAGTACCACCAGCCTCAATACTGGCTTTTAACACTTGAATAATGCAAGAGCGCAAACGCTCAATTTGCTCTGGTTGCAAATGTGTACATAATGTTTCTGGTAAAATTCCACTCAGAAACAGCGCTTCATCAGCATAGATATTACCTAAACCCGCTACTACTGACTGATCGAGAAGTGCAGTCTTTATGGGACGGCGGCGGTTTCGCAGCTTGAGCGCCAAATACTCAACACTAAATTCCGCTGAAAAAGGATCAACTGCTAGTTTTCCCAAACCCGTAATAATACTTTCTGGTGCAACTTCTGGAGGTACCCACCACATTTGACCAAAGGTACGCTGGTCAACAAAGCGTAATTCGCGTTCATCTCCAAAAAATAATCTGACTCGTGTATGCTTGTGTAACGGCTCGTCTCGATGCAACCACAGAAGTTGACCCGTCATTCGCAGATGAACACCCAGTGTGGAGGATGAGGAGCCAGCGCTGTGGGGAGCCAGTACTGCAGGAGGGGAGCCAGTGCGGTCTTGGGGAGCCAGTGCGTTGCGGAGGTTCCCTCCGTTGTAGCATCTGGCGTGTCTCCCCAAGTAGAGCATCTGGCGTTTTCCCTACCGTAGGTATCTGGCGTCCGGGTTTCCCGACTGTAGACGCGCAG
>JAAUSC010000181.1 GCA_012031965.1 Scytonema sp. RU_4_4
GCTTGCCCAGCCAAGCCAAGCTGAAGTGATTCGCTCTGCACGGGTGCAACTCACACACGAACTGTTCAAGCACCCTGCAAATCCCTACGAATGTTATCTGATTTCTCAGGCAGAAGAAGAAATTTTTAAGCCGTTTGTATTCGGCTTTAGATATATCTAGCCTGCCTGATACCTGGAAACAATTCGCTCAGCAATTTCAACACAGAAACGAAAATCTCTCTTCCTTATCTTCCTCATCTTCCCCATCCCTACTCTGGGCAACTATTGCTCGTCGTCATGGTTCATTTTCTTTGCATTGTGTCCCCATTGAATTAGGAAAAATACTATCGCCTATTTGGCAGCGCCAGCCTGTGGTGTTCATTGGCAGTGCTTTAGAACCGGAAACTGAAGCTCCCTTGTTCCGCCAGCGTTTGGGGTTGGAAGACGACTTAACTTGCCTCAAATTTTCCTCAGATCACCAAACAGAAGCGATTCAATTGTACATACCCTACCAGTTACCCCTACCCAACACGCCAGAGTTTCAAGCAGCGTTTCTTCATAAAGTTCTAACACTAGTCTGCTTAAGCGCCACAGCACCCGGATTGACAGTTGTGCTCGTGGGGGATGTACCGCTGAAATCCCAAGTGGGGACCATTCTTGCCTCTGAGTTTGGTTCACGGGTACAGGTGGAAAAAACTTGTTTGGATGAGAATGGTATTTTGGTCAGCGGTTGGGAATTTTGGCGTGAGCATCAAAAGGTTTTGCCAGCTCCCCAGCTTCTGGTGATCGCGACTTTACCCTTGCCATCTCTAGAAAATCCCTTAGTAGCAGGTCGAGTCGCGCACTACAAGCGCTTGCATCAAGATTGGTTTCGTTTGTACTTGTTGCCAATTGCTATGAATGAATTGCAACGGGCGATCGCCCATTGCGCGAAAGTAAAGGCATTGTTGCTTTGCTAGATAGTCGTGTGATTATCCGTAGCTATGGTGCTCAAGTTTTGGCTGCCCTCAGTCCCCTGGCACGTATCAACTACCTCGAACCCAATCTGTTTTCTTCTGACAGCGAAGAAGATTCAGTTTAAGTCGTCTTTACTATTGAGCTCTAAAATATATTATGGAACGCGCTGAATCCGAAATAGCGCGACCTAATTTTGTAGCTATATATGCATACAGTAGCTAGGACTGATAGCTGTTTTCATTTGCGTGAAATACACCCAAGCATAGAGGGGCAAAGTCTTGTCCCTCAACAGAGGTATTGCGTTCAATTGAAAATCGCCATACAGTAACAAGCTTTACTTTTTTGAATGGGGAATTCAGCCCGTATTTTAAATTGCTTAACCCGTGAGTACTGCTATGAACAGTCAGCTTCTAGGTGGGCGCTACCAAATTACTCAAGTCCTAGCCAGGGGAGGTTTTGGACAAACATATCTTGCTGCTGACACCCATCGTCCGGGTCACCCTTTGTGTGTTGTCAAGCAATTGCGACCTATCAATCAAAGCCCGCAATTAATGCCAAAAATTCACACATGGTTTAAAAATGAAGCAGAAACTTTAGAAAAGCTAGGTTTGCATAACCAAATTCCCCAATTATTAGCTTATTTTGAAGAACAAAAAGAATTCTATTTAGTTCAAGAGTATATAGCTGGACACATTCTAAGTCATGAACTGGTGCGAGGACAATTATGGAACTCAAACCAAGTTATCTGTCTACTGACAGAAATTTTAGAGATTTTGGTATTTGTACATAGTCACGGTGTTATTCACCGCGATATTAAGCCATCCAATATAATCAGACGACAGACAGATAACAAGTTAGTTTTAATTGACTTTGGAACAGTCAAACAAATCCGCACGCTCAATTCCCAAGGTCAACTGAATTTAACACTGGCAGTTGGTACACCAGCTTACATGCCTATTGAACAATTCAATGGCTATCCTCAACTCAATAGTGATATTTATGCGGTGGGAGTCATAGGTATACAAGCAGTGAGTGGGTTATCTGCTCAAGAAATCCGATCTATCATTGATCCCCGCAGTCCGTATGCAGGGATCGAAAGTTGGCAGGATCGCTGTTCGGTGAGTCCTGAGTTGGCAGCTATACTTGACAAAATGACTAGCTCCGACTACCGCCAACGTTATCAAACCGCAGCATCTGTTCTATCGGAGTTAAAAAATATCAATACAGGTACTGTACCTACTACTGTTAATGTACCTGTGTCAACCTCGACTCCAAAAACGACAGTATCTCCCACTGCTGCACCAACTTCAAATTCTGTCTCCCAAAGCACCAGTCATACTGCGATTGATTTACCAGAACCACCCTCTGGTGATCCAGCGTCGAAAACTGCAAAAACTCACTTATCTGGTGAAACTTCAACAACTGTCAACTATCACACAATAAAGCGTCGTAAGCTTGTCAGTTGGCTGTCAATTTGTGGAGGAATTGCACTTGCGATCGCCGTGGCATTTTACTACTTGCCCAAACAAGATATAAAACCAGATATAAAGGAAAGGAAACTCACTCTTGTGAGAACTCTTTCTGGACATACTGGCTCTGTTTGGTCAGTTGCGCTGAGTGCTGATGGGCTAACCCTTGTCAGTGGTAGTGAAGACAAGACTATCAAAATTTGGCATCCAAACACCGGACAACTGAGTCGCACTTTAAAAGCACATTCTGATAGCGTGAGAACGGTAAGTCTTAGTTCTGATGGACAAACGCTAGTCAGTGGTAGTGGAGACGACACGATCAAAATTTGGCAGTCTCGGACTGGGGAACTGCGCCACACACTCAGAGGTCATTCTCTGCCAGTTTGGTCTGTAGCCTTCAGTCGTGATGGTCAAATTCTCGTCAGTGGCTCTCAAGATAACACCATAAAAGTTTGGAATGCATACACAGGAGAGTTAGTTCGTACTCTCAAAGGACATTCTGCTCCTGTTTACTCCGTTGCTCTGAGTTCAGATGGTTTTACCCTCATCAGTGGTAGTCAAGATAAAACTATCAAAGTATGGGATGTACAAACTGGAAAGTTACTCCGTACCATTGAGGGACATACGAGTGCGGTTAGGTCTATAGCCATTAGTCCAGATGGGCAAACCCTTGCCAGTGGTAGTTGGGATCAAACCATCAAGATTTGGAATATCCACACTGGAAGTTTACTCCATACACTCAAAGGACATAGCGATCGCGTCGTTGGCGTGAGCTTCAGCTTTGATGGCAAAAGCCTTATGAGTGCCAGTATTGATAAAACCATCAAAGTTTGGAATTTCCAAACAGGAGAACTACGGCAAACTATTTCTGGACATTCTGATTGGGTTTTGTCTGTCGCAACAAGTTCTTGGGGACACACCTTAATCAGTGGTAGCCGTGACAAAACTATCAAGATATGGCAGTAGTCTACAAGCATCGAGGGTTGCAATGAAAGAACAAACGACAGAGAATTCGCATTTTGTTAGCAAAAATTCTAGAAGGTTTCTTGGAACTGGTATTGCGATTGTACTAGCACTTAGTGGTGCTGCATGTGGAGTTTATCAATGGCAGACAAATTCCCAGGTTGAAGCTAGAGCAAATTGGGAAAATGTCCAAATTCAACAAACCTTCACAGGTCATGCAAACGGAATTTGGTCTGTTGCGATAAGTCCTGACGGACAAAAGCTTGCTAGTGTCAGTGAAGACAAAACCATTAAGCTCTGGAATTTAAAGACTGGGGAACTGATTCGTACGTTTTCTGGGCATACAAAAGGTGTTTTATCAGTGACTTTTAGTCCTAATGGACAAATGCTTGCCAGCAGTGGCAAAGACGCCACTATTAAGCTGTGGAATCTGCAAACTGGGAAACTGATTCGTTCTCTAGAAGAACATCCCAAAAATGTTAGATTTGTAGTCTTCAGTCCTGATGGGCAAATGCTGATTAGCAGTAGTTGGGACAATACAGTCAAAGTATGGAATGTGCAAACGAGCAAAGTTCTTCATACCCTTAAAGGTCATTCTGAGGGAGTGTTTGCAGTTACCATTAGCCCTAATGGTCAGACAATCGCTAGCGTTAGCAAAGATAAGACAATTAAGTTATGGAATCCAAAGACGGGACAACTTCTGCGTACTCTCTCTGGGCATAAAGATTCAGTAAGAACAGTTGCTTTTAGCCTAGATGGGCAAACTTTGGCTACTGGTAGTAATGACAAAACAATCAAGCTATGGGATGCAGGTACAGGAAAACTCATTCAAACTCTTGAGGGACACACGAATTTGGTAAACTCTATTGCCTTTAGCCGTGATGGGAAAATCCTTGTCAGTGGGAGTGAGGATAAAACAATAAAGCTATGGAATTGGCATACAGGAAAAATCATTCGCACGTTTCTTGGGCATTCCGGTGTTGTTAACTCTGTTGTCTTTAATTTTGATGGGCAAAGCTTTGCCAGTGGGAGTGGAGATAAGACTGCTAAAATTTGGCGCGTTAAAGAAATGTAACTTATGAAGACAGTTCTTGGTCATTTGTCAAGCACTTTGGACAAAGAACAAATGACAATTAAGTTTAAATTTCTTGAGTCTTTTTGAGCAATTGCTTCAAGCAAGCGCTATCATCAGCCTTAGAAGGGATTTATTTTTACACTATGGGCGAAGCAAAGCGTCGTAAAGCTACATTGGGAGAAAAATACGGTCAAGATACAACTAGAATCTTGCCGTGGGTTCCTATCACCAAAACTCAAGCAGAAAAATTCGTACAATGGTCAACTCGGATTAGCTGGATTGGTATTGGCGGTTTGGTCGTCGCTTGGGTGACAGTTCGTTTCATCGGTCCAGCTTTTGGTTGGTGGCAAGTTGTCTAAACCCAAGCTTGGATAATTTTCTTACCAAGACAGCCTGAGTTATCCAGGCTGTCTTGTTCTCTTATTTGTTATTTTTTTGACCCTACATAAACTCATTAATAACGTAATGTGCTAGTTGGTGCCCTTAATAAACGGTATCTTTATTGAAACAAAAAGCGTATTTAAAGTACTTTAAAATACTTCAGTTTTGACCTGTGTACTTAAAGTCAGGCGTTTTTCGATAACTGAACAACTTGGATAAATAGTATATATTTATATATTAAATTAAATTAATTTAAATTAAATTATATGTAAAATAAACTATTCATATTAAAATTTGTCGTATTTCTGAGACCATACACTTTTCAAAAAGCTATTCGTCATTCTTTTGAATTGCTCTTTGAAGAAATATAAATTGCCACCACAAAGACTGTGATGAAAATATCTGCCTAAATGGCAACATGGTTATCTTGAGTTCAGCTATTGTCAGTCTTAAGTCAAACGATTTGGGTTTTACACTTGGGATTGTGGATAAAGAGATTTTCCCTTACAGACAGTCTCCGTCCGGGTTGGCAGTCGTGTGACACCACTTTCCAAGGGCGGGGGCTCATGCGTCCCCACCCAGGACAGTGCAGCACTGCCTCTTTGTAACGCAGTGACTCCTCTACCAATAGTGCTGACTCCTAAAGCAGCGCTGATTGCTGAGTATTAACTACTGAGTAAAAATATTCAGGATTGAGCACTGTCAAAAGTTACTTATTCCAAGCGAGAATCTCAAACAACCACGGTCATCTACCAGTTTCGCCATACCCTCTGAAGAAGTTGGTGTAAATAGCTTAAAATTTTTACATTGCTTAACTACTGTCACATCTTTGACGAGAGAACAGCGTCTTTAAAACAGTCTGAGAAGACATATGGCTGCCTTGTAGCAAGAAAAGGTAGCCACCATACACAAAAGTAACCGAGAAAAAATGCAATATCGGTATTTTTTGGAGTTGACTTGTGTTAAATATGAGTTAGCCTTATAGCGGATTGTTTAAATTTACCATCTACCCCGACGGAATCTGTAAAGGTAACACAAAGTCTAGCAATTCTGTTTGATGTTTCAGGTCTACAAACTGAATACTTTGATACGACACGGAAAACCTATATCGACTACCCTAAACTAGGTAGCTAATTCATAAATATATATATATGTATCTGTGAATTGTAATGAATAGTTTACAATACCAGTTGGTGGAAGAATCTAAAGAAAATATAAAACAGACCAAATAACTGTGGTGTTTGGAGGGAAAAATGTTTTTGAGACTAGCACAACAACATCGGCAATTCGTCCAGGACTTAGTGATGAACTTGCAAGCTTTAGCAATTGTCTTAGAGAGGCGTGGGTATCCTGCGTCGTGCTACACCTGCGGTGACCAGATGAATAGTGCTTCGTTTATGGTTAGCTTGGGAGAAAACCATCTCATTCGCTTTTTAGTCTCTGATTACGGGATCACTTGGACGGAGATGCGGGATGACCGTGAATTAATGAAGTTAGAGGGTGCAGAGGCAGTGAACCAGCTACAGGAACTTGCCAATATAGTCAAGCATCCTGTACCAACCTCTATAAGTAATAAAATTTTAGCTAAGCGGTGTTAGGCAGTCAAAAGTTAAGAGTTCAGAGTTATAAAGTTAACAGTTAAAAAATCGTAACATTAGCTAATAACTCGTAACTCATAACTTCAATACGTTATTTCAAAGCTCCTTGACATTGCTATCATTAGGTACTCTAATATTTGGTGGGTCATTCGTAACAATGACTGTTAAGTATTGTAAATATTCATCGGTATCTTAACAATCGCCAGTAACCCATAAATGTAAATCAGCGAGCTAGCTAAAAGAATTACAAACTATTTCCAATCAAGATAAATGGTGCCTAATAGCAGGAGTAACGAAAGGTTATAACCAATACCTTGCTGTTGACTATGTATAAATTTATTTCCTGTAATCAAAGCAATTTGTTCTTATCGTAAGGCTTAGGCTTTGGTCAGCTTGCCTGAGGGTAAAGTACAGCGTTTTTCATCTATTTGAACCACAATTTTTCGTAGGGGCGCTCTTGCTTGCGCCCCTACAATGTGGTCTATTTACCTGAAAATTGCTGTCATCTGAAATGTTGCTGTATAAGTTTTTTCTTGGGACATTAACGCCTATTCTTCATTTTTTCGGCTCATGCCTAACGCTTTTTCTAATGTCTGCAATGCTTCTGCAAATTTACCAAAGCATTACTGAGTCATCAGTACTAAGTCATGAGTTTAGCTTTCTAACTTGACGTGAGTTCGACAAAATATAGAGGCTGAAAGGCTTGCAAATTAAAGCTTGTTGGGACTGAGCATCAAAACAAATATCAATTCATGTTGATAAGTAAAGTCAATAATTCACAAATTCAAGGGTTGCTGAAAAAACCTCCCAGTGGAAAGCAAGTGAGGGAGCTAGACGAATAAATTGCACCAGACGTCTAATTTTATGCTATTCCAGATTTGGAAAATCTATACTTTTGCTCCAAAAAACTTTCATATGTCAGAGGAAAAATCACAACAACCACAACTTCCACCAACCACTGCAATTGACACTCCAGCAAGTCATTCCTTCGAAAATTGGTTTGAATATCCCATAAGAGTCAACCCACATCATACAGACTATGCAGGTGTCGTCTGGCATGGTTCCTACATAGCTTGGTTGGAAGAAGCGCGGGTAGCATGCTTGCGAGCTATCGGTATTGAATATGCTGATTTGGTGGCTTTGGGCTGTGATTTACCAGTTGTAGAACTCTCAATACGCTATCATCGTCAGCTTCAATTGGGTATGGCAGCGATTGTAAGAACGCGCATGGCTGAGGTGACTGGCGTCCATATTAACTGGGATTATGCAATTGAATCACCAAATAGGCAAGAATTATATGTCACTGCCCAGGTGACTTTAGTAGCAGTAGACCGAGAAAGAGGCAAGATTATGCGTCAGTTGCCTACTACTGTTATGGATGCCTTGATACGGCTTTCAGCGTCAACAAATAAGTAATTCGGCACACGTAAAGTTAACTAGTGAGGATTGTCTTTTGTCATTAGTCCTTTGTCTTCTGTACTCAACAAATGACTAATGACGATTAACATCCAAAGTGATATTACCTCACTCTAATGACTTGAGAGAAGGTTTGAATTATCTGTATAATTTGATGCCAAATCTCTTGAGGGCTAATTCCAAGACCAGCATGCAATAAAACAATAGTAGTAGCACTAATAAACGCAGTTTTCATAGTCGTTTTCACGACTTTTACTAATAGTGTATAGACAATCCAAGACACAATCAGAGTCGCAAACATAGATACACCTTTTTCAAAGAGAGTCTCACCAATGAAGGTATTAGAGGAGAGAAAGTTAAATGAGTGTAACAATTACAGACAAAAAGTCTCTCTTCACCGATTCAGCAGTGCTTAGGAGCCAGTGCTCTTCGGCTATGTTTTTACTGTTTTGGTGAGAATATTTAGTTGATTTGAGCTTTTTTCTGTAGTTGTTCTGCGCTTACTATACAATAAAAAGTTGAAAAAATTAGTATGCCGTAAAACCTTATTTAAAAAAAACTATTAAGTTTTGATTCTTAATTTTTTGTATAGGAATTTGAGAAAGTATATAGAGAAAACTTATGCAATAGAAATGACTTCTTCTTTCTTTCTCTGTATCATGAGTGATAAACGAATGACTAAATTACGAGAGTCATAAGGAACAACAAAACTATATGTTTATATTCTTATACATTACTATCAGGTAAAAATTACGAATGAAAATAATTTAGCGTTCAGCAGTAAGCTGAACGCTGAACAGAGATACAATGAAAACCTGCCGTTGTTAGTCGTTTTTTATCGCAAAGATATTATACGCGAATGATTTTCCAAGTTTTCAGTTGCTTTTAAGACTTCCTCCCTTGCCCATTTATCTGCTGCCAAAATGTCATCTAAAGAAGGATTTGGATGATTATCGCGTTCGTGGCGATCGCACACCCATTCGATACACCGAGGAATATCTAAAAACTGAATTTTTTCTTCTAAAAACAAAGCCACAGCTTGCTCATTAGCTGCATTTAATACAGCAGGCATAGAACCGCCGGCTCTCCCTGCTGCATAAGCTAATTTCATGCAGGGATACTTCTGATGATCTGGTTCACCGAAGGTTAAACTACCCATTTTTACTAAATCTAGCCGTTCCCAGTTGGTGTAGATGCGGTCAGGCCAAGACAAAGCATACAGTAAAGGTAAGCGCATATCAGGCCAACCAAGTTGGGCGAGAACAGAAGTGTCTTGTAGTTCAATCAGCGAATGAATAATACTTTGGGGATGAATGACAATCTCAATATTTTCGTAATCCAACCCAAAAAGGAAGTGAGCCTCAATCACTTCTAGACCTTTATTCATTAAAGTCGCAGAATCAACAGTAATTTTACGTCCCATTGTCCAATTAGGATGCTTCAGGGCATCAGCAACTGTGACCTCTGCTAATTTGTCTACTGCCCAGTCACGGAAAGCACCACCAGATGCGGTTAATAAAATTCGTCGTAAACCTCCATTTGGAACACCTTGTAGGCATTGAAATATAGCAGAATGTTCAGAATCTGCTGGTAATAATTTTACACTGTGTTTTTTTATGAGGGGTAAAACTACGGAACCTCCAGCAATTAAGGTTTCCTTGTTTGCCAAGGCGATATCTTTACCAGCTTCAATGGCTGCGATAGTAGGTAGCAACCCAGCACAACCAACGATACCTGTAACAACAGTTTCGGCATCTCCGTAGCGAGCAACTTCAATGACTCCAGCATCGCCAGCCAGTAAAATCGGTTGGGGAGTAAAATCTTTGATTGCTTCTTTGAGTGCTGGCAGCTTCTCTTCTGAGCAGATAGCTACTATACTTGGTCGAAACTGCCGAATCTGAGAAGCCAGCAGTTCTACATTGTTCCTAGCAGCTAACCCAACAATCCGAAATTGATCGGGGTACTGAGCAACAATGTCTAAAGTCTGAGTACCAATAGAACCAGTGGAACCAAGAAGAGTGATTGCTTTCACAATTGTTTAAGAATTGACAGACAACATTAATATAAATTGCTTGGGATACACAAGTAAGCGCCTTGGCATCCAATTTACTGATTCAAGCTGATAGAGAGATTGACAGATCAGGAGATTGGGTAGAGAGCAAAGCGAGTATTGGGCAAAGGAATTGAGGGATTTTTTCCAAAAATAAAGATATGCAAAGAGGGATAGAGTGTAGTAGAGCGTCAAAGTTGACTTGAGGGGTAAATTTTTAAGAATTTCTTCCTTGTCCTCCAAGTCTTACCAAGTCTTGCCTTGTCCCACCGAAACTCATCAATTCAAAGTTGACAGAGTAGTAGGGATGTAGGTAAATTTTTGAATTGATTTCCCCTACAGCATTTCCAAATAAGGTATGAAATAAACACAAACCATAATCCCTCTGAGCCTTTGGCACCTCTGACCTTAGTAAAGGAAGAGGTTGGAAGTGGGGTTTCTACCAAACATTTGTTCATGACCTAACTGTGATGACCATATACCTGTACAAAAGGAATGCTTTGTGCCTCTATACTTCTTTCCAAGTTAATTCTCAGGAGTCAAAAAATGTGTATATAAACACTATATAGTTAAATATAACTGCTTAGAATAATATCGATATCAGCTAAATTATAACTACTGATAGTAAATGGCTGAAAACTTTGTCAGCTGTGGTTATTTTCATGTAGTTACTCATTTTGGTGGAGGAGTAAAATGTGCGCAATATTACTAATAAATGACCAGATGACAGCCATAGGTATGTCGATGCATAAAGGAGTTTGAATAACACTCAAGCTTATGGCTGAAATTCAAATATTTATCAAAAAAGTTTTATGGAAAAATGATTTTCTTTTTCCTACGGTAATCTGGCTTGTCAGCAGATTATTTATTTGGGCTGCTATGTTGGTAGTTGCTCCACACTTGTCAGCACCATCACAAGGGAGTGCCCCTCAATTTGGTTGGGGAGTGTTTCATGCATGGGATAGTGTACATTACTACTCAATTGCAACATCTGGTTATGAATATACGGATGATGGGAAACAACATAATCTTGCATTTTTTCCCTTATTTCCCTTAGCTATTTGGGTTTTCATGCGCCTTGGTTTGCCATTTGCAGTAGCAGGTACGCTCATAAATAACTTGGCATTTTTTGCAGCGCTCTATTGTATCTACTTTTGGATAGAAGAGCATTGCGGCACAAAGGAGGCGCGTTGGGCAACTGCTGTGGTAGCTTGGTGTCCGTTGTCCATGTTTGGCACAGTCATTTACACTGAGGGGCTATTCTTACTGTTGAGTACTGCAGCTTTGCGAGCTTTTGATAAAAAGCAATACTACTGGACTATCCTTTGGGGTGCAATGGCAACCGCAACACGTCCCACAGGATTAGCGCTGATACCTGCATTTTTATTAGCTGCATGGAAACAGCGTAGACCCTTGATGGCTTACGTTGCTGGCTTTGCCACTGCAATGGGAGTGGTTCTGTTTAGCCTCTACTGTGCAATTCACTTTGGCAATGCCTTTGGATTTATCCATGCACAACGCGGATGGCGACCCTCGCTGGGATTTGATGGACAGGGTTGGTTGGATATGCTGCTGCAAGTCACTATCGGCACATCCCATTGGAAATCATTGGGCATACAAAACTACTTGCATATCCTGTTTTTGGCGTTGTTATCAGCTATGGTTATTGTTTATGGCGCTTCCGTAAGCACCTGAATCCTCCTGTTGTCTACGCCTTCTATGGTCTATTGGTGTGCTTGCTAATACTAGCGAATGATTGGTTCATCTATAACTTACTGAACGCGGCTATGGTTCTAGGTGGCAGTTATATGTTGTGGTATTTACGCACTCAATTGACCCCAGTAATTGTTATCTATGGTTTGTGCGGGATCAGTTTGCTGCTTGCTTCTGGAGGCACGATATCCTTGGGTCGTTTAGCTTACGGTCTTGTGTCACTGAGTGTGGCTTATGGTGTATTCCTGTCTCGCCATCCTCGTCAAGGGTACTTAAGTCTGGGTTTGTTTGCTATCTTACTTGTCAGACTGTCTCTTAAATTTGCCCAAGAACTTTGGGTGGGGTAAAGCTTGAATGCACCGTCACAAATAGGACAAAGATTTAAGCACCCCTGTGAATTGGGAAAAATATGCCCAAAAGCCTAGATCGGAACTGGACACCCCGCAACCGAATGAAACGTCAACTAATGATCGATAATACCTGAAGTTATCAGATATAACCGAAATTTAGATAGCCGTGAAAAAATCGACTGTCAATATTGGTACCGTTGGTTGGATGAGTGGCATAAGTGCTCTAATTCTACTGGGATGCAGTAGTTTACGACACACCCTGTTTCAGTCAGGAGTTCTCGACTTGGGAATTTACAACCAAGTCGTTTACCTGATTAGCCAAGGAATGCCACCTATTTCCTCTTTTTTGGGCTTCCATCACATGGGCAATCATGCTGCTTGGGCTGTCTATCCATTGGCTTTACTGTACAAGATTCACCCAAGTCCTTACTGGTTGTTAGCTGTGCAAGCAGTATCATTAGCTTTAGGTGCATTGCCCACCTGGCTTATTGCCCTTCAAGCAGGGCTGAAGGAAAGCCAAGCAATGACAATGGCAGCCGTTTACTTGCTGTACCCACTCATTTTTAATGTCAACCTTTTTGAATTCCATCCAGAAGTGATGGCTGTCCCCGTATTTTTGGGAGTCGTGTTGGCGGCGCGGTTAGGTCGGGTGGTATGGTTTTGTGTAGGCGTCGTCTTTATTTTGGGTTGTAAAGCAGTGTTATCACTGACAGTAGCGGCGATGGGTTTCTGGCTGCTGGTGTTTGAACGACGACGTTTCTGCGGTATATTCGCACTCACTATCGGGATTAGCTGGTTTTTGATTGCAACTCAAGTGATTATTCCTCACTACAGCAATCATGAGGCAGCGGCGATCGCACGTTACAGTGACTTAGGTGACTCAGTTTTAGAAGTTGCCAGCAATCTAGCGCTGAAACCAGGATTAGTATTGGGAAAAGTCTTTTCACTAGATTCCCTAGAATATTTGGCACTGTTAGTTGCACCTGTTATTTGGGGGCTTGCACCAAGACATCTGACTCCTTTGGTGAGTGCGACTCCTGCCTTGGTTTTGAATATTCTTTCACAAAGACAGGCACAACGAGATTTAATTCACCAGTATTCTTTACCAATACTACCTTTTTTGATACTAGCTGTTATTTCCACTCTAGCTGCCGGTTCGGGATGGCTTCGTTCCAGACGAGCAATTATCCTGTGGGCGTTGGTGGCTTTCATGGTGCTGGCAAAGTATGGATATTTTTGGTCTCGGTATCTGAGATCTATTGATACTTGGCAAGCAACGCAGCAGGCGATCGCACAAGTTCAAACCCAAGGCGCTGTTTTGACAACCCACAGCATTGCGCCTCATTTATCTCATCGACCTACTATCCACTTTGTCGATGATATCAGTGGTCCGCCCTCTAATGTCGCCCGATACGAGTATATACTGCTCAATGTGCGGCATCCAGACGGTAGCCGTAATCCAGAGTTTGCTGCTAACTTAGTCAATCAACTGAAAAAGAACCAATTGTTTCAACTGGGCTACCAGCGTGACGATGTTTATTTATTTGTTAAAAAGTCAAAACCAGCTTGAGTATGCCCAAACTGAAAAATGTTCTCTTTCACTTGCTCATCATTTCTTTGTTGGTTGGCTTCTTAATTGCCATCAGGTTCAAGCCAATCACTCAAACTTTTGAGTTGGATTACGATGAAGGTCTGAATTTGATAAAAACCCTTCTTTATTCGCAAGGGTTTTCTCTTTATACCCAAATTTGGAGCGACCAACCACCCCTTTTCACAGTTCTGTTATCACAATGGTTTAGTTTATTCGGGCAGTCAGTCTTTGCTGCACGTTTTTTGAGCGTTCTGTTTTCAGCACTATTGCTATGGTGCTTTTATCAAATCATCCGTCGTGAACTTGGAATTGTACCAGCACTAGTAGCCACAGTTTTACTATTCAATTCTTGGTTATATATTCGGTTGAGCATTTGTGTGATGATTGGTCTTCCATCGCTTTCATTAGCAATGCTCTCTATTTATTTTCTCACTCTTTATAAAGAACATTTTAGCAAGTATTTTCTAGTTTTCTCTGGAGGCTTACTTGCACTATCATTACAAACCAAACTCTTTACTATCTTTCTTATACCTTTGATGCTTTTTTCTCTTTTAGATTTTAGCTTCAAACAAATTCAGCAAAAAAAGATTTGGTTTTATTCTCTTGTTCTTTGGCTAAGTACTCTTACTTTTATATACATAATCATTGGTTTTCATATCAACAGTTTTCTAATTTTGACCAACTCTTACAATCTCACTTGAATCAACCGATAGAAAAACAATGGTCAATTTTAATAATGTTAACTATTTATTTCATATGATG